>NZ_JBBNJW010000001.1:0-315196 GCF_040093305.1 Collinsella sp. CLA-AA-H302
AACAGCGCCACCGAAACGATCGAGGACACGATGTCGTACGAAAGCAGCATCTGGGGCAGCGAGTACATGTCGTCGACTAACAGAGCCTTGTTTTAAGGTCATGAATTTTAAAGCTTCAAGAAAACCCATTGAAATCGTACGCTCAATAAAATCTGCACATACTGGCCAAGACGGGCAAGGAAGGGAATCACTCCAGATCATCCGCAGCCAGAATCCATCCTTTGAACAGCCTCAGATCCTCGGCCGTCGTGATCTTGATGTTCGCGGTCGAGCCCTTGGAGAACCATATGCGCTCCCCCATCGCGAACATCAGGCTCGTGGTGTGCGGCTCCACCTTGTCCAGAAGACCGCGGCGGGCGCCCTCCTCGTAGACCCACTTGGCGTATCCGTAGCGCAGCGCCTGCGGGGAGTTCAGGCACATGACCTCGTCGCGGTCCACGAACTCGCTCGTTCCCTCGCCGTCGCCCGGGGTCGCGGCCAGGTACACCTGGCTGTGCGCGGGGCTGGCGTTGCCGTGCATCCCGCAGACGCGTATCGCGTCGGAGATGACCTCGTCGGACACGAACGGGCTGGCGCCGTAGTGGACGAGCACCTGGTCGTCGTCGGAGATCTCGCCCTCGAGGTTCCTGAGGCCGCTGATGACGGAGTCCTGGAACTCCCTGCCGCCCTCGGCCACCCAGCGGACCTTGTCGAAGCCGCCGGCGTCGCAGATGGCGCGCAGCTCGTCCTCGTAGCCCTTACGGCAGACCACCTCTATCGCGTCCACCTCAGGGTGGTTCTGGAACCTCTCGATGGTGTAGGACAGCACGGGGCGCCCCAGGACCTCTATGAACTGCTTGGGCACGTCGGCGCCCACCCGGGTGCCTCGGCCGCCTGCTAGTATTATCGCTACGTTCATCTCTAATTATCTCCATACATCTCGAGCGCAAGCGGGAGGTAGAGGTTGAGTGCGCGCCAGCTCCGCAGCATGAAGAAGCCGTCCTCGCCCAGCGTGTCCTTGAACAGGCACCAGCACACCCAGTACCAGGAGCACAGCGCGAACACGCCATAGGCGTGGCGTCTCTCCCCGGGGCTCGGCTCGCGCCCGAAGTACAGCGCCAGGATCTCGTCGCCCTTCTCGCGCGAGAGCCCGTCGCGCACCACCATGGTCGCCAGGTCGTTCATCGGGTCGTTCATGCCCGCGTACTCCCAGTCGATCATGCAAAGGCCCTCGTCGCCGACGATCCAGTTGACCGCGTACGTGTCGTTGTGACAGAGCACCCTCGGCCACTCGTCGAGCTCCACGTGGTGCCATACCCGGCCCAGGCTGCGCCTCAGTCCGGCGAGGCGCCCCACGGCCTCGCCCTTCCTCGGGGAGGCGAGCTCGAGCAGGCGGTCGCCCTCGGAGAGGAGGTCGACCGCGAGCGCGCAGGAGGCCCCGCTCTCGTGGAACGCGCGGATTTGCCCCACGCCCGCAGCGAGGTCCGCGGGGTTCTCGTAGTCAAAGGAGCGCGAAGAGGGCACGAAGCGCGAGAGCTTCCAGCCCTCGGGGCTGATGTCGATGACGGAGGGGTCGATGCCCAGTTCCATCGCCGTGCGCTCGGCAACCACCTCGGCGTCGCGGTCGACCAGGGCGGAAGAGCTCACGCCCGGGTGCCTGTAGACGTACTTCTCGTGCCTGAGGTGGAACGAGAACGAGACGTTCGTCAGGCCCGCGTTCAGCGGCTTGATGTGGGTTATCTCCTCGGGCGCGCACGAGAGAAGGCGGCAGATGTTGGCGATTGCGGCGGGGCTCACGTTCGCGAGCACGCCGTCCTCGCCGAGCTCCTCCATGCTGTCGAACTCGTGCACGCCCTCGGGGGCGGCGACGGCGAAGAGCGGCAGCTCGTCGGCATGCCGGCCCCAGAACTGCTCCCACAGGAGGCCCTTGACGCCGATGTACCCGCGTTCGCGGTCGTAGAGCCCGAAGAACCGCTCCGCCCACTCGGGCGCGATATAGGCAGCGCCCACCATGCAAGTGCCCGAGGGGGCTCCGCAGCGGAGGTTCGCCAGCCGCCCGTCGGTGCGGACGTCCGCGACGAGCTCGCGCGTGGCGTCCCCCTGCTCGCGCACCATGCGCACGGAGCGGTCCCCGCCGCCGAAGCCGACGAACGGGTTCTCCGCGTACCAGTGGTCGGCGCAGCACAGGAAGGAGCCACCCAGGCGGTCGCGAACGAGGTCCAGGCTCGAGAGGTTCGACTCGTCTGCCCAGCGGGTGCTCACCACCAGGTCGACGCCAAACCTGTCCTCGAGGTAGAAGAAGTGCTCCTTCTCGTAGCCCACAACCACGGCGATGTCCTCGACGCCCGCCTCGCGAAGCTGACGGATTTGCCGCTCGATGAGCACCTCGCCCCTGTATTCGAAAAGCCCCTTGGGCTTGTCGTACAGCGGCGGGAAGAACTGAGAAGACTTGCCGGCGGCAAGGATAATGGACTTGTTGACCTTAACCACGACCAATCACCTCTTCGACGGTCACACCCGGGGTAGCCAAGGAATTAATGATTTTGGCAATTGCCTCGTCGCCGCGCCCGTCGTCCTCTAGACCGATCATCTCCGAAAATCGCTCAACATCACGCTTGTGATCGTCTTCGCTATACCCCAAGATTTCCGAAAGAAGCTCCTCCTCATTTTGAGCAACGGGGAAAGGGCGATCCTGCAGCGAGTAATAGAAGCCTCTGTCATCGCTATAAGAAGCAACATCAGGGGCATAAATGAATCCAGGCCTGCCCGTAAGCATAAAATCCTCCATGATAGATGAGTAGTCGGTTAGAAGCACATCTGTAGCTGAAAGAAGCTCCTGGGCGTCTTTATAGAAGCTGGCATCTGCATTCTTTTGCAAGAAATCGGGCCTGTGCAATTTTGCAATATTCGGATGCAAGCGATAAGCGAATGTAAACTTACGTCCGAACCTTTCGCCTAGCGCATGAATTAAAGCATCATAGTCAAAGCGGTAGGCATCCATCTCTTCGTTACGCCTGAAAGTGGGAGCATAGACGCAAAGTAATTCATCCTCAGGAATTCCCAGAATATCACGGACTTTTCTTCGAGCTACGTCATCGCCTAGAACCAAAGGCCTGTTCCTAGGATTACCGCACCTAACAATAGGCCCGCTGTACCAAAACGCCCTTCGATAGACATCCTCATAGAGGCGATTGTCTGCGAACATCAGGTCCGTATCATTTCCATCTCGCTTGGCATCGCGAACATATTCATAGGGAAGGTGCTCGGCAACGTCTCCCTCAACGCGTTTAGGCGAAAGATAAGCATGCCAGGTCTGAATGTAGATTTGATCTTTCCGCTTTGGAACGTTCTTCGATCGACGGCAATTGTCTATCCAGAATCTTGCAGTCGACAACTCGTAACGAGCTTGATGGCTCCCGTAGGCAACTTGGCGAACGTAAGAAGGGATATCGTCTTGAGGTTCGTTCAACAGAAGAACGAGGTCGAATTTACCAGGATAAAGTCTATTCAACGCCTCGGAAATATATTTCGGATTGCATAAGTAGCCACGGCCCATGTTGCATATAAGAACTACTTTTCGATAATCGATCTCAGCCTTGCGAGAAAGTAGAACTCCATCGAGCCGTTTCGGTGCCTCGGGAATATCTTTAATACTAAACCAAATTGGCTTAGCCGTATTTTTTATGACTTCAGTTAAAGGCATTACGATCACCTAACTCCTTTTATCGAAAACAACTTCTTCGTCACACCGACAAGGTCCTTCGCGTAGAGAACAACGACGACGATAAAAAGTGCGGACAAGAGCGCATACATACCTATCTCATCAGTAACTAAAAGAAGGGTGAGGGACTGAGCTATCAAAAGAGCGTAAGTGGCGACATCACGCACAAGATTGATGCGGATCCTCACGTAGCGCTTGGCACGAACGAGTCTGAGAATCCAAACTTCCACATAGCAAATCGTTGTGGAAATAGCGGCTGCCATAGGACCAAAGAAAGGAACGAAAATGAGGTTCAGCACAAGATTGGTGATCGCTCCGGCAGCAGAAGATGTTGCAAAGCTCTTGGTGTCTTTCACGGCGGTGAAAAAACCGCCGAGATAGTTTGAGAGAGCGCCGAAGATAATCGCAATCGTCAGCCAGGGGACGTACTGCCAAGCAATGAAAAAATCGTTCGCATAAAGAAAGCGGGCAAATACCTTATCTAAAACGATGATCGCAGAACAGACAATGGTGAGCATGCAGTTGTAAATTGAATAGGTCTGGGCAAAGAACCCATTGCTGTCATCAGGGTCGTAGTCTTTTACGACCGAGAGGGTCCAGGCTTGACTGAAGATATTTTGTAAGATGCTCAGAATCGAAGGGATCTTGGAGGCGACTGAGTAGATACCATTTGCCGCCAAGCCACAGAAGAATATGACAACGTAGCGGTCAGAGACGCTCGTCACCCACCAGGCAATGCTGTTGGCGGCAAGTGGGAGCGAATAGACAATAAGCTCTTTAGTCTCTAATTTATATGCAGAAAAGAGCCGTATATGTTTTAGGATTCCCGTCTTGATAACTAGGAAAATTAATTGACTAAGTGGGCCAAGGATATTGGCGAGAAAATAGCCATCAAGCCCCATGTTAAGGGGAACGAGCAAGACGACGTTAAGCACAATCGTAATGAACGATCCGAGGACACCAGAGATGGATAAATCGGCTATTTTATCAACTCCACGCGCATAAAAGAGCAATAGTCCCGAAAAGGCCTGCGACGCGAACATCAATAGAAAGTAAAAAAAATACAAAGGGGTGAGCTCAAATAGATCAGTCCGGCTCACGATTAAGAGCCCCACCATTACAAGAGAGGTTCCTAAGAGGGTGCACCTGAATCCAACCGTAGCAACGCCATCCCTGTCATAGTCCCTTTCCAAAGAGAATCTAAGCACGCCCTCTTGAATATTTAAAGTAACAATTGGCAGTAGAACCCCGACAGTCGTATAGAAGACGTCATAGGTACCGTACTCGCCAGTCGTGAGGACGCTTGTATATAACGGAACCAGGAAGAAACTCAGCAATTTGGTTGCAAAATTGCTGATTGTAAGAAGCCCAACGTTTTTTAACAGATATTTATACCGTCCCATTTTCGCCCCCCTCTTCTAAAGAGGAGTGTGATTTCACCCAAATAACCATGGGGATTGCGGCGAACAAGAGCTGCGATCCGTAATAAATATCGACGTTGTCCGTAAAAAATAGGACGAACATGAATAGGGTGATCAGAACATACGCGTTGAAGGTTTCCTCGTCGCACACCTTGTGAATCCAAGCCGGGAGATAGACAAGAAAATATCCGAGCCAGCAAAGAAATCCGAAAAAACCAATTTCATAGTAATACTTAAGGATGTCGCAATGGACTCCTCCGACATGCAGGTAAGAATAAGTTGTCGTAAATAAATGCGTAAGCGAGTTGACACCCGCACCGATATAGAGAGGGCTAAACACACTATTGTCAACGGTAACCTGCCAATAGTAGTTTCTACCCATTACATTTAGAGAGTGGCCCGACATCCAGCTAGAGATGAAGCCGTTATACAACAGCACGACAAAGACGAAGCAGCAGACTGCCAGTAAAAACAAACCAGCCGAGTAAATCTGCGCCCCGGCTTTCTTCCCTAAATGACTATGAATAACGTGGACCACAACAACCACGACGATCGCAAGAAGGACAATTCGCTTAAAACCCATGAAGCACATTGTAAGAGACGCAATTGATTTGATTCCCCTCCCCCGTTCGCAATCGATCAAGAGGTAATAAACCGACAAGAAGGCAGCAGTGAAGGTAAACTGATGCGTTTCGAATGGGTTGAACGCCAAAGAATTAAACATAGCTTCAATGGGTGCGATTAGACAACCAATACCCGCAATCATGCACGTATACGGAACAACAAAAAGAAACGAGACGAGGCATGAATAAAAGACAAGATCGATGGTCTTTTTGCCATATAGATAAACAGACGCGATTGGGAGTGCAACAGCAATGAACTGATTGAAACCCCCTGGGTGCCCCGAGGATGATAGGCCCGTAACAAATAGAAAGTAGGAATACAGCAGAATCAGCATTTTTGGCAGTGCGAACCTTATTCCAAGTGGCTTAAGCCCTCGGTTGAGAGGGCCGCTAGTAGAAACGGTCCTTGATAAAGCAACGACGATCCAAAAAACGGATATCCCGTATACGACAACATTCGGGATATCGTAACCCGCTACCTGAGTGTTAAGCGCGATGCCCATGCTGACGATGAATGCGAATTCATCGACGGTCAGACGGACACTCATTTTCCGCACCGATTTATCTATTGACATTTCATCCTTTCTGAAAGCGCGGGATGATCGTGCTTTATTTACAGTCATCGATGAAGTCGTTGTAATCCTCGTATTGTTTAGCGCTCTTCATCCACTTTAGGCTCTCATCCCACGTCCCCATCAAGCTCGCCTGCGACCTATGCACACCGCAGAGATGCTCGGGGTCTGCGAATAGCGGGAAGTACTCACGAATCTCCTCGGGCTTGGGATTGCGGCCCCACCCTGAACGGAATCTCCGCACGTATTCCTTGGCTTCTTCGACCTGCGCTGCGGCTCTCTTCTCCCGATAGTGCTCCAATGAGCAGATTCGCCGAGCGGGCACCCCCCCCCAAACAGAATTGCCCTCGACATGACCGCTCACCACAGCATGGGCGCCGATAATCACGTTGTCCTCGATAGTCGTGCCGCAAAGGATGGTGGCGCCCCACCCGACGAAGACGTTGTTGCCGATGGTGACCGGTTTCTCGTTGCCCAGAATTTCGCCCGTCTTGCCCTTGACTACTGACCAGCCGTAGTCATGGGTAAGGATAGTAATGGGCCCCGTGAGGTTAACGTGGTCGCCGATTGTCAGAAGGTGTGGGTCGGTGATGTCGACACGTGTGTCACCGGGGCAATGGAACGTGACGTCCTCGCCAATAGTGACACCGCATGAACGCAGGTACTTCAAGTACCCCTCGTTGTTCACGAGAAGCTTGTTGTAAACCTTCCTCACCACGTCTCTCAAAGCCATGTTCGCGTCTCCAATCTAGATGACCCCCTTAACCGCAGCCATGTAGAGAACGTTTGCGGCCTGGTGCCTCAGCAACTGCACGAAGGCCTTCTGCTTAAAGCCGAGTCTCTCGCATGGGTAGTCATTAATCACTTTCAGCAGGCGTTCGTCGCCCGCCATATTTCGTATGGCACGGCAGGCTTCGCGTCGGCTCTTGCCGCTTACGCGAGGCACTTCCTGCGAGATGCACATCTTCATATTGATAAATAAGGTCTTTTTTAATCTCAAAACGCATTCCGCCTCCGAAGGCGAGCCTGCCACAAGTCGAAGGGCGTAGTCGTAGAAGAACAGACAAGCGTCGAAGCGATCCGGTCTATAAGAAGTGGTGAGTGACGAGAGATTCGTGCGGTACGAATATCCCACGCAACTCGTCGTCACCACCTTGTTGCAAGTCAGGAGGTACCTGTATTTAAAGACGAAGTCTTCGCTGATTACCTCGCGTTCTGAGGGAAAGCGCAGAGCATGTTCGTCTATGTTCGACTTTGCGAATATAGACGAACATGCCGACATTGGAATCGAGTCGGACGCCTCGGGCGCGCTGCCGCACACGCGGGGGACGAGCCTCTTCGCCAGTCTTTCACCTTCCCACACGGCATCCTCGAGCTTAAACTCGAACTGAGGGTTTCCCTCTCCGTCGCGCTTGGTGAACCCACCCAGAACACAATCCGCTCCTGTGTCCTCGATGGCGCGGGCGAAAGTCTCGACCATGTTGGACTCGAGCCAGTCGTCGGAATCAACGAACATAACATGTGTGGTCTCTGGAAGCAGATTATCGAGTCCCGTGTTACGCGCGAAACCAAGCCCTGCGTTCTCCTTATGCACTGTCCGCACGCGATCGTTCTCAAAGGAGAGTCGATCACACAGCTCGCCCGACCCGTCGGTCGACCCGTCGTCGATGAGCAGTACCTCGAACACCGAGTACGACTGTTCCAGAATGGAGCAGACACACCGTTCAAGATAGCGTCTAACGTTGTACACGGGCACGATTAAGGTTAATTTCAGATTTTGATCCACGTTTAAATAGGCCTTCTAGTCGTATCTCTTAATCAACCGAGCGGGCACCCCGGCGTACAGAGCGCCCGCTTCGTTAAGGTCGCGCGTGACAACAGAGTTCGCTGAAACAAGAGAGCAGCACGCAATCGAGCAGCCGCGCGTAACGACCGTATTAGCGCAAAGCCAACAACGATGACCGATCGAAACCGGCGCGTGGAGTAACTTCGAGCTAACCCCCCCCCTGCGATCGAATTCGTGGTCGTGGTCGTAAATCTGGACATTAGGACCAAAGAGCGTGTCTGCGCCGATGCGGGCGGATTCGACTACCGTCACTCGGCAGCCCTCGTTCATGTAGACGCCGTCTTCCAGTACTAAAGTTGCGCCTTTATTGACCTGTACGATGCACTCGGGGCTCAAATAAACGCCCGCACCGATGCTGAGGGAGGCGCCCTCGCCCAAAATCAACCGTGTGCCCTTGCCCAGGTACAATGGTTTGCCTGAGGCGATCTTGAGCCGATTTCCGGCCACAATGCGCACCCTTAGCACCCGTAGGGCGGAGGCGCCCCATTTAAGAGCCTTAGCAATCCTATTCATCGGTGCTTCCGCTGCTCGTGGACCCGAAGTCGCTGGAAGCGTTGACGCGCCATGCCTTCAGCTCATGCGCAATTCGTTTG
The DNA here is from genome assembly GCF_040093305.1 of Collinsella sp. CLA-AA-H302. NCBI lineage: Bacteria > Bacillati > Actinomycetota > Coriobacteriia > Coriobacteriales > Coriobacteriaceae > Collinsella > Collinsella sp. CLA-AA-H302. The sequence continues at coordinate 8,756 of NZ_JBBNJW010000001.1, forward strand.
TCGACAGGCGGAAGTGACATATAGTCCCCGTACATTATCGAGAGATAGCGATCCGCATCCTTAAAGCCAAAGAACCGTTCGTTTTCGAATTCGTATTCAACCAAGTTGCTAAACAGGCTTGCGGGGAAAACCTCCAGCGACTGGCTGACCGCCCAAGCCAGATTGGCGGCAGTGCCGATAGTCGAAAAGCAACCGTTATCCGTCATCGTTCTTAGCTTACCGAGAGCCCACTGTTGCAGAGGGGTGTGCCTGGCAAACGCGCCGAAGACGGTTTTGAAGCAGCCAGCAACTCCTGGCTGTCCCGAGCTCCATCTTGATGCTTGGAACAGGTACTTATATCGAACTGCTGCATCCCAGGCCTTGCTGGCTTCGGCTTCACATTCGAAAGAAACAATCGGAAAGATATCGATCCACACATATTCGCGGATTCCCTCAGCAATGAATGCAGACTTTACCTCAATGCTGGTATCCACCAGTTTTTCAAAAGGAATTGCAGCTGAACCTTTAAGGTTCAGCTGACTGGCAAGCCCAACATGGGATTGCTCCGCTCCAGCACGGGAGGCGAAGCCAGCCAGAAACTTCCTGTAGTCCTCAACGGGCATGACGACATCGATATCATCATCCCAGGGAATGAACCCCTTGTGCCTAACCGCACCGAGAAGAGTGCCGGAACCCATTGAATATCGCAGATTGTTCTCTCGACAATAGCAGTCGAAAATGCGAAGGAGGCGCAGCTCGGCAGCTTTCACCTCTTGCATGGATAAATACTCAGTCGGCATATTACGCCCCTTTAGTCATATTTCTATAGCGATCAGAGAGCTGCTTGTAGAGCGACCGCGTGGTGTAACCCGCTTTATCGAGAAACGGAGCATAGTCCGCCTCGGCAGTGAGTTCCCTTTTGCCGGCGCAGGCTTTCAGCAGATCGGCCCACTCCTTGTCGGAAAGCGAAAGTGCTGCGCGCTTGAGAAGGCCCGTCAGATCGGCCTCTTGGGTAACCGCGTCAGAGCTGAGGATGGGCAGTCCATTTGCCTGGGCCTCAATGAAGGCAATCGGTAGCCCCTCGTGGAAAGAGGGGGCAAGCAGCGCATCCATGGCGCTGTAGTACCTCCAGATATCGTCAACGGTACCGATGAAAACCGCCGATTCGCTCAGCCCCAATTTGGCCGCCTTCTCCTTCGCAAGGGGAAGTTCCTCGGCTTGGCCGAAGAGCAGAAGGCGGTAATCGGCCTCACTGGAGCGCAGCTGATTGAAGATATCGAGGGCGCGCAGGGTGTTTTTCGCAGGAATGCCTGCCCCGACAAACCCTATGACGGTGGCATTGCCCGGGATCCCAAGCCGATGTCTAACGGCAGCTCGGTCAGAGGACGAGAATCGGAATTTATCGGAATCGACCCCGTTGTGCACCAAGGCATAGCCAGCGCCCTGAAAGAGATATTCACCTGCGACCTCGCTGCATGCCCAGCGCTCACTCGCCGACGGGAGAAACCTCTCAATCATGGCCACGTTGACCATATTCTTCAAACGCGAGGTGCTGCCAAGCGCGCTGTTATGGCAGTGCACGATGCGCGAGGGAACTCCGGCTTTTTTGGCCTCAGAGGCGAAGACGAAGCCGAGCGCATTGTTCGTGTGAATCTGAACGATGTCGAAACTGTGCTTCGATAGAAAAGCGCCAAGGCGCTTCGCCCCCAGAGTGCCAACCAGTAGCGGGCTGTAGCTATCGATTAGAGGACCGAAGAATCGCTCTCCGAACCTGTCCCCTTCGACTCTTCCCACCGACAGCACGCTCTGCTCGATATCGGGAGCCGGGCAATCGAGCATCGTGGAGACGAAGGTCCTCACCCCGCCCCTTCCGGGCCCTAGCTGTTGAATGATGTGCAGGACCCGAATCATCGCGACCTACCTTCCAACACATCGCCGATCCGCTCGCTCGCATGACCATCTCCGTAGGGGTTCGAAGCATGGCTCATCGCCTCATACTCGGCCTGATCGCTGAGCAGACGACTGAACTCGCGGTAGATCACGTCCTCCTCGGTGCCCACGAGCTTCAGCGTGCCGGCTGCTACGCCCTCGGGGCGCTCGGTGGTGTCGCGCATGACGAGCACAGGCTTGCCCAGGCTCGGCGCCTCCTCCTGGATGCCGCCGGAGTCGGTGAGGATGAGGTGGCTTGCCGCCATGAAGTTGTGGAAGTCGAGCACCTCGAGCGGGTCGATGATGTGCAGGCGGTCGAAGCCGTCGAGCTCCTCGTGCGCCGCCTTGCGGACGAGCGGGTTCATGTGGATGGGGTAGATCGCCTTGGTGTCGGGGTGCTCCTCCATCACGCGGCGGATGGCGCGGAACATGCGGTGCATGGGCTCGCCGAGGTTCTCGCGGCGGTGCGCCGTGATTAGGATGAGGCGGGAGCCCTCCGCCCACTCGAGCTCGGGGTGGGCGTAACCCTCGCGCACGGTGGTGCGCAGGGCGTCGATGCCGGTGTTCCCGGTGACCCAGATCTTGGATTCGGGCTTGCCCTCGTCGAGCAGGTTCTGCTTGCTCGCCTCCGTGGGGGCGAAGTAGTACTCGCTCACGATGTCGACGGCCTGGCGGTTGAACTCCTCCGGCCAGGGGCTGTAGATGTCGTGCGTGCGCAGGCCCGCCTCGACGTGACCCACGGGGATCTGCAGGTAGAAGCACGCGAGCGCCGCGGCGAAGCTGGTCGTGGTGTCTCCGTGGACCAGGACGACGTCGGGCCTCTCGTCCTCGAGGACGGCCCTGAGCTTGAGCAGCACGTCGCACGTCACGTCGAACAGCGTCTGGCCCGGCTTCATGATCGCAAGGTCGTAGTCGGGAGCCACACCGAAGACGCGCAGCACCTGGTCGAGCATCTCGCGGTGCTGGCCCGTCACGGTCACGACGGTCTCGAACTCATCCGTGCGCGCCTTCAGCTCGTTGACGAGCGGGCACATCTTGATCGCCTCCGGTCGGGTTCCGAAGACGAGCATTACTTTCTTCTTAGACATTGGCCTTGCTCCTCTTTGACTCCTTGCGGAGAAGCATGTAGAAACGGGTGTTACCGACTAGATAGCGCTTCACCAGGCGCTTGGGCTCCTGCATCATGCGGAAGAGCCACTCCAGGTTCGCGCGCTGCATCCACATCGGCGCTCGCGGGATGTTGCCGGAGACGACGTCGAACGAGCCGCCCACGCCCACGAAGGCGCCCTTGGCGCCCAACTCGCGGAAACGCTCGATAAGGCGCTCCTTCTTGGGCGAGGTGATGCCCACGAAAACGATGTCGGGTTTAGTCTGCTCAACCTCGGATATCACGGCGTCGAACTCGTCGTTGCCGAAGTAGCCGTCACGGTAGCCCGCGAGGACCATATTGGGATACCTCTCGGACAGTACCTCGGCAGTCTCGGCGACCACCTCGGCCTTGGCGCCCAGCAGGTAGACCCTGTGCCCCTCGCGCTCGGCCAGCCCGCACAGCTCCCACATGAGGTCGATGCCGGCCACTCGTCCGGGCAGGTCCACGCCCAGCTTCTTGGCGGCCATGACCATGGACGCACCATCGGCATTCACGATTTCGCATCGGCGCACGCATGCGTCCATCTCTGGATCGTCGCGCATCTGCAGCAGCTTGTCGGCGTTCACGCCGATAAGGTGGGCGAAGCGCCCCTCCTTGATGAGCGCGTCGGTCGCCTCGACGGTCTGCTCCATCGTCCAGGGGTCAACGGGGGCGCCCAGGACTTCGACTCGCCCAGGAAGATCAACCCTTGAACTGGCGTCTTCGTATTTCCATCTAGTCTCTTTAGCAAGCGCCATTTCCGCTGACAACCTCAATCACAGTGAGTAGGATTATTTTCAAATCGAAGAAAACGCCCCGATTGGCGATATATTCCAGGTCGCGACGGACCATGCCGTCGAATCCCGTCGAGTTGCGCTCAGTGACCTGCCACCAGCCGGTGATCCCCGGCTTCACAGCCAAACGCTGCAGGTCGTACTCCGTATACTCTGCGACCTCATTCGGCAGCGGCGGGCGCGGGCCCACCACGGACATCTGCCCCATGAACACGTTGAGGAACTGCGGGGACTCATCGATGGAGTGCTTGCGGATGAACCTGCCGATCTTGGTGACGCGGGGGTCCTCCCTCATCTTGAACATGGCGCCGGCGATCTCGTTCTGCTCCCTGAGCTCGGCGAGGCGCTCGTCGGCGTCCCTGTACATGGATCGGAACTTCCACATGCGGAAGGTTGACAGGCTGCCGTCACGGTGGGTCTGGCCCACGCGGATCTGGCTGTAGAACGGGTTGCCCTCGCTCTCAAGGCGGATGGCCGCGGCGAGCACAAGGCTGGGTACGGCGATGACAGCCAGCACGCAGCCGCTGAACACGATGTCGAACGCGCGCTTAGCGGTGCGGTAGGCAAGGCGCGAGCGATCCCAGTCCATAATGGATTGCATGGCCCTGTAGCGGCCGGCGCCCTCACGCCGGTCCATGGCCTGAGCAATCAGTGCCGCCCCCGCGGGCGCATCCGTTGTATATTGAGTTTTATCCGACACGTTCTCTTCCAACACTACGTCCCCGCCTCCGAGGATCCTCCCTGTTCCGTTAAACAGTCGCCTGCAGCTAGGCAATCGCCTTTTTAAGGTTTCGCATGACGCGCTGCTCGGCCGAAAGCACGGCAAGGCCAACGCGGGTGGTTACGCGTCGGCCGCACAGGTCGAGCTCCAAATAAGCAGTGCTCTTGCGTCTGTTAATGGTTTTGATAAGGCCTTCGTGGCCCAGCAACGGACCTGCCGTCACTACGACCTTGTCACCGTCTTTTAGGGCCTCGCTCATGGGCACCACGCGGTCTCCCCTATGCGTAAAGCCGCCAATAAGTTGGACCTCTTCTATTGCCAGCGGCACAAACTGACCGTCCTGTGATAACACCCGGGCAAAGTCGTCCATGCGTAGCAGATACTGTTGCACGGAGCGGGGATCTGCCGTATCGCAGATAAGATAACCGGGAAAGAGCGGCTTGGTCGTACTGACCCATTCGCCGTGTACTTTGATCTCGGTTTGAAATTGGGGATAAAAGAGCTCCTGCATGGTACCAGCCGGCACGATACGCTCAATGCGCTCGCGCATTACGTCTTCGCGACCGTTAATGACCTGGATTACATACCACACGAGCACCACCCCCTTGCTGTCTTACGTGTGGCTCACGGGGTTTGGGTATGGCTTCGCCAGGGCGCTTGTGCGCGAAGGCGCTCCATATTCAAACCCTGAGCCCAGTTAGACAAGCACGTGGCTCTGCCTCACCGTGAACGGTATGTATAAGTGCAGTTGCTAGAGACGCGGATGTGTATCGCAAAATGACCGCGTCCCCAGCTGGCTGCGTGCGAGCCAGTCAAGCGGGTGCAAAACTGGACCGCACGCAGCCAGCTATAGGACTGCTGTGGTATGCCATAACAACTTAATGCACTACCTAAAGCAAACTAATAAATAGCCACAAAAGCAAGTACAAAACGTGCATGGCAATCGATATTGGAGCTCGTGGTGTTTCTGGCACCGCCGTTACGGCCGGATGCTGATCGACCCTGCGCTTTGTGGCTTGCTGAGGCCGTGAGCACAGTTGAACTCATGTAACGTTAGGTATCCTAGCACAAGCTGTTAGTGAAACTGATTTGGGCTGCGTTGGACAACATATCGTTCATTTGACGTGCTTAAGGGGGTTGTTTTGGGATGTTGTTCACGTTGGCGCAGGTTATTGGGGTGCTGGCAATTATTGGAAGCGTTCCTGAAGCCCAACTGGAGCAGCGAGCTACACTGGTAATTGCGTTTGGATAACAAACTATGTACAGATATGGGAATAAATTGTGCAACTTTTTGTTTGTGTGGATGTGGGGTAATAGCGCGAGGAATTTTGGCATGAAAAAAGGCCTTCGGAATTCCGAAGGCCTTTGCATTAAAGGCTTTAGCCTGTGCGGGGCGCGTAGCGCGCCGCATCAGAAACCACCCGCTATGCGGGTGGGGCCAAACGGCTTCACAAAGCCGCCCCCTCGCCGGACACTTGCGATTGTTCAGGCCGCAAGGAATCCGAGTCGAGAGGGCGGTGGTGGCGTATGGCCCAGAAGGCCTACAGCCTGTCGCACACGAAGTGGATGTGCAAGTACCACGTCGTGTTCACGCCGAAGTATAGGCGCAAAGTCATCTACAACCAAATAAGGTCCGACCTTGGGGAGATCTTCAGGAAGCTCTGCCAGTACAAGGGGATAGAGATCATCGAGGGGCACCTGATGCCCGACCACGTCCACATGCTGCTGGCGATACCGCCGAAGTACAGCGTGTCGAGCGTGATGGGCTACCTGAAGGGGAAGAGCTCGCTGATGATATTCGACAAGCACGCGAACATGAAGTACAAGTTCGGCAACAGGAAGTTCTGGGCCGAGGGCTACTACGTGTCCACCGTCGGTCTGAACGAGGCCACGATCGCGAAGTACATCCGGGAGCAGGAGAAGGCCGACATCGCGCTCGACCGGCTGAGCGTCAAGGAGTACGAGGACCCCTTCGATAGGGGGCCGGGGCGCAAATAGCGCCGGTTTGACCGGCCCGCCACGGGTCAATCTGCAGCGCGGCCCGAACCCCGTGAGGGCCGGCGCCTTTAGACGCGTGCCGGAAATCCAAGGGTTATACCCTAAGAGCAAACCACCCCTTTTAGGGGTGGTTTTGATTCACGATGGTGGAGACGAGGGGGATCGAACCCCTGACCTCTTGACTGCCAGTCAAGCGCTCTCCCAGCTGAGCTACGCCCCCGTGACGAGGACATACTATAGGGGAAGTTGACGCGGCGTGCAAGGACTTTTTTGAGTCAGACTTTAAATGCCTATTGATATAGGAAAGCGATGGCGGTGCCGGTGTGGACTTGGATCGTGGCTGTTGACCTGACGACGTTGCTGATGCCTGTGTCCGCCAACAGGTCCAGGGGGCTGTGGTCTAGCTCCCACTCTAGGCCGTGTTCGCTTACCTCGGTGTTGGGGGCAATGGCGATGATGGAGAACGTCTTGCCCTCGGCGCCCTCAATGGTCCAGGATTCGCCTTCGTGCAGAATGCGAGCTGTGGTCGCGTCCTCGGCAATCCAGACGGGGGCCTCTTTGTAGCTGGATAGTAGACCTAGGACGCTTAGGGCCATGTCGGGACGGCCGCCCGTGGCGCAGGTCGCAACCACTTCGGCACCCGGCCAGCGGCGTCGGACGGAATCGAGCGCCAGTGCCAGGTCGGTATAGTCCTTGTACGGGTCGTGGCGCTCAACTTCAAAGTCGGTGGCGGCATCGACCAGCGCGCGGCCTGCGTCGCTCACCGTGTCGGCATCCCCCACATATACGTCGCAGCTCAAACCGGCACCCAGCAGAGCATCCAGGCCGCGGTCCACAGCGATGACGTGGTCGCACTCCCCTGCTAGCCTACGCAACAGATCCGCGCTCGCCACCACGGGCGAGCCGCAGACCACTAATGCCTTACAAACCACAGCCCTCGCCTATCCCTCAAAAGTAAGCACACGGGCAAGGTCAAGCTCCTCGTAGCTGTCGATAAAGATATCGCAGTTGCCACGCACTTCGTCGCGCTTCATGCGGCCGTGCGGGTCATAGATGCCCACGCGCTTAAAGCCAGCGACCCCAGAGCTCTTTAGGCCAAAAACGGCGTCCTCAAACACCCAGGCGCGCTCAAACCTGTGCCCATGACGCTCCTCCAGGCGGCGCAGCGCCAACTCGTACACATCGGGGAACTGCTTGGAGCGCCCTGCCTCGCCCGTCGTGGTAACAAACTCCATGTATGCGTCGAGCCCTGCGCCCGCGAGGGTGGACTGCACCAGCTCGGCTGGCGTAGACGTGGCAACGCACATGGAAATGCCCGCCGCCTTCGCCTGCTCCAAAAATGCCAGGAGCCCCTCGCGCGGCGGCACCTTGGAATAGCCATCGATGAGGATGTCGCTCAGCTCGCGATACAGCTCTTCGCCATTTGCGCCAATGCCCCAGGTGTCGTGGTAGGCCTGGCACTCGTCCTCGAGCGACAAATGCTCAAACTGGGCAAAATCGTCGACCGTCACGTCAACTCCGTGGCGGTGCAATAACTCGGGCTGGGCATAGGCCCAAACGGGGGTGCTATTAACCAGTGTGCCGTCGCAATCGAAAATAAAAGCAACGTTGGGGGCGGCGGTCTGGGACATAAACGAACCTTTCGATGTCAAATGGTAAACATCCTGCTAAAAACGTTTTACCAAACGTCAAGCTAACAATCTAAAAACCCTATTTGGTAAAACTGTCAAGAGTTTTACCACGGTAATTCTGTCAGTGGTCTAAACATGGCGCTTACCGATTAAACGCCGCCCTAAAACCACTTTCCTTCATAAAAGTAACGTACAGGTGTTATCGTAGTTTCTGCCGAAAGTTCCACCGAGCACGCGAGGTGGAACGAATCATAGAACTATCGCCGTCCCTTCGATTCGTGCAGCCTTGGACCTTTCGCATCTAGTCACCAAGGCAACACGCTGCCGCGTCATGATGGGATCAAACGTGAGCGATACAAAGCTAAAGCCAACGGCTAAAAAGCCCGCAACCCGTAAAGCCGCCCCGCACGCACCGGAGCTCACCAAGGACGATGTCTATCTATTTGGCATCGGCACGTGGGAGCGCAGCTGGGAAAAGATGGGCGCGCACCCCGACACGCAGAACCGTACGCGCGGCTGGCGCTTTTGCGTTTGGGCGCCCGATGTAAAGAGCGTCCACGTCATTGGCGAATTTAACGACTGGGATGAAGAAGCCAACCCGCTGGTGCCCGTGCATACGAGCGCTATTTGGGAAGGCTTTATTCCTGGCGCCGAGCAGGGCCAGCTCTATAAGTACCTTATCGAGACCAACGAGGGTGAAAAGCTCTACAAGGCCGATCCTTACGCCTTTAAGGCCGAGTGCCCTCCGGGAACGGCGAGCGTGCTGTGGACCATCGACGGCTACCAGTGGAACGACGCCGCGTGGCTCAAGCGCCGCGCCGGCCATAACCACATGTCGCAGCCCCTCAACATCTACGAGGTGCACATTGGCTCGTGGAAGCGCCACGGCGATGCGCCGCAGGGCGAGCCGGACGAGTACGGCAACTATCCCGGTCCCATGGACCCCTTCCCCGCGCAGCGCGGCAAGTTCTACACCTACGACGACCTGTCGGTGGAGCTCGTGGACTACGTGCGCGACATGGGCTACACGCATATCGAGGTCATGCCGCTTATGGAGCATCCCTTCGATGGCTCCTGGGGATACCAGACGACCGGCTACTATGCCGCCACGTCGCGCTATGGCGACCCGCAGCAGCTCATGCACTTTATCGATGCGTGCCACGAGGCAGGCATCGGCGTGATCATGGACTGGGTGCCCGGCGGTTTTTGCGCCGACTCCCACGGCCTTGCCACCTTTAACGGCCATATGCTTTTTGAGCACGAGATTCACCCCAACTGGGGCACGCATAAGTTCGACTTCGCCCGTGGCGAGGTGCGCTCCTTCCTGGTCTCCAACGTGCTGTACTGGCTCGAGAACTTCCATGTTGACGGCATTCGCATGGACGGCGTGTCCAGCATGCTGTACCTCAACTTTGGCATCGACGATCCGGGTCAAAAGAAGTTCAACAAGTACGGTACCGAGGAGGACCTGGACGCCAGCGCGTTTATCCGTCAGGTCAACTGCGCCGTGGAGGCACACTACCCCGACGTGATGATGATGGCCGAGGAATCCACTGCGTGGCCGCTCGTGACCTACCCGCCGCAAGACGGCGGCCTGGGATTCCACTACAAGTGGGACATGGGCTGGATGAACGACACCCTGCACTACATGCAGACCGATTTTCCGTGGCGCCCCGGCAACCACGGGCTGCTCACGTTCTCCATCATGTACGCCTTTACCGAGAACTTTATCTGCCCGCTTAGCCACGACGAGGTCGTGCATGGCAAGTGCTCGCTGATCGGCCGCATGCCGGGCGACTGGTGGCGCCAGTTTGCCGGCCTGCGCACGCTGGCTTTCTACCAGATGACGCACCCCGGTGCCAAGCTCAACTTTATGGGCAACGAGATCGGCCAGTTTATTGAGTGGCGCTACTACGAGTCCATCCAGTGGTTCCTGACCGAGGAGTACGAGACCCACCGTCATCATCAGGCGTTTATCAAGGCGCTCAACCACCTGTACACCGCCGAGCCCGCCCTGTACGAGCGCGGCTACACCGACGACGGCTTTACCTGGATCGATGCGGACAACTCCAAGCAGTCCATCGTGAGCTTTGTGCGTCAGGGCGAGGACGTCGACGACGATCTGGTGATCCTGATCAACTTTGACCCGGCGAGCTACGAGAGTTTCCGCGTGGGCGTGCCGCGCGAGGGCGACTGGGAGGTCATCTTCGATTCCGACCGTCCTGAGTTTGGCGGCAGCGGTTATGCCGGCGAAGAGCCCTACACCTGCTCGAGCGAGCCCTATCCCTGGAACGGGCAGATGGACTCCATTGAGATTAAGGTGCCCGGTCTGGCAGGCGTGGTGCTTAAGCGCCGCGGTCCCAGCAGCTATAAGCCGCCCGTGGTCGAGGAGCCCAAGAAGGCGACGCACAAGCGTGCGTCCTCGGTGAAGCCCAAGGCCGCTGCTGCTAAGAAGGCTCCGGCTAATGCGAAGGCTACCAAGCCCACTGCCAAGGCTTCGGCCAAGTCCACCACGGCCAAAAAGGCAGCCACCAAAAAGGCCGCTCCCAAGGCTAAGGCAGCTGCCGTTAAGGCTCCTGCTAAGAAAGCGTAACAAAGGCGTTACCACTGTAATTACCCGCCCCGCCGGGGCGTAGGATATAAGTCATAACCGTTCCGGGAGAAACATCCCCGGGGGAAAGGAACGTATGAATAAGATCTTCGACAACAAGCAGGAGTTTACCGAGCTCTATCGCGATGCCGTCATGAGCATCAGCGGCAAGAGCGTCGAGGCCGCCAGCGACCTCGACCGCTTTAACGCCCTGGCCAAGCTCGTGGCCGAGAAGGCGCGCACCGTTGCCACCAAGAGTGACGCCCGTGTGACCGCCGAGGGCAAGAAGCGCGTGTACTACTTCTCGATCGAGTTTTTGATCGGCCGACTGCTCGACAACTACCTGCTCAACTTTGGCGTGCGCGACATGGTCGCCGAGGCGCTCGACGACATGGGCTTCGACCTGTCCGTCATCGAGAACCAGGAGCCCGATCCGGCGCTGGGCAACGGTGGCCTGGGCCGTCTGGCCGCATGCTTCCTTGATTCTATGGCAGCCGAGGGCATTGCCGGCTACGGCAACGGCATGCGCTACCGTTACGGCCTGTTTAAGCAGGAGATCGTCAACGGCAGCCAGGTCGAGGCCACCGATGAGTGGCTCACCCACGGCTATCCCTGGGAGGTCCGTCGTCAGGACAAGGCCGTGACCATCAAGTTTGGTGGCCATGTTGAGGGCTTTGAGGAGAACGGCCGCACGTTCTACCGCACCGTGGACACGCAGGACATCCTCGCCGTCCCTTATGACATCCCCGTTGTGGGCTATGCCGGCGAGACCGTCAACAAGCTGCGCGTCTGGGCCGCCGAGCCGGTCGAGGAGCACTTCGATCTGGAGGCCTTCAACCGCGGAGACTACGCCCTGGCCGATGCCGAGCGCGCCGAGGCCGAGGCTATCAGCGCCATCCTCTACCCCAACGACGCCGGCGAGCACGGCCGTCTGCTGCGCCTGAAGCAGGAGTACCTGTTTGTCTCGGCCGGCATCTACAGCCTGCTCGACACCTTTGAGAAGGAGCACGGCGAGAACTGGGAGCTGCTGCCGCAGTTTGTGGCCATCCACACCAACGACACGCACCCCGCCATGTGCGGCCCCGAGCTCATGCGCATCCTCATCGACGAGAAGAAACTCGAGTGGGACGACGCCTGGAACATCGTGACGCAGGTCGTGAGCTACACCAACCATACCATCCTGCCCGAGGCTCTGGAGAAGTGGCCCATCGGTACGTTCTCCAAGCTCCTCCCCCGCGTGTACCAGATCATCGACGAGATCAGCCGTCGTTGGCACGAGTCATTCGACACCACGCAGGAGGGCTGGCAGGAGCGTCTGCGCCAGACCGCCATCTTGTGGGACGGCGAGATTCGCATGGCCAACCTGTCCGTGATCTGCAGCCACAGCGTCAACGGCGTGGCCAAGATCCACTCCGACATCATCAAGAACATCGTGCTCAAGGACTTCTATGCCTTAACGCCCGAGAAGTTCAACAACAAGACCAACGGCATCTCGCACCGTCGCTTCTTTGCCGAGGCCAACCCCACCTATGCCAAGCTCGTGACCGAGGCCATTGGCGATGGCTGGCTTAAGGACGCCTTTGAGCTGGAGAAGCTCAAGGAGTTTAAGGACGACACCGAGTTCCTGAAGGCAGTGGGTGCCTCCAAGCGCGCCAACAAGGAGCGCTTGGCCGCCTACGTTAAGGCCGAGACCGGTCTGGTCATTGACCCCAACACAGTCTTTGATGTTCAGGTGAAGCGCTTCCACGCCTATAAGCGCCAGCTCATGAACATCATGAAGGTGATGGACATCTACAACCGTCGCATCGCCGACCCCAACTTCCACGTGACGCCGACGACCTTCATCTTTAGCGGCAAGGCTGCCTCGAGCTACACCTTTGCCAAGGAGACCATCCGCCTCATTAACTCCGTGGCCGACGTCATCAACAACGACGCCCGCGTGAACGAGGTCATGAAGGTCTGCTTTATCCCCAACTTCCGTGTGAGCAACGCCCAGCTCATCTACCCCGCTGCCGAGATCTCGGAGCAGATCTCCACGGCCGGCAAGGAGGCCTCGGGCACGTCCAACATGAAGCTCATGATGAACGGCGCCATTACGCTGGGCACCCTCGACGGCGCCAACATCGAGATCGCCGACCTGGCCGGTCACGAGAACGAGGCCATCTTTGGTCTGACCGCTCCCGAGGTCGAGCAGCTCTGGGCATCCAACAGCTACTTTGCGTGGGATACCCTCAACGGCGACCGCGAGCGTCTGGGCCGCGTGATGGACGAGCTCAAGGACAACACGTTTGCGGGTCTTTCGGGCAACTTCGAGAGCATCTACAACGAGCTTATGAACAACAACGACCCCGACCTGGTCATGGCCGACTTCCGCAGCTACGTAGATGCGTGGGAAAAGCTCACCGGCAGCTACGGCGACCAGGAGACCTGGAACCGCAAGGCCCTGCTCAACACCGCCTCCTCCGGCTGGTTCTCGAGCGACCGTACCATTCGCGAGTACCGCGACGAGATCTGGCACGCGTAAAGGCGCGCGAGCTCCCTTTGCCGCACGGCATTATTCGACGGGCGTGACCGAGCGCCGCGCCCGTCGCTAATGGGTTTAGGAACATCGATGACAGAAGGAGAAATCGATGAGTAAGAAAGAATGCATCGCGATGCTCCTCGCAGGAGGACAGGGCAGCCGATTGGGGGCACTCACCCAAAAGATCGCAAAGCCGGCGGTTAGCTTTGGTGGCAAGTTCCGCATTATCGACTTTTCGCTCTCCAACTGCTCCAACTCGGGCATCGACACGGTGGGCGTTCTGACGCAGTACCGTCCCTACCTGCTGCATGCCTACGTGGGCTCCGGCGAGGCGTGGGATCTGGACAGCCGCGACGGCGGCGTGTCGATCCTGCCGCCGTACGAGACGCAGACCGGCGGCGCCTGGTATGCGGGCACGGCAGACGCCATTACGCAGAACCTCGACTACATCAAGGCGAACGACCCCAAGTACGTTCTGATTCTTTCGGGCGATCACCTGTATCGCATGGACTACCGCAAGATGCTCAAGACGCACATTGAGAACAACGCCGACCTCACGGTGAGCGTTATGCCCGTGCCGTGGGAGGAGGCCAGCCGCTTTGGCATCCTGACCACCGACCCCGAAGACGGCCGCATCACCAAGTTCACCGAGAAGCCCGAGAAGCCCGATTCGAACCTCGCGTCCATGGGCATCTACATCTTCTCGGCCGACGTGCTGATCGAGGCGCTCGAGGAGGACGCTCTGGACCAGCGCTCGAGCCACGACTTTGGCAAGGACATCATCCCCAAGCTGCTCGGCGAGAACAAGCGCCTGTACAGCCACGAGTTCCACGGCTTTTGGAAGGACGTCGGCACCATCGCCAGCTTCCACGAGACCTCGATGGACCTGCTGGGCAACAACCCCGAGTTCGATCTGTTCGACAAGAACTTCCCCATCATGTCCAACATCACCACGCGTCCGCCGCACTACATTGGCCCGGACGGCCGCCTGGACGACTGCCTGGTCTCCAACGGCTGCAAGATCTACGGCACCGCTCGCCACTCGATTCTTTCGACCGATGTCATCATCGAGGAGCGCGCCGTGGTCGAGGACTCCGTACTGCTGCCGGGTGCGCACGTTAAGAGCGGCGCGCACATCTGCCGCGCTATTTTGGGCGAGAACTCCACGGTCGAAGAGGGCGTGAAGCTCGGCTCTGTCGATACCACCAAGGATACGGCCGTCGTTGGAAATGACGTCGTTATCGGGAAGGGGGAATGATCCGATGATCAATCGCAAGGCCATCGGTTATATCACCGCTAACTACTCTTCGACCTACGGCAGCGTGCTGCTCAAGGACCGCCCCATCGCGTCCGTTCCGTTTTTGGGCCGCTACCGTCTGATCGACTTCCCACTGTCCAACATGATGAATGCCGGCATTAAGACCGTCGGCGTTGTCATGCCGGGGAACTACCGCTCGCTGATCGACCACGTGGGCTCGGGCAAGGACTGGGGCCTGGATCGCAAGAAGGGCGGCCTGTTCATGGTGCCCGGCAACGCGTATGGCACCACCAAGGGCGGCATGCGCTTCCTGCTGCGCGACATCATCTCCAACAAGACGCTGTTCCAGCGCTCGGAGAAGCCCTATGTCGTGATGATGGGCACCAACATCATCTTTAACATGGACCTCAACACCATCATCGAGGCGCATGAGAACTCCGGTGCCCAAATGACCGTGGTGTACTGCAAGGCCACGCGCAACGTCGATGACGAGACCAAGCTCGAGATTAACGAGAACGGCCGCCTGACGGGCGTGAGCGCCGGCGTCGCGTATGGCGACAACGCCTCCATGGACTGCTGCATCGTCAACCGCGAGACGCTGCTCGAGATTATCGACCACTACCAGGCCGCCGACTATCTGGACCTGCTCGAGGCACTCCAGGGCGACTTTGGCAACATCGACGTGTGCAGCTACGAGTACAAGGGCGAGGTCGTGGGCGTGTTTAGCGAGAAGTCGCTGTATCGCCGCAGCATGGACCTGCTCGACCAGACCGTGGCCGACCAGCTCTTCGATCCCGAGCGCCCGATCCTGACCAAGGCTCACGACGTGCCGCCTTCGCGCTATGCGACCGGCAGCCACGCGTGCAACTCGATCATTTCGGCCGGCTGCATCATCAAGGGCACCGTGCGCAATTCGATCCTGTCGCGCGGCGTCGTGGTCGAGGAGGGCGCATCGGTGACCAACTCGATCATCAACCAGAGCTGCATCATCAAGAGCGGCGCACGCGTCGAGAATGCCATTCTGGACAAGAACAACGTGGTCCCCACCAACACCGAGCTTCGCGGCACGCCCGAGAACATCTTGGTGCTGGGCAAGGCTCCGTTAACTTCCGACACCACCATCGTACGTTAACGTTGGCACCGCAACATCGCTCGTAACATGTAGAATAGCCGCCCGGTTTGCGCCAGGCGGCTATTCTCGAATTGCAACATGGGAGACAATATGGCAGATTCCAGCAAAAAGATGCAGATCGTGTTTGCCTCGGCCGAGTGCGCACCGTTTGTGAAGACCGGTGGCCTGGGCGACGTGGCGGGCTCGCTGCCTGCGGCGCTTGTGCGCGCCGGCGCCGAAGTCATCGTGATGGTGCCCAAGTACGCCACCATCAAGGACGAATACAAGGCGCAGATGGAGCACTTCTCCGACTTTTACGTGAGCCTGGGCTGGCGCAACGAGTACTGCGGTCTCGAGAAGCTCGAGCACGACGGCGTCACCTATATGTTCATCGACAACGAGCGCTACTTTGCGCGCGACTATCCGTACGGCTTCTTTGATGACGGCGAGCGCTTTGCGTTTTTCTCCAAGGCCATCACCGAGAGTCTGCAGCACCTGCCGGCCGGCTTTGAGTGCGACATCCTGCACTGCAACGACTGGCAAACGGCACTGGCGCCCGTGTTCTTGCGCGAGTTCTACCAGGGCCTGCCGCTGTACGACCGCGTCAAGACCGTGTTCTCGATCCACAATGTGGCGTTCCAGGGCCAGTTTAGCGACACCGTGATGGAGGACATCCTGGGTGTGGCGCACATTCCGGCGGCCGCCTCGCAGCTGCGTTGCGACGCCTGCAGCATCAACTACATGCTGGGCGCCCTGCGCTATGCCGACGCCATCACTACGGTGAGCCCCACCTATGCCAACGAGATCCAGACGCCCGAGTTTGGCGAGGGCCTGGACGGCGTGCTGCGCGAGCGCTCCTATGCGCTGCAGGGCATCCTGAACGGCATTGATGTGGCAGGCTTTGACCCGGCGACCGACAAGCGCATTGCCGCCAACTACACCGTGGAGGACCGTTCCGGCAAGGCCGTGTGCAAGGCCAAGCTGCAGGAAGAGCTGGGGCTCGAGGTTCGCGACGACCGCCCGCTCATGGTGATGGTCACGCGCCTGACGCGCCAGAAGGGCATGGACCTAGTCATGTACGCGCTCGACCGCATTTTGGCCGGCGGCGTGCAGGTGGCGGTGCTGGGCACCGGCGACCGCGACTACGAGGACGGCCTGCGCTACTTCCAGGACAAGTACCCCGGCACCATGGCCGCGCGCATCGAGTTCGATCCGGCTCTGTCACAGCGCATGTATGCTGCCGCCGACATGTTCCTGATGCCTTCGAAGTTTGAGCCCTGCGGCCTGTCGCAGATCATCGCCATGCGCTACGGCACCCTGCCCATTGTGCGCGAGACCGGCGGCCTGAAGGACACAGTGCAGCCGTACAACGAGTTTACCGGCGAGGGCACGGGCTTCTCGTTTACCAACTTTAACGGCGACGAGATGGGCGACGCCGTGTTCCGCGCGGCACGCCTGTTCTGGGACAACCGCGATGCCTGGAACCAGCTGGTCACGCAGGCTATGAGTCAGGACTTTAGCTGGACGCGCTCGGCCGACAAGTATCTGGACCTGTACTTCTTTATGCATCCGGAGATTGAGAGGCCGGCGGCTGTTGTCGACGAGCCTGAGGCTGTTGCTGAACCGGTGGCCGCTGAGGCCGAGCCTGCGGCGCCCCTTAATGAGCCCGCTGCCGCTGATGAGCCCAAGGCCGAGGAGAAGCCGGTTGAGCCTGAGCCCGCAAAGGCCGAGCCTGAGGTGAAGGCTGAGGTTGCTCCTGAGCCCGAGTCCGTGGAGAAGCCTGCTGCGAAGCCTGCGGCAAAGAAGACCGCGACTCGTAAGACGACGGCTAAGAAGACAAAGACCACGAAGGCCGCTGCGAGCAAGACTGCGACTGCGAGCAAGGCCACCGCTGCCAAGACAACGACCGCGCGCAAGCGCACCACCGCCGCTGCCAAGAAAGCCGCCGAGGCCGAGGCTGCTCCCGAGGTAAAGGCCGAGGTCGCAGAGGCCAAGCCGGCCGCCAATGCTCCGGCAAAGACCGCTGCCAAGAAGACGACCACGACCGCCAAGAAGGCAACGACCGCCAAGAAGGCCACGGCGGCGAAGTCGACGACCAAGGCCGAGGCAACTGTCGAGGCCAAGCCGTCCGCCAAGACCACCACGCGCAAGCGCACTACGACGACGGCCAAAAAGACCACGGCCAAGGCTGCTGCTCCCAAGGCAGAGGCTAAGGCCGAGGACAAGCCCGCAGTAAAGCCCAAGCCGGCACCGAAGGCCGCTGAGGTCAAGACCGCTCCGAAGGCTACGGCAAAGGTCGAACCCGCCAAGGAGGCTCCGGTCTCCCCCGCCGCTTCGACCGAGGAAAAGGCTCCGACCAAGAAGACCTCCGTCCGCAAGGCAACGGCCGCCCGCAAGCGCCGCTAATCCTGACGATTAAAACTTAATCCTCAACGCAAAAGAGGGCGCCCCAAGCAGGCGCCCTCTTCTTGGTTGAACCTCGCATTAAAAAGAGGGCCGGTTTACTACGACAAAATGGCTCCGGCCGACCACGGCGAGTAATCTACAAAAGTGGTAACGCTTCTACCTGCGGTTTTAATATCACCAAAATGACTATGGTTGAGATTATTCAATTTATCGTAGTAAACCGGGGTACTCCTGGTTGGCTACAAATAGTATCGGTAAGTACGTTTTCGAATGCCGCGATAATTTGGATGGTAAAACGATTTTCTAGGACAACCGTTCGCCGATAGTGAGCGGCTGTAGTTTATACAACTAAAGTGCAACGATATACTTAGGTACTGTGCGTTAAGCCCATGGCCCGCTGGCCATGATTGTATAGAACTGGACCGTACTATGAGATTGATTCACAACAGCCGTCTGTCGCAGTTTCGCACTCCGTTTGGCGCTGTGACCACTGGAACTACCCTTTCGCTCTCCGTGATTCTGGAGGATGCCGATCCCAATCAGGCAACGCTTACGCTGCGTACCTGGGTCGATGAGGTCGGTGAGTCTCGGTATCCCATGACGCACGAGGGCGACGGCATATTTACCGTAGAGCTTGAGTGCACCGAGCCCTGTCTTATCTGGTACAGCTTTATCTGCAAAATCGAGGGCCAGCCCGAGGTTCGTCTGGGCGCACCGCAGGGCCGCACCGGCGGCGAGGGCGTAACCTACGACTACGCCGAGGTGCCGTCGTTCCAGATCACCGTCTACAAGCACCGCGAAGTTCGACCCGAGTGGTACGAGCGCGGCATGGTCTACCAGATCTTCCCCGATCGCTACGCCCGAGATGAAAACTGGCGCGAGCGCACGCTGGCCGAGGTCGAAAAACCGCGCAACGGAATCCAGCGCCGCATGATCGAGGACTGGAACGAGCCGCCCGTATACGAGCGCGCCGAGGACGGCTCCATCAAGACCTGGGACTTCTACGGCGGCTCGCTCAAGGGCATCCAAGAAGACCTGCCCCGCATCGCCGAGCTGGGCTTCACGGCCATCTACCTCAACCCCATCTTTGAGGCCGCGAGCAACCACCGCTACGACACGGCCGACTACACCAAGATCGACCCGATCCTGGGCACCGAGCAGGACTTTACCGAGCTGTGCCAGGCAGCCGAGAAGCTGGGCATCTCCATCATCCTGGACGGCGTTTTTAACCATACGGGTGACGACTCCATCTATTTCAACCGCTACGGCAACTACCCCGGCGTGGGCGCGTGGCAGAGCGAGGACTCGCCGTGGCGCGATGCGTTTTATTTCCACGAGAACGGCTCGTACGACTGCTGGTGGGGCGTGGGCAACATGCCCGCCATCAATGAGAGCTCCGAGCTGGTACGCGAGCGGCTTCTGGGCAAGGACGGCGTGATCCGTAAATGGCTACGTGCCGGCGCTCATGGCTGGCGACTGGACGTCGCTGACGAGCTTTCCGACGACTTCCTGGCCGAGATCAAGAAGGCCGTACTTGCCGAAAAGCCTGACGCACTGTTGCTCGGCGAAGTCTGGGAAGACGCCTCCAACAAGATTAGCTACGGCCATCTGCGTCGCTACCTACAGGGCTCCGAGTTGGACTCTGCTATGGATTACCCCTTCCGCGACATGGTCATCGGCTTTTTGATGGGCTACAAGAACGCCTACGAGGCCGCTGAGGATATCGAGACCCTGCGCGAGAACTACCCGAGCGAGGCATTGTCCTGCGCGCTCAACCTGCTGTCGAGCCACGACCGCCCGCGTATCATCTCGGTGCTCGGCGGCGGCCCCGACGAGTCGCAGCTGCCCGAGTGCGAGCGCAGCAAATGGCGCCTGGACGAGAACTCGATGGGCCTGGCCAAGAGCCGTTTTTGGCTCGCCACGCTCATGCAGATGACCTTCCCCGGCGTGCCTTCGATCTACTACGGCGACGAATACGGCCTTGAGGGTCTAACCGATCCGGGCAACCGCCGCACCCTGCCGACCAAGGACCAACTGCACGACTTCGACACGCTGGCTATTGTCAAAAACGCCTCCGCCGTACGCCGCGCACTGCCGTTTATGATCGACGGCGAGATCAAGGCCTTCGCGCTCAACGACGAGGTGCTGGCATACAACCGCACGGGCAAGGATGGCGAGTCCGCGACGGTTATCATCAACCGTAGTCTGCGCAATTCGCACCGCGTGACGATTCCGGCGCTCGACGAATGCGCGAGTGACGTGATCAGCGGTCACGAGTGCGAGATCCACAACGGCACGGTCACGCTCGATTTGTATCCGCTGGGCTCGTCGATCATCTATCACCATGCCGAGCAGCGCCTGCAGGAGCCGCTCGATCACGGCGCGGGCGTTGTGTGCCATATCACCTCGGTACCGACCGATGACGGCAAGCCCGGCACGATCGGCGCACCCACGCGTCGCTTTATCGACCATCTGTCCGCTATGGGCATGCGCTACTGGCAGGTCCTGCCTGTCAACCCCACGGACTTCTTCCGCTCCCCTTACGCCGGGCCTTCGGCCTTTGCAGGCAATATCGACCTGCTTCCCGAAAGCCACAAGGAGCTGGCGGCCGACTTTGAGACTTGGAAGGCCCGTGGCGGCGAAGATGCCGATCCGCTCTACACCGCGTTTAAACATCGCAACGCCGATTGGCTCGAGAAATACTGCGTCTACACGGCCGTTAAGAAGTACTTTGAGGGCGAGTCGCGCCACGATTGGCCGGCGGATGTCGCGCGTTACAACGAGCACCTGATTGACGACAAGCGTTTCCACGATGAGGCAGAGCTGCAGGCGTACATGCAGTACCGCTTTGACCTAGCCTGGTGCGAGCTCATGAACTACGCGCACAAGAGGGGCATCGAGGTCATCGGCGATATTCCTATGTACGTGTCCGACGATTCGGCAGATGCGTGGAGCGAACCCGAGAACTTCTGGCTATCCGATACCGGCAAGGCAATCGAGATCTCCGGTGCGCCGCCCGACAACTTTGCGCCCGAGGGTCAGGTGTGGGGCAACCCGACGTTCCGCTGGGACCACATGAAGCAGAACGGCTATAGCTGGTGGATGGATCGCCTACGTCGTGCGTTCTCGCTCTACGACCGCGTGCGTCTGGATCACTTCCTGGGCTTCCACAGCTACTTCAGTATCCCCGCTGGCAAGGCTTGCGCCGAAGGGCGTTGGCTGGCAGGCCCGGGCAAGGACCTGTTTCAGACCGCCTATGACGAGCTGGGGCCGCTCAACTTTATCGCCGAGGACCTGGGCTACCTGACGCCCGGCGTTCGCGCCATGGCTTCGACTTGCGGCTTCCCTGGTATGGACGTACTGGAGTTTAGCGATTACGACGTCCGCAACGGCGTGCAACCCACGCCGGGCAAGATTCTGTACACCTCAACGCACGACACGTCGACGCTCGCCGGTTGGTGCACGCGCTCCTTTGCGGGCGGCGACGAGCCGAGCGGTGTTGAGGTGGCAGCCAAGCTGATGAGCGACGCGCTGACAAGCGACGCTCCCCTGGTGATGATGCCGCTGCAGGACGTGCTGGGGCTTGGCGACGACACGCGCATGAACGTACCGGGCGTGGCCACGGGCAACTGGACCTGGCAGGCTGACGAGGCCGACGTTGCGGCCGCTGAGGGCAAAACCGCACAGCTCCTGCGCAACACGCATAGATTCTGGGGCGAAGCGTGATAAAACCCCCGATATAGGGTACAGTTACAGACGTTTGAATTTTTGCGGGCAGAGTAATCTGCCCGCTTTGTGCTGAAAAGGAAGTATTATGGCGCGCTACGATTACAAGTGCTCGAGCTGCGGCAACGTGTTTGAGGTTGAGCATCCCATGTCTGAGACCCCCGAGGTCGTGTGCCCCAACTGCGGCGCTCCGGCCGCCAAGACGTTCTCGGCCAGTGGTATTAAATTTGAGGGCAGCGGCTTCTACAACACCGACCAGCGAAGCGGCGGCTCCAGCACCAGCGCCACAAACGGCTGCTGCGCCAACTGCCCGCATAACCACTAGAAACAACGCGGCCCCGCGATCAACACCGATCGCGGGGCTATTTCTTTGCGCTATGGGTCGACAATTATTTTTAAAAATTAGTATATTTTAAAATCCGCCCATACCGGCAGCATAAGGATCATCACAAGTACCATCGCTATACCAATGAGTAGATCCGATATAGTTACCAGCTGCATCATATTGATCTAATTGACGAATGACATACTTACCACCACTATTATTGGAAGAAGAAATACTGCTAGAAGATCCACCAGAATTATTATCAGAGTAGTTACTACCGCTAGAATAATTGTTCTGCTGAGAAATCTGCTGTTGAGCTCGTGCTGTTACTTCCTCTAGAGCCTTCGCTTCAGCTTCAGCTTTTGCCTTGTTCACATCATCAATACGAGTTTGATAACGACTGATCTGTTCATTGATTTGATCAATGAACTTTTTAGAATCCTTTTTGGCATCTTCAAAAATAAGCTTCTGATTATCTTTGTTAGAAATATCATTAAGAAGGCCATTGAGGCTATTAATATGCTGTTGGAGAGAGTCAGTATCTTCAGTAGAATTTACATCAAAGTCAACATGGTCAGCTAGAGAAGTATTCCACTCATTATTTTGAGCATTACGGCAGTCTTTAATTATGGAATCGTATTCATTAAGCAACTTCGTCCAATCAGGGGAAGTGCCATCAGCATACTTAAATTTGTCATCAGAGATTTCTTTATTCAACATCTCTTTATTGTTTTGAGCATTTCTAATGGTATCAAGACGTTGCTCAAATGTTAGCAGCCTAGGATCAGCTTTAAAGGCAACAACACTATCGCTAGCCTTTGAATACAAAACTTCAACCTGCTGATTATGTTCACTACATGCTTGTTTGTAATTGTAACCAGCATAACCAACGACACAACCAGCAATAAGCAGAGCAACAATACCGGCACCAATAATTACCCGCTTTTTAATCGAAGAATTTTTAACTTCTTCATTTCCCTGAGTTTTATCTTCAGGATTGTCAATCTTGTCATAGTTAAGATCGGTCATTTTAACCTCTAAATATTAAATCCGCGAGCGATTCATGCAACTAGAAACCTACCGAACCCAACCGCTTACTTTCATACCCGATTTATTAATCCCCGTCCCAGAAAAATCCTGAGTTGCGGTGAAAGAAGGACTTTATGGCGGGTAGATGCAGCTATTCAATCCCTATTTCACCGCAACGTAGTAATTACTTGTGGACCAGCCTGGCGCAAAAGTGGCCGTCGTAGGAATCGGCGCTTACCGGCACGCTTTGGAAGAGGCCACGATCGTTCTGGCGTACGGATACGAGCTTCTTGGCCTGATCGAACTCGGGGAGTTGCAGAATCTGCGCCTCGGAGAGCGGCGCCACGGTAAAGCCGGCGCCCTCGGGAGAAGCCAGGAAGGCATCCACGACCTGCGCGTTCTCCTCTTCAAAGACCGAGCAGGTGGCATAGATGAGCTCGCCGCCGGCAGCCACGCGCGTAGCGGCTTCCTTGAGCATCGTAAGCTGCAGCTTGGGCAGCTCAACCGTCACATCCTTTTCGGTCAGGCGCCACGGGATCTCGGGATGACGACGCATGGTTCCGGTGCCAGAGCACGGCGCATCGATAAAGACCGTATCGAACTTAACCGGCTCGCCAAGCATGGCATCAAACGACGTCAGTACTTCATCAAGCTCGCAAGCATCACCCGAAACCGTACGAACGCCCTGAATACCTGCCTTATGCAGGCGAGCGAGATTCTGGTCGCACTTGCGATCATGCAAATCGAGCGCCGTATGCTGACGCTCATAGCCCGCACGCTTGGCCTGGCACATCATCACATAGGTCTTGGTGCCACGGCCGGCACCAATCTCAAGGCAGCAACCAGGGCGCGTGGCAGCTGTGGCGATAAGTTGCGCGTTGAGATCAGAGGCCACCGCGGCAGCACGCTCAAACACACCCGAAGCAACGGTAACCTGGGCATCAACCGGGGCATGGCAGCCCGGGAAGACAGGCGCGACGAGCTGCGAGATATACGGATCGGGCTTGGAAGCAAAAGCGTTCTCATGCAGGGCCAGCGGCGCGGGGGCCAGATTGCCGGCAAAGTTAAGCGCACCCTCTGGCGTGTCAAACGATGCCATAATGCGAGCGCACAGCCATCGCGGCAAGCCCATCAGGCGAGACAGGCGAACCAAGCGTCGCTCAGACTCATCGGCATCCACCGCGGCGGCAAAATCATCGACGTTGTCCGCAACCTTATGCAGAACGGCGTTCGCCAGACCGGCGGCGGACTTAGCACCACTGCGAACGAGCTCAACTCCCTGACTTACGGCAACGCGGCCCGGCGTATGCAGATAGAGCATCTCGAAGGCCGAGATACGAAGCGCCATGCGAACACGCGGCGCAACCTTTTTGGGCTTATCGAGAAACTGATCGAGCAACTCGTCCAAAATACCCTGCGTGGCGGCAACACCGAGCGCCAGGCGAGCGGCAAACGCAGAATCGCGCTGGTCAATGGCCTTGGCCGATGCGCGAGAGGACAGCACGTCGCGCGCATACATGCCGCGGCGATCGGCCTCCATCAGCACATCGAGCGCAAGCTTGCGCGCGGGAGACAGCTTGCTCATGACAAAACACCCCACGAAAGATCGGCACCCTGCAGGCCAGCAGCCCAAGCAGAAGCAGTCATAGCACGCTTGCCATCAGGCTTAACCTCAAGCAACTCAACCGAGCCATCGGAAAGGCCAAGGTAAACACGCTTGGCCTTAACGAGAACCTGACCCTCGCCAAGCAACACATCAGCCGCCGCAGCATCGAGCACACGCACGGTCTTGCCGGCAATCACGCAACGAGCAGGCGCGGTATCGGACGAAGCGAGCACATGACGCACGCAATCGAGCGCCGCCATTTGCGGATCCAAGCGCATCTCCTGCTTAGAAATCTTGGCAGCATGGGTAACGAGCGCCTCATCCTGTTCGATCCACACGGCGGTGCCATCGGCAAGAGAAGGAAGCGTATCGGCAAGCAGTTTGCCGCCGAGCTCAGCGAGCTCCATAGTCAGCGCCTCGGCATGCTTACCGGCAACCGAGGTCGAGGCCTGCGCACAATAGGCGCCGGTATCCACGCCATGCCCAATGCGCATGATAGAAACGCCAGCAATCTCATCACCAGCAAGAATGGCACGCTGAATAGGAGCAGCCCCACGCCAACGAGGCAGCAAGGACGCATGAACATTCACAATACCAAGCGGCGCCATATGCAGCACCTCATCGGGCAAAATGCAACCATAGGCAGCCACACAGAAAATATCAGCCTGGGCAGCCTGGAGCACCTCAACAACCTCAGGCGTCATACGATTAGCCTCAACAACAGGCAGACCAAGCTCGAGCGCCTTAGCCTTAACAGGAGACGGCTCCAGCTTCTTACCACGCCCACGAACAGCATCGGGACGAGTAATTACGAGCGCAATCTCATTCCCAGCCTCAACAAGCGAAGTCAGCGAAGGCACAGCAAAATCAGGCGTACCCATAAACACAATACGCATAAAAGTTAGTCTCCTCTCAATAACGAGCCGAGACGGCTACAAAAAAGCGTTCTTGGTCGCAAGCGCGCCCAGCCGCAAGAATAGTTCAACAGAAACAAATATACCCAAAAACAAAGAAAGAGCCGCATAAAAGCAGCCCTCCCAACAAAGCACCTATCAGCGAAGACGCCCCTCCCTGGCCCGACGGCACTCGGGCGAAACGAAGAGCGACAACGTAGTCCCTGGGATGGGGCCCACACATATCGTCCCGCGCGCAGTTTCGCAGCAAAGCGAGAATGTTTGAGCACGGGATGATATGTGTGGGCCCCATCCCAGGGACGGACAATTAACCTACTCCGTCTCGCCCGGTCGAGCGCCGCGGGCCAGGGCGTCCTGGTACTCCTTGACTGCCTTGATCCTCTGCATGGGCTTAAGGCGCTCGAACATGGTGTTGCCGTGCAGGTGATCAATCTCGTGCTGCAGGCACACGCAGAACAGATCGCCCGAAGCCTCATAGCGAATCAGGTTTGCGTCCAAGTCGTACGCCTCGACGACGACATGGTCGGGACGCTCGATCTCGCAGCTAATGCCGGGGATAGACAGGCAGCCCTCGCTAAACGGCACGAGATGGTCGCTCTGCTCCACAATCACGGGATTGATGAGCACGTACGGATCGTAGTCGTTCTTGTCGCTGTAGTCGCAGTCGATGGTAACGAGCTGAATGAGCTCGCCGATCTGCGGAGCAGCCAGGCCGCAACCGCCGTTATCGAACATCATTTTCTTCATCTTCTCGGCAAGCGCCTCGATCGCCGGGGTGATCTCCTCGATGACGGCGCACTCCTGGCGCAGGCGAGGGTCGGGCGACAGTACGATTCCGTTGGCTTCCATGGCCATCCTTTCGGTTTGTTACATCAAATCATAGGCATCGACGTCAACGCTCACGCTCACGCCGCGCACAGAGCCCACCTCTTTGAGGCAGGCGTCGATATCATCAGAGACATGGTACCCCACGGGCGACTTCACAAGCAGATGGAAGCGGTAACGGTCCTTGGCTCTCTCGATTACACACGAAGCCGGGCCCAGCACCTGCGGCACGGCACTCCCCGCCCGCAAAAAGTCGGGCGCGACGGCATGCCAGCGGCGCTTGAGCAGCTTTGCGATGCGCCCAATGTAGTCCTGCGCATCATCCGCGTTCGCCGACCAAACCAAAATGTTGACCAGGCGCACAAACGGCGGATACAGCGCGTCGCGACGCTGGTCCAGGTCGTAGTCGGTAAAGATTGAACGATCGTGCTCGGCAACGGCACGAATGACCGGGTCCTCGGGCAGATAGGTCTGGATGATGACCTCGCCGGGACGATCGCCGCGTCCGGCACGGCCCGCGACCTGCTCCAGCAAATCGTAGGCGCGCTCCCCCGCTCTAAAATCGGGCAGTTTTAACGCAAACTCGGCATTGACCACGCCCACGAGCGTGACCTCGGGAAAATCGAGACCTTTAGCGATCATCTGGGTACCCAGCAACACGGCGCAATCCGCCGCATCGAACTGCTCGAGCAGCTTTTTGTGCGCATCCTTGCCACGCGTGGAATCGGCATCCATGCGAATGATGGCAACGTCCTCGGGAAGCAACTGGTGCAGAGCGTCCTCGATCTGCTGCGTGCCCAGGCCCATTTTTGCCAGGTAGCGACTGCCACATTTGGGGCAACGGCTCGTGGGCGCGGGATACGGCTGCACGCGCCAAGACGAACCGCATGTGTGACACTTCAGCGTGTGTGTGCGCTCGTGATACGTAAGCGCTGTGGAGCAGTGGTTGCAGGTGGGGACGCAGCCGCACTCGCGGCACATAAGGAATGGCGCAAAGCCACGGCGGTTATGCAGCAGCACGGCCTTCTCGCGGCGCTCGACCACACGCTCCAAGCCCTCCATCAAGGGTTTTGAGAACATGGAGCGGCTGCCGTGAGAAAACTCACGGCGCAGGTCGGCAATGCGGACCGTGGGAAGCACGGCGTGTCCCGGGCGCTCGGGCATCTCGACACGCGTCCAAGTGGCACCGTTATACGTGCCACGGCGGCAGCGGTCGAGGGCCTCGGCAGATGGCGTGGCCGACCCCAGCACGAGCGGGCAGCGATAGCGGCGCGCCATCTCGGCTGCCACCTCGCGCGCATGGTAGCGCGGACTGGACCCCTGCTTGTAGCTGGTCTCGTGCTCCTCGTCAATGATGATGAGGCCCAGATCGCTGAGAGGGCAAAAGAGCGCCGAACGTGCGCCGACGACCACGCGGGCCGCACCGCTGGCAACCATATCCCACTGGTCCAGACGCTCCCCAGCAGAAAGACGCGAGTGGAAAACCGCGACCGTCTCGCCAAAGCGGGAGCGGAAGCGGCCGACGGTCTGGGCTGTCAGCGAAATCTCGGGTACCAGCACGCAGGCCGAGCGACCGGCTGCGAGCACGCGCTCGATGGCGGATAGATAGACCTCGGTTTTGCCGGAGCCCGTAACACCGTCCACGAGCACCACGTCGCCGTGCGCATCCAGGCGAGCACGCTCAATCTGCGCGAGCGCTTGCTGCTGACCGTTCGTAAGCGCGACCGGCGGTTTGCCGCTTGCAGAGGACAGCGTGGTCTGCTCGCTGCAACCGCGCCAGGCACGGCGCTCCTCCACCACCACGACGCCGCGTTTTTCGAGCGCCTTGATGGTCGCCGACATACTGTTATAGAGAAGGTTGAGGTCGCGCGTCGTGACAGGACCACACTGGAGCGCCTCGATGAGTTGGCGCTGGCGGACCGCGGTCTTGGGTGGCGTGTACTCAAAGCCTTCAGGCGTAAGCATCACCCAGCGGTTTTGGATGGGTTTGACGGCTGGACGTTCAACCGTCCACACGCCGTCATCGCCCTTAACGACGCGCGGACTGCCACCCGGAGGCAAAAATAAGCGCAGGCACTCGGAAAGCGTCGCGACGTACTCGCGGCTCATCCAGCGCGCAATGCGGGCAGCCTCGGCGGTAAAGAGCGGTTTGCTGAGGATGGCCTCGATGGGCTTGATGCGCACGGGGTCGAGGGCGTTGTTGCCCGGCAGATCGCCCAGATCAGGCGCAATGTCGACGACATAGCCCGCGGCGGCACGGTTACCAAAGTGGACCAGGACCGTGGACCCGATCTGGACCTCGTTGGCAAGGGACTCGGGGATGCCGTAAGCAAACGGTTCCGACAGCGCACGAGTGGGGATGTCGAGGACCACGCTCGCGTAGGCGGCAGGGGGCTCGGGCGCAGGCTTAGACTGAGCCGAGGCAGCGGCAGGCTTGGGCTTCACCGGAGCTTCCTCCGGTTCCGGCAAACCAAACAGCGACAGTTGTTGAGCCATACACCACCTCTAACGAACGGACCTGAAAGGGATGGGACAAAATAATCAGTAGAGATTGTCCCATGGCCGATACGAGTGTCGAGCTTGTTGCGTCGCTCGAATATGGGACAAACACTATTGATTATTTTGTCCCAGCAACCCACTCATCGGTACAGAAACAAGAGCCCCGCTCGGGTGGAACGGGGCTCGGATACAAACGTTTGCGCAGCGATTACAGCGCCATCGTGCGGGCGCGGTCGATGCGCGCCAGGCAGTCGTCGCGGCCGACGAGCGCCATGGTCTCGCCCAGCGGAGGGCTCACCATGTTGCCGCAGACAGCGACGCGCACGGCCTGGAACACCACGCGCTTCTTAAGGTCCATCTGCTCGGGCAGCGGCTCAAGCGCGGCGTCGATGGCCTCGGCAGTCCAATCGTCCACGCCCTCGAGCGCGGCCTTGGCGGCGTCCAGAATTGAACCCATACCCTCCTTGGCCAGGCCCTTGTTAACGGATTTCTCGTCATACTCGAGCGTCTCGGCCGTAGCAAAGATGGGAGCGGCGACGGTCACGGCGTCGGCCGGCATCTTGGTGCGCGGCTTGACGATGGCGGCAAGCGCATCAATCCAGTCCTCGCCGTACTCGACGTTGCCCTCGATGAGACCCGCCTCGTGCAGCTCGGGGACCATGATCTCATCGGCAAACTGGGCATCGGACATGCCGTTGATGTACTCGGCGTTGACCCAGTCGAGTTTCTTTGGGTCGAAGGTCGCCGGGTTCTT
Source organism: Collinsella sp. CLA-AA-H302 (assembly GCF_040093305.1). NCBI lineage: Bacteria > Bacillati > Actinomycetota > Coriobacteriia > Coriobacteriales > Coriobacteriaceae > Collinsella > Collinsella sp. CLA-AA-H302. The sequence continues at coordinate 38,501 of NZ_JBBNJW010000001.1, forward strand.
GGAGATGCGGTCGAGCGAGAACTTGCTGGCCAGGACATCGCGCGGGATGATTGTGGTCTCGCCGTCGAGCGACCAGCCGAGCAGCGCCAGGTAGTTGACGAAGGCGTCGGAAAGGTAGCCGGCGTCGCGGTACTCCTCCACCGAGGTGGCGCCATGGCGCTTGGAGAGCTTCTTGCCGTCGGCGCCCAGGATCATGGAGATATGGGCGAACGTGGGAACGGGCGCGCCGAGGGCCTCGTAGACCATGACCTGACGCGGGGTGTTGGACAGGTGGTCATCGCCGCGGATGACATGGGTGATCTTCATCATGGCGTCGTCGACGACGGTCGCAAAGTTGTACGTGGGCGTGCCATCGGAGCGGAAGATCACAAAGTCGTCGAGCTCCTTGGCGTCGAAGGTCACCTCGCCGTGGACGGCATCGTGGATGACGACGTCGCCGCGGTCCTCGGGCACCTTGATGCGTAGGACGTAGGACTCGCCGGCCTCGATGCGACGGCGGGCCTCCTCGGGATCAAGATCGCGGCAACGGCGCTGATAGCCCTGGAAGGGGTCCTTGCGCTCCTGCGCGGCCTTGCGATCGGCGTCGAGCTGCTCCTTGGTGCAGAAGCAGGGATAGGCCTTGCCCTCGTCCCAAAGTTTCTGGGCGGCCTGCTTGTACAGGTCCAGGCGCTCGGTCTGGGCATAGGGGCCATAGTCGCCGCCCACCTCGGGACCCTCGTCCCAGTCCAGGCCAAGCCAACGCATGGCACGCAGGATGATCTGCGTATTCTCGTCGGTGGAACGGGTGGGATCGGTGTCGTCGATGCGCAGGATGAACGTGCCGCCGTTTGCGCGGGCGAAAGCCCAGTTATAGATAGCGGTGCGGGCGCCGCCGATGTGCAGTTTGCCCGTCGGTGAGGGTGCAAAGCGGACGCGAACGTCTGATGCCATGGAAATCTCCTCGATTGCAGGATGGATGTCTAACCGCATCAGTATAAAGCATCAAAGCAACCTCCGCACAAAGGGCACCGACCCAGTCATTGGGGACAGACTTAAATGACCATTCGTTGGGGACGTTCTTCGAAGCTAACTGAACAGGAGTGTCCCAAACTGCCGTCACTTGGGGACGTTCCTAAACTGCCGGCAGAAAAGGACCGTCCCCAAGTGCCGACACATAAGGAACGTCCCCAGGTGCCGTAAGAGTGTTCCTATTGGCTGGTCATTTAAGTCTGTCCCCAATGAATAGGTGCGGAAAGGGTGTGAATGTTTGATTTACGCGCTATGATGTGCCCTTGCATAGAGAGCCCGGCGGAATGGTAACGGTCGCTGGGACACGTTTTTGAAAGGACAATCATGTCAGAAGAACTTCGTTCCATCCCACCCCAACACGGGTCCTTTGTTTTTACGTCGGAGTCGGTGACCGAAGGTCATCCCGATAAGATCGCTGACCAGATCAGTGACGCCGTCCTCGACGCAATCCTCGCCAAAGAAATAGAGCTGCAGGAGCAGGGCTATATTGCGCCCAACGGTGTGCCCGCCAACGTGGAGAACGTCCGCTGCGCCTGCGAGACCCTCGTGACCACCGGCACGGTCATCGTCGCCGGCGAGATTCGCACCCAGGCCTACGTCGACGTACAGGAAATCGCCCGCGGCGTCATCCGCCGCATTGGCTACAACCGCGCCAAGTTCGGTTTTGACTGCGACACCTGCGGCGTTATGAGCCTCATCCACGAGCAGTCGCCCGATATCGCCCAGGGCGTTGACGAGTCCTTCGAGACCCAGACCGGCGCTACCACCGACCCGATCGACCTGATCGGCGCCGGCGACCAGGGCATGATGTTCGGTTATGCCTCCAACGAGACCAAGACCCTCATGCCCATGCCGCACTACCTGGCAAGCCGCCTGGCCGAGCGTCTGGCCGCCGTGCGTCACGACGGTACCCTCGCCTATCTGCGTCCCGACGGCAAGACCCAGGTCACCGTGCGCTACGAGGAAGGCAAGCCCGTCGAGGTCACGACCATCGTCATCTCCACGCAGCACGCCGCCGAGATTGAGGACATGGGCAAGATCAAGGCCGACCTCATCGAACACGTCATCACCCCGGTCATGGCCGCCGAGAACATGCCGTGGGACAACGCGGACATCTACGTGAACCCCACCGGTCGCTTTGTCGTGGGCGGCCCCATGGGCGACACGGGCCTCACCGGCCGCAAGATCATCGTCGACACCTACGGCGGCTACGGCCGTCACGGCGGCGGCGCCTTTAGCGGCAAGGACTGCACCAAGGTTGACCGCTCCGCCGCGTATGCCGCGCGCTGGGTCGCCAAGAACGTGGTCGCCGCCGGCCTGGCCGACCGCTGCGAAGTCGAGCTTGCCTACGCCATCGGCGTTTCCAAGCCCCTCTCAATCATGGTCGACACCTTCGGTACCGCGCATGTTGCCGAGGACAAGATCGTCGAGGCCGTCGAGAAGACCTTCGACCTGCGCCCGGGGGCTATCATCCGCGACCTAGACCTGCGTCGCCCCATCTACGAAAAGACGGCAGCCTACGGTCACTTCGGCCGCGAAGACGCCGACTTCACCTGGGAGAATACCGACCGAGTCGAAGAACTCAAAGCAGCCTGCGGCCTATAAATAGGTTCACAGAGCCCTGACAGCAAAGCATTAGAACCAAAGGAAGTACCGGCCCCAACCGGTACTTCTTTTTATTTACACGGTGGTGTGAATATTTCGATGCGCAATGAACAGCACATCCCCAGCTGATGAATTTTGACATCCAGCCACTCCAACCATGTATCCTAAGTTCCGAGGGCTTTGGTATTTGGTCGATCGCGAGTTCCGCACGAGCCGGAGGCCACTTAATGTGGCCTCCGTGCGAGCCAGGACTGTAGAGCAGGCGACCAAATACCAAAGCCCTCGGAACGACGGGATAGAACAGGAGCGCATATGGCAGGCAAGCCGCAAACACTAGCTACGACCTCGGCATTCGAGATCCTGGGGCCCGTCATGGTCGGCCCCAGCTCATCGCACACCGCCGGCGCCCTGCGCTGCGCCCAAGTTGCCGCCAGCCTGCTGGAAGGCCGCATCACCAAGGTCACCTTTGGCCTTTGGAACTCCTTCGCCCACACCTACCGCGGCCACGGCACCGACCGCGCTCTCGTCGCGGGCATTCTGGGCCTCGACACCGATGACGAAAACATCAAGCAGGCCTTTGACCTCGCACGTGAGCAGGGCCTCGAATATCACTTTGACATCAAGGGCGACGACGCCTCCATCCACCCCAACACCGTCGACATCGATATGGTCGACGCCACGGGCGCCACGGCGCAGGTCCGCGGCGAGAGCTTGGGCGGCGGCAAGATGCGCATCAGCCGCATTAACGGCGTCGGCGTCGACATCTCGGGCATGTATTCCACGCTCTTCGTGGCGCACCAGGACGTCCCCGGCGTGCTCGCAGCGCTCACCAACCTGCTCGCCTACGCCCATGTGAACATCGCCTTCTGCCGCACCTACCGCACCGAAGTGGGCGGCCAGGCCTACTCCGTCTTTGAGACCGACGGCGCCCCCGACGACACCGTCGTCCCCATGCTCCGCAAGCTCGACAATGTCGATTACGCGACCTTTATCGAGCTCCCCGGTTCTGCCTCGTCGCTCTCCCCCGGCGTCTCGGCAAAGGAAATCTTCGACGACGGCGAGCAGCTGCTCGATGCGTGCGAGGAACTGGGGCTCAACATCGGCGCCGTCATGGCCGTGCGCGAGGCACGTCTGACCGGCGAGGCACACGCTATCGCCGCCATGCGCCGCGTACTCGACGTCATGCGCGAAGAGACCACAGCCCCCATTTCCAATCCACAGCGCTCGCTCGGCGGCCTCATCGGCGGCGAGGCAAAGCTTGTCGATGCCACCAGCCGAAACGATCTGAGCATAAGCCTGATGGGCGCCGTCCAGACCGACGCCGTGGCCCGCGCCATGGCCGTGCTCGAGCGCTCCGCCACCATGGGCGTGATCGTCGCAGCTCCGACGGCAGGATCCGCGGGTGTTGTGCCCGGCTGCGTGCTGGCGCTCGCAGACCATCTGCAGCTGGACGACGAGCAGGTCATGGATGCCCTTTATTGCGCCGCCGCCATCGGCCTCAACCTCACCACGAGCGCCTGCGTTGCCGGCGCCGAGGGCGGCTGTCAGGCCGAGGTCGGAAGTGCGGCCGCCATGGCCGCCGCCGCGCTGGTGCAGATGCTCGGCGGCACACCCGAGCAGGCGCTCGATGCCAGTTCCATCGCGCTGAGTAATCTGCTGGGCCTGGTCTGCGACCCGGTGGGCGGCCTCGTGGAGGTGCCGTGCCAAAACCGCAACGCCATCGGCGTGGCAGCCGCCTTTAGCTCCGCACAACTCGCCCTCGCCGGCATTAAGAGCCTGGTGCCGTTTGATCAGATGGCACACGTCATGCTCTCCGTGGGCCACGCGTTGCCGGCCACGCTGCGCGAGACGGCAAAGGGTGGCATCGCGCAGGCTCCGGCCGCACTTTCGGCCTGTGCAAAATGCGGTGTGTGCGGATAGCGACAAAGAAAGACTCGAAGGTGGGACAAATGTCCCACCTCTTTTGAATGCCACCGTTTCCATACCACAATCAACTAGGTAATCGCTATAATGCAAGCCCAGTAAAAACACGATGAGCCGCAAGGCGAAATCCGAAGGATATGCATACGATGTCGCAAAACGATCGAACTCAACTGATTCCCGATCCGCAGCAGCCGAGCAGGCACACCGGCGGCGTTCAGTCGCCGCGTCCTATCGCGCCGAGCCACGGTCAGCAGCGTGGTGCGGCAAACGCTTCGCAACGCCCGAACCAGCAGCGCCAGCAACGTCAGCAGCGCCAGGCAAACGGCAATACGCCCAAGCAGCCCCCCACGCACGGTCGAGGCGATCGCGGCCCCGCGCGCAAACCCACCGGGAACAATAAGTCGGGCAAAAAGACGACGCTCTTTGTCCTCCTGGGTCTTATCGTCATTGTCTATATCGTAGGCGTCGTAGCATTTTCGCAGGTAGCCTACCCCAACACCACCATCGCCGGCGTCGACGTCTCGTTCTCAAACGCATCGTCCGCCGCCACCAAGGTCAACTCGGCGTGGAAGCACTATAAGCTCACCGTGACAGGCGATGACTTTAGCTGGACCTATCAGCCCGAGTCCGATGAGCCCATTGTCGACGGCGAAGCTGCCGCAAAAGAGATTATCAGCCGCAACGAAGCCATTGTATGGCCGGTTCGCCTTGTAGAATCCTTAAGCGGCAAGACCAAAACAACCGCTAGCTCCAACGAAGTCGATCTTGATCAAGACGTCGACCTGTCCATGCTCTCCGACACCTTTGACCAAAAGCAGTTTGAGAAGGATCTGGGCGCCGCCATCGACGAGTTTAACGAGGGGCGTTCGGGCGCGTTCGAGGCCAATAGCTCCTATGACGAGCAGGCCGGCAAGTTTACCGTCGAGAAGGCGCGCTCCAACGAAAAACTCAACCGCGAGCATGTCATTAAGTATGCCGAGCTCGAGCTTGCCTCGCTGGCCGAGACTGTAGATCTTTCCAAGCTCGGCAACGATGCCTATGAGCCGCTCAATGGAACGCTGACCGATGATCAGATTCAGGCCGCATGCGATGCCGCCAACAACTTCTTGGGCGTCAACGTGACCCTCAAGCTCAACGGCGAGGATGCCGGCAAGGTTGATGGCAGCTCCGTGTTGCAGTGGATCAGCTTTGCCGATCCGGCCAACCCCACGCTCGATACGTCGCAGATCAGCAGCTGGGCAGCCGAGCTCGCCAACGGCTTTAATACCGTGGGCTCCACTCGCTGGTGGACGCGCGCCGATGGCAAGCAGTGCGCCGTCGAAGGCGGCGACTTTGGTTGGTCCATCGACAGTACCTCGCTCGCCAAGCAGGTCGAAGACGCCATTAACAACAAGCAGACCGGCGAAATCGATATCAAGTACTCCCAGAAGGCCGACACCTTTACCGCAAAGGGAGAGCCTGACTGGAAGGCATACGTCGATGTCGATCTGTCCGAGCAGCACGCGCGCTACTACGACGAGAGCGGCAATATTGTGTGGGAGGCCAACTTTATTTCCGGCAAACCGGGCGAAGACGCCACCCCCGAGGGCGTATGGCAGATCAACAGCAACGATGGCGCCAGCAATCTCATCGGTGCCAAGGACCCCGAGACCGGCAAGCCCAAATACGAAAGCCCAGTTAGCTACTGGATGCCGTTTGAGGGCAACATGATCGGCTTCCACGATGCCACCTGGCAAAACGACAAGAGCTTCGATAACGCCGAGTCGTACAAGTGGTGCGGCAGCCACGGTTGCATCAACCTGCGCCTGGCCGACGCCAAGGCACTTCACGACTGCATCAAAGTCGGCCTGTGCGTGGTTGTCCACTCGTAGTGCAACGCGCGCATTCCTACAACGTGGAGCCGCTGCGACCAATCTAACAGTTCCGAAAGAATCCGCCATATGCGCCCGCCTTACGCGACGGGCGCATATACTTATTGAGGAACTTTCTATAAAGGAGACGCTATGCCGAATGTCCCCACCATCACCCCAGGCCCGGATGATGCCGAGTACACGCCCGAAGGTGCCACCGAAACGATTCCTCTGATTAAAAACGTACATGCCGACAAGCAGAGCGAACGCACGAACGATACGGCCGAGATTTCCGATGAAGAGGCATATGCCAAGCTCAAGGCAAAACGTGCCGAACGTCGACGCAAAAAGCTGATTCGACGCGGTATTGCCGCCGGCGTCGTTGTTGCCATCGCGCTCATTGTCATCATCGCAACGCTGGTCATCAACGCGCAACCCGCAGGCACCAACGGACCGGTGACCGACATGGTCACCGAAGGCACGTTTACCACCACAGTCGAAGCCAAGGGGCAGCTTAAGCCCATCTCGGCATCGGTCGTCTCCCCTTCTGTCGACGGTACGGTTGAAAAGATCAACGTGCAGGCCGGACAGAGCGTCAACGAGGGCGACGTGCTCATGACCATTAAGAACGACGCGCTCGATAGCGCTGTTTCCGAGGCGCAGCGCGCGGTCGCGGCCGCCCAGGAAGACCTGAACAATGCAAAGGTGGCACTCGCGGCCGCACAGGCCGCACCGACAACGGACAGTGACGGATCGACCGGCCCATCGGACGCAAACGCCAACGCAAATGCCGTCTCGACCGCCCAGCGCAACCTCGCCTCGGCCCAGGCAACGCTGGAGCAGGCAACTGCAAAGGCGGCCGAGCGCACCGTAAAGGCCCCCAGTTCGGGCAACATCGTCGAGCTCAACGCCAAAGTCGGTGCCACGGTGACCGGAGGCACGATCATGGGCGAAGGCGACACGAGCGGCGGCAAGCAGTGCATGCAAATCGCCGACCTGTCCAAGATGAAGGTGACGGTTCAGGTGGGCGAAAAGGATATCGCCAAAATTGCCGTGGGCCAAAGCGCCAACGTGACCTATCCCGCGTTTCCCGATATCGTGAGCCAGGGCACCGTCACGGCTATCGCCTCGGTGGCAAACTCTGACTCCGGCTCCGGTAGCGGCGGCAGCGTGACCTTTAACGTCGACATCCTCATCGAAGCACCCGACAGTCGCCTTAAGCCGGGTATGACTGCCGAGGTCTCGGTAGTGACCGAGAAGCTCGACGACGTGGTTATGGTGCCGACCATGGCGCTGATGACCGAAGATGGCGAGCACTATTACGTCAATCTGGCCACCGATTCGGAAGGCAAGAAGACGCGCCGCGTGAAGGTGACCGTCGTGACGCAAAACGACAACGACGCGGTGGTCGGCAAGACGCAGGTCAAGCGCGACGACCAGGGTAACGAGATCAACCCGAACGTGCCGGTTACCAAGCTGCGCGACGGCGACACCCTCGTGATGGATACCGGCGGCAGCATGACGGCAGACGGTGGCGACAACACGTCTGCCGACGAGGGCATGTAATGCGTCCCGTCATCGACATCCGCAACGTGCACCGCATCTTTGAGAGCGAGGCCGGTTGCGCTCACATCCTGCACAACGTGAGCCTGGCGGTTGACCCCGGCGAGTTCGTCGCCATCACCGGCCCCTCTGGCTCGGGCAAATCCACGCTCATGAACATCCTGGGCTGCCTGGACAAACCGACGGCGGGCGACTATTACCTGCAAGGGCTCAACGTCGCCGAACTCGACGATGATGAGCTCACCGAGGTGCGCGCATTGAGCATCGGCTTTGTCTTTCAGAGCTTCAACCTGCTGCCGCGCCTGTCGGTCATCGAAAACGTCATGCTGCCGCTGTCCTACACCAATGTCCCGCGCAGCCAGCGCGAGATGCGCGCCGTGCACGCGCTGCAAGCCGTCACGCTGCCGGTCGACCATTGGGATCACCGCATATCAGAGCTCTCGGGCGGACAGATGCAGCGTGTCGCCATCGCGCGCGCCCTCGTCAACGATCCGCCCATCATTTTGGCCGACGAGCCGACGGGAAACCTGGACTCGACAACCGGGGCACTCGTCATGGAAACCTTCCACAGGCTTCAGGAGCGCGGCAAAACTATCGTGCTCATCACACACGACCCGGGCATTGCCGCCGAGGCCGACCGCGCCGTGACCATTCGCGACGGGCGAATCCATAATGGCGCGTATATCGCGCATGCACCGAAGACGCTGCGCGGTGCCGTCGACAACCTACCCGCGATTTCCGCATCTTCCACGCGCTCGAAAGGAGCGAAGGCATGAGCACCCGCGATCTTGTCCAAGAAGCCCTTCACTCGCTCGAGGCCAACAAGGGACGCAGCCTGCTTACTATCCTGGGCATCGTCATCGGTATCGCGTCGGTCATAGCCATGACCTCGCTTATCGGTGGCATCCAAAACAGCCTGGTCAACAGCCTGGGTCTTAACGCCGCCCGCATGGTACAGATCTATTCGTCCCAAGAACTCACCGAATCGGACGTCGAGAAGCTTCAAAAACTAGTGCCGCAGATAGAGCAGATCGGCATTGTCGACAGCGCGTATACCGAGTACAAGTCTGGCGATAAAAGCTATACCGTCATGGCACAGGGTGTCGACAGCGACATGCTCGACGCCGTGGGTGCCAGCAAGCTCGTTGCAGGACGTGTCTATTCACAGGCCGAGTCTCAATCAGGCTCGCGCGTGGCGCTCATCAGCCGCGGCGGCGCCGATCAGCTTTACGGCAACGAACAGGACGCACTGGGGAAAACCATCAAGGTGTCCAACGGCGAGGTGCAAATTGTAGGCGTGATTGATGGCGGCAGCGACTCCATGGGCTCGCTCACGCTGTATATGCCACGCGAAACCATCTCCGGCCTGTTTGGCGACGAGAATCCTTCATTCCCCAGCGTGACGGCACTTGCTGCCGAGGGCACGGACATGGACGAGCTCTGCAAGACCATCGAGTCTAAGGTGCGCGCGATGAAGGGCATCTCGGAGGATGATGAGTACGACAGCGTATCGGCGACCTCCATGAAAAGCGCCATCGATGCACTCAACTCGTTTATGGGCGCCTTCTCGCTCATCATGGGCGCTGTCGCCAGTATCTCACTGCTTGTCGGCGGAATCGGCATTATGAATATGATGCTTACCAACGTGACTGAGCGCATCCGCGAGATCGGTATTCGCCGTGCCTTGGGCGCCAGTCGCCGCGATATCACCGCGCAGTTTTTGGCCGAGTCCTCGGCGCTGTGCGTCACCGGTGGCCTACTGGGTGTCCTGATTGGCTATCTGCTGGCCTGGGGCCTCGCGATGTTTGCCGCAGGATCAGGGGCTCTCAACGAACTCGGTGCCAGTGGGCAGATCACACCGAGCTTTTCAATCGCCACGGTGCTGCTGGCCTTCGGCGTCTCCGTCGGCATCGGCGTAATCTTTGGCTTCTACCCCGCTCGCCGCGCCGCAAAGCTCGATCCAGTCGAGTGCCTCCGCTATCAGTAAGCAACCACCCTTACGCTGCGGTGAAATAGTGACTGTTTATGCGTCTAAAAGCGCATATTAGACACTATTTCACCGTAACTTAGAAGGTGTCGGGGCATGACACTTCGCCCCAAATCAAATTGATTCGTTGAATAGACACATTACGGATTCTTTAGACGCATTTAATTCCACATATGGGTATTATCTCACACGAAGTACACGTGAAAGGATATACCCATGTCGCTTACACAGTCAGCGGAGCGCGCAGCACTCAACAAACTCATCGATTATCTCGACGACAACCCGCAGGAAAACATCGACAAAATCATGGACCTCGTGAACAAGCTGGTCCCCGACCGCGTGTTTCCCGCGCAGCGCGAGGCGTTCACCAACGTCATCAAGAGCCGCGGCAATTGGTATGACCTGATCATGCGCGTTTTCACCCTCAATCCCAAGATGCGCGCCAAGTTGCTCAAGACGCTTATTGTCGACGGCAACCTGCTCGCTTGGCCGCAACAGGAGAAGAGCCGCGAAAAGTACCAGTGCAATATTCCGTGGGCCATCTTGCTCGATCCCACGAGCGCCTGCAACCTGCACTGCACGGGCTGCTGGGCAGCCGAGTACGGCTATAAGCAGAACCTCTCGTTTGAAGACATCGACTCCATCATCACGCAGGGCAAAGCTCTCGGCACGCATATCTACATCTACACCGGCGGCGAGCCGCTCGTTCGCAAGCGCGACCTCATCAGGATCTGCGAAAAGCACCAAGATTGCGTGTTCCTTTGCTTCACCAACTCCACCCTGATCGACGAGGCGTTTTGCGATGACATGATCCGCGTGGCAAACTTTGTCCCTGCCATCAGCGCCGAGGGCGACGAGCACACCACCGATGCCCGTCGCGGCGAGGGCACCTACGTCAAGATCGAGCATGCCATGAAGCTCCTGCGCGAGCGCAATCTGCCCTTTGGAATATCGACCTGCTGGACGAGCGCCAACGCCGATACCGTCGCCACTAAGGAAAACATGGATTGGATGATCCGCGAGGGAGCGCTCTTCTGCTGGTACTTCCACTTTATGCCGGTCGGGCGCAACGCCACCTCAGAGCTCATGCCCACGCCCGAACAGCGTGAGCACATGTATCGTTTTATACGCGAGATGCGCGAGAAAAAGCCGCTCTTTACGCTCGACTTCCAAAATGACGGTGAGTTCGTGGGCGGCTGCATCGCCGGTGGTCGCCGCTACCTGCACATCAATGCAGCGGGCGACGTGGAGCCCTGCGTGTTCATCCACTATTCCAACGCCAACATCCACGATGTGAGCCTGCTCGATGCGCTGCGCTCTCCCCTCTTTATGAAATACTACGAGGGCCAGCCGTTCAACGACAACTATCTCAAGCCCTGCCCCATGCTCGAGAACCCCGACGTGCTGCCCAAGATGGTGGCCGAGACCGGTGCCAAGAGCACCGACCTGGTCGAGAAGGAATCGCCCGAGCAACTGCGCGAAAAGACCCGCGCCGCAGCCGAGGCCTGGGCGCCCGTGGCAGAACGCATTTGGAACGATCCCGACGATCCGCTCTACATCAAACGCCATGAGGACGAGACGCAGGGCATGGCCGACAGCGACATGCATAAGTTTGAACAGCAGGGCCGCAAGCTCAAGAGCAACTGCTAGCGCTTGATAACGGAGCAGGCAGCAAAGACGCGGGCGCCTCGGGAGGGGCGCCCGTGCTAGGACAAACGGGTCTCCAAGCTCGAAAGACCGTTCAGAGTCAGGTCGTTGGCGACTGCCGAGACGCGCTCAATGGCAACCGAGCCATCGGACAATGCCCACGTGCGATAGATGCCGATAATACCGGACAGCAAGAACGCCAGGTAGTATTCGAACATTTCGTCCTTAATGCCCTCGGGCAGCAGGCCGCGCTCGGCAATCTCGTGCTCGAGCGGCACGCGCAGGCGAGCCATAAAGTCGTCAAGCGGAATGTTTTCGATGAGCTGGCGATTGAGCAGCAGGTTGTTGCACAGTGCCTCGTTAACGGTTTTAAAGAAGGTCGCCGCCGCGCCCAGGGCGCGCTCGTTGGTGTCGCCGTCCATGGAGGCAAGCGTTTTCTCGACCGAGTCGACAATCATCTCCACCACATCGACGGCAATGGCATCGAGCAAGCCATCAACCGTACCAAAGTGCACGTAGAAGGTTTTACGGTCGACATTGGCCTCGCGCGCGATGGCACTCACCGTAATGTCAGCCAGCGGCTTTTCCATGAGCAGGCGCTCGAAAGCGGAAAGGATGGCATTGCGGCTGCGAACGATGCGGCGATCAATACGCGGTTTGCTGGTGGCCATGGGCGTGTCCCTTCGATATGCGGGCATTCATCAACAGATGAGAGATAATCTACGTAAGAGGATTATCCCCCATACAGCACAAATATGCCCCGCATCATGAAGAACGCACGACTGCCCTACTGCGACTTAGGGTGCTTCTTCTTATTGAGTGCCGACGGAGATACACGGATACCCTCGCCCGTCTGTCGCACATAGACTTTATGAGCCGGCTTAGCGGCCCCAGAAGCCTTCTGAGCGTGCTTCTTGGGATCAACGGTAACAGAAATCATGGGGTGCGACTTAGTGGGCGCAGAGGGCGTCTGAGGCGTGCGGCCGAGCTTGCGCATCACGCGATCCCAGCGCGCATGGATGCTCTCGTTGTGCGCGCTCTTAAGGCCCAGCAAGGGCGCAGCCAAAATGGTCGGCGCGATAAACGTAATGAGTCGCCACAGCAGATAGCCGGCGGTCGAAGCCGACCCAAAGAAATGACCCAGGAACAGCGCGAAGCCGCCCTCGGCACCGCCGGTGCCACCGGGCAGGGGAACAGCAGAGCTCAGGAGCTGAACAAAGGCGCTCGCGGCCATGACCGAGAAAAAGTCGACCTCGTGGTGGCCAAAGGCAAGCATCAGGAAATACGGCACAAGATAGAAAAACGCGAGCTGCAGCATGGTGATAAACACGGTGAGCAGCATGGAAGAAAAATGTCCGGCAGAAAGCTTGAACTTCTCGGAGAAGGAGTAGATCTCGCCATCGACAAACGTGCGCCATCCCTCGATCCTAGTGGCCGAGACACCTATGCGCTCGAGCCAATTGATGATGCAATGGGCGACGCGCGTGACGGTCTTAGGCATAAGCGCGATGGCGAAGATGCCGAGCAGGATGCAGAAGTGTCCGCCAAAGCTAAAGACGCACAGCAGCGTCATGTCGCCATAGCGCTCGGCAAAAAACGGCATGCGAGCAAGCAGGAGGATAGCGCCCCAGGCAACAAGGCCAAACTGATACACAATAAATCGGGTGAACTGCGTGGCACCCGCTTCGCCCACGTTTTGGCCCGCTTTGGTCAGGCGGTAGATCTGGGCAGGCGTAGACCCCATCATCATGGGCGTCAGATTGCCAAAAAAGATGCCGCTCGCCTCGACCGAAATGAGGTCGCGGATGCCGACGGGTGAATTGGGGTCGAGCCAGACGGCGATCGCATAGGCCACAATGCCAAAGAACAGATACATGAACATGCAAAGACACGCGACAACGAGCCAGGGCGCCTGGACGCTAGACATAGCGGCCCAGAACTGCCCCATCTGCCCGGTTACCACCAGATAGACGATATAGCCCACCAGCACAACGCCGATAAAGATGGCGCCGCGGCGTGCGCTCATATTGTCATCGCCGCCCGAGGCCTCAACCTCGACCTGGGGCTTGGACGTATGCTGAGAGGACTCCGTCATGAGACTCCTTCTAACAGTCAAAATATCTTGGTTATTGTACCCGTAAGGGCCATAAGCAGAACGCAAAGCTCTTGTTCAAACGGGAATGACAGACAGTTGTTTGATAATAAAAAACCCGGCTTTCCGTGGAAAGACCGGGTATTAGATGCGTGGTAGCCCGTACCAGATTCGAACTGGTGATCTCCGCCTTGAGAGGGCGGCGTCCTAAACCGCTAGACGAACGGGCCAAAGCCTTAGCAGATAGAAGAAGTGGTAGCCCGTACCAGATTCGAACTGGTGATCTCCGCCTTGAGAGGGCGGCGTCCTAAACCGCTAGACGAACGGGCCACATGACATCTGCACTGCCGTGCTGCGAGGACATATATTACGGGACAAAAAACATCAGCGCAAGAAGAAATTCCAAATTGAAGAAATTTTGTCGGGAGGTTATGGAACGCGCAGGTCAACAAGGTAGCAAATATGGGACGGGGCTATTTTAGCTCTCCTAGGTGGAGATGAGTCAGGAGAGCTTCGCGGTCGTTGGGGATGTTGTCCTCGATAACGGCGTCGAGGGCGGCGTTGAGTAGCTGGCCTAGCTCGGGCCCCGGCTTCACACCGGCACGAATCAGGTCGCCGCCGTTGATAGCAAGCAACTTGAGCGAATAGGGCTCCCCCGCCTCCAACAAATCATGGGCGAGTGAGCGCATCTCTTCGATCGTCTCGACGTAATAGAAACACGACGGGGCCTTGCCGAGCGTATCGGCACGCTTAAGATCCATGAGCTCGTCAATCAGACGCGGCGTATCGACGCCCTCACCCGAAAGCAAGCGCATCATGTTGACCAAACAGGAACGATCGGGGCGCAGCGGCTTGTCGTGATACTTGATGAGCAGGCAGACGTCACGGATCAGATCGTGCGAGAGCGCCAGGCGATCCATAATAGCGCGCGCCTTCTTGGAGCCGAGTTCGGGATGACCGTAGAAGTGTCCGCTACCGGCATGGTCGACCGTGAAACAGTCGGGCTTGGAGACATCATGCAAAAACGCAGCCCACATCAAACTCGGCGAAGGCGTCACGCCATCACACAGCGCCAACTCCCCCGCCACCGTCAACACACGGGCGATATGTTCGTAGACATTAAAGGCATGATAGACGCTTCGCTGGTCAAAGCCGCGTGCCGGCGCAAGCTCGGGCACGGCGGCGCAGATGAGCTCGGGGTAGCGCAGCATGGCGTCTCCCCCGTGGCCGGTCGAAAGGATGCCCTCAAGCTCAATGCCCACACGCTCGCGCGCCACGACATCGAGCAACGGCGCACATTCGGCCAAAGCCTGTTTGGTCGCGGGTTCAATCATAAAGTCTAGACGGCAGGCAAAGCGCACCGCGCGCAGCATGCGAAGTGCATCCTCGTTAAAGCGACGCTTGGGATCTCCAACAGCGCGGATGAGCTTACGCTCCAGGTCGCCCTGACCGTCGTAACGGTCGACAAGGCCGCGCTGGGGATGCCAAGCCATGGCGTTAACGGTAAAGTCGCGACGCGCCAGGTCGTCCTCGAGCGACGCCGCGCGCTCCACACTCTGGGGATGACGACCGTCGGTATAGAAGCCGTCCAGGCGGTAGGTGGTGACCTCAATGCGCTCGCCGTCGCAAATAGCCGTAATGCCACCGAATTTAATGCCTGATTCAACCACGGCGATATCCGCTGCCTCGAGCGCCGCTTTGGACTCCTGCCATAGGCCGCTGCAACACATGTCCACATCGTGGCTGGGACGCCCCATCAGGGCATCACGTACCCAACCGCCTACGTACCAAGCCTCAAGGCCGGCCGCCTCGAGCGCACGCAGGACACGGATGGAGGCATCGGTCGGCTGCGTACCGTTGAGCGAAACATTGCACATGCCTATGGCCTCCTGCGACTATCAAATTGGCTATCGATTGCGTCTGCAAGAAGTCTAGCAAGAAACAGCCTCCACTGCACACGCAAGTCCGATAAACAAAAACGCATCCGTCTTTGTCTAAGACGGATGCGAAATTATCGAACTATTCAGGCAATGTGCCGGAACTAGCAAACCTGACGGATTGCGATACCCTTCTGGTACTCATCGACCTTGGCAAAATCGCCCAGGCCCGGGCACTCGACCACGTTGGCGCCGGTGGCCATCGAAAGGCGGAGGGCATCCTCGACGCGCTCGGGGGCGTCGTGCCACACGGACAGGAAGGCGGCAAGCGAGGAGTCGCCCGCGCAGACGGTCGACAGCAGCTTGACGTCAAAGGTGCGGTTGGCAAACCAGATGTGCTCGCCGTTGGAGAAGTATGCACCGGCACCGCCGAGCGTCAGCAGCACATTCTTGGCGCCCTTGGCGTGCAGTTCGGCCATAGCAACCTTAACGGACTCATCGTCGCCACCACTCACCTTAATGCCAAAGATGTCGAGCAGCTCGTCGTCATTGGGCTTAATCAGCAGCGGCTCCATGGCAATGAGGTCTGCCAGCTGATGGCTCGAGATGTCGAGCACGAACTCGGCGCCCTTCGCCTTCACGCGACGCAGGACCTCTGCCAGGAAGCCCTCGGAGGTGTTGGGGGGCAGCGAGCCGCTGATAACCAGGCAGGTCATGTCATCGAGCGAATCGATGAGCTCAAACATCTCCTGCTCGTTAGCCGCATTGATGGCGGCGCCTGCGTTGACCATGTTGTACTCGGTGTCGGGGCCGGCATTGAGGAACACGTTAACGCGCGTGATGCCGTCGGTCCACACGGGCTTGACGGGCACGCCCAGGGCCTCGGCGCCCTTGACGATAAACTCGCCCGAGAAGCCGGCGAAGAAGCCCAGGATCGTGGTGTCGACACCGTAGTGGTCAAGCGTAAACGAGACGTTGAGGCCCTTACCGTTGGGTGTGTAGACGGCGTTGCGCGTGCGGGTGACGGTGTTGGCCGAAAGGCCGTCGCAGGCGATGTTGTAGTCAATGGCGGGATTTGCAGTGAGCGTATAAATCATGAATGTTCCTTTCACGAAGCAACGTGCTAATGAAAGTATATTCCACACATCGAAAAAAGGCTACAACAACTCGGTGAACGGTGTGGAAGCGATGAAGTAAGGCAGGACACCTCTCAACCATGGCGGAACAAAAAAGGCGCCCCGGTCGAAACCGGGGCGCCGCATGCGAACGAATATGTCGCGTTTCGATTACTGACGATCGAGCTTGCGGACAGCAACGCGCTTGCTGTACTCATCGACGTGACCGAAGTCGCCGATGCCGACGGACTCGGCAACGTTGGCGCCGGTGGCCATAGCGAGCTTCATGGCCTCCTCGACGTTGTCGCGATCCCTGTACCACTTGTGCAGGAACGCAGCGAGGGTGCAGTCGCCAGCGCAGACGGAAGAGACCAGCTTGATGTTGAACTCACGCTTGGCATACCAGATGTCCTCGCCGTTGGAGAAGTAGGCGTCGCCACGGCTACCACGGGTGAGCAGCACGTTCTGGACACCGGCCTCGTGAGCCAGCTTCATGGCAACGCGGACCTCGTCGTCGGTATCGACCGGCACGCCGAAGATAGCCTTCATCTCGTGATGGTTCGGCTTGATGAGCAGCGGCTTCTTGTGAGCGAGCTCCTTGAGCTTGTCGGAGGACAGATCCAGGACGACGTCGGCGCCACGGGCCTGAGCGTGCTCCATGACCTGAGCCAGGAAGTCGGGCGTAGCTTTGGGAGGCACGGAGCCGGAGACGATCAGGCACTCAAGGTCGCCCGCGGTGTCCAGGATGTTGTAGAGCTCCTCCTGGTGCTGCGGCGTGATCGGAGCACCCGGGTTCAGGATGCCGTACTCGTGTTGGCCATCGTTGACGTAGGTGTTGATGCGCGTGATACCGTCGGTCCAGACCGGGCGGCACAGGCAACCCAGGTTCATGACCTCCTCGACGATAAACTTGCCCGTGAAGCCAGCGAAGAAGCCGAGAGCGACGGTGTCGACGCCCATCTTCTTAAAGGCGAAGGACACGTCGAGGCCCTTGCCGTTAGCCGTGTAGCTGGCCGAGCCGGTGCGGACGTTCTCGTCGGGCTCGAGCGGAGAGCTCGAAACCGTCATATCGACAGCCGGGTTAGCGGTTAGCGTGTAGAACATTTACAGTACCCCCTGTATATGTGAGGGCCGCGTGGCCGGCCCATTCCAGCCACGCGGTTACCTCTGATACCAAATTAGCGAGCTGCGGACTCGAGCAGCGCCTTGACCTCGGCGGCGGTGTTGCAGGCGAGCGCCTTCTCGGCGAGCTCGTCGCACTCGGCCTTGGTCCACTGGCTGATGGTCTTGCGGGCGCGCAGGATCGACGGAGCGCTCATCGAGAACTCCTCCAGGCCCCAGCTGATCAGCAGCGGCTCAAGCAGCGGATCGGCAGCGGCCTCGCCGCACATGCCGACCATGATGCCGGCCTTTACGCCGCTCTCGATGATGTTCTTGAGCGAGCGAAGGACAGCGGGATAGTACACCTGGTACAGGTTGGAGATGGTGTCGTTGCCACGGTCGGCGCACATGGTGTAGCCGATCAGGTCGTTGGTGCCGATGGAGAAGAAGTCGGCGACCTCGGCCAGGCGGTCAGCGAGCAGCGAGGCGGCAGGCGTCTCGACCATAATGCCGACCTCGATGTTCTCGTTGAACTTGCGGCCCTCTTCGGTCAGCTCGGCCTTGCACTGCTCGACGAGCTCCTTGACAGCCAAGACCTCCTCGACGCAAGTGACGAGCGGGATCATGATCTTGACGTCACCAAAGGCGCTGGCGCGCAGCAGAGCGCGGAGCTGGACCTTGTACTGGTCGGGATTGGCCAGGCAGTAACGCACGGCGCGGAAGCCCATGAAGGGGTTATCTTCCTTGACCATATGCAGGTACGGGATCTCCTTGTCGCCGCCCACATCGAGCGTGCGGATGATGACCGGAGCGCCCTTGAGCGCGCTGGCGACCTTGCGGTAGGCGTTAAACTGCTCTTCCTCGGAAGGAAGCTCAGCAGAGTCCATGAACAGGAACTCGGAACGGAACAGGCCGATAGCCTCGGCGTCATGATCGAGAGCGTTGGGCACGTCATCGGGGTTGCCGATGTTGCAGGCGATGATCTTCTTGATGCCGTCGGCAGTCACAGAAGGCTTGCCGCGGAAGGCCTCGAGGGCTGCCTTCTCGGCAGCGAAGGCCTCGGCCTTGGCGGTGTAGGCAGCGAGCGTATCCTCGTCGGGATCGGCCTCGACGATACCCTTGCCACCGTCGACGACAACGGTCATGCCGTTGCGCAGTGCGGTGCAGCTGTTGGAAACCGAAAGGACAGCCGGGATCTCGAGGGCGCGCGCAATGATCGCGGAGTGCGACGTGCGGCCACCGGTCTCGGTGACGATACCGGCAACGTGGGCCTTATCGATCGTGGCGGTCATGGACGGCGTGAGGTCGTGCACGACAACGACGGTGTTCTCGGGCAGGACGGAGAGGTCGACAACCTCCTTGCCCAGCAGCTCGGCCAGAATACCGGTGCGGATGTCGGCGATGTCGGCCGCGCGCAGACGGAACATCTCGTCGTCCATGGACAGGAACATGTTCTCGAACATGGTCGAGGTGTCCATGAGTGCCTGCTCGGCGCAGGTGCCGCCGTCAATGGCGGCGTTGATGGCGTCGGTCATGCCCGGATCCTGAGCCAGGACAATGTGTCCGCTCATGATCTCGGCCTCGGCCTCGCCCACCGTCTCCTTCATGTGGTCGGCCTGAGCCTGGGTCTTCTCGCAGAAGACCGAAAGTGCGGTCTGATAGCGCTCCTTCTCTGCTGCCGAATCAGCAACCTCGTGCGGCTCAAACGTCAAGTCGGGATCGACGGCAACCATGACGGTGCCGATACCGATGCCCTCGGAAGCGTTGACTCCCTGATACATTCCCATTCCTCTCTCCGTGTCATGTGATAAAGCGTTTTGCCATATCCATGACAAAAGAGCGCAGCTACCTAAAAACAGGTCACTGCGCCCCCAAATATGAACTTAGTTGTTCAACATGCGACCCGTTTGAGTTCTACTCGCCAAGACCGCTCTTGATGAGCTCGATGGCAGCAGCCAGAGCCTCGGCCTCGTCGGCACCGTCGCACTTGACCTCGACCTCGGTGCCGCAGGGGATACCAGCAGCCATGAGGGCCATCGGGGACTTACCGTTGACCTCCTTCTCGGGGGTGACGACCGTCACGTCACAGGCGTACTTGCCCATGGTGGAGGCGAACAGACCAGCCGGACGCATGTGCAGACCCTGAGGATTAACGAGGGTAGCCTTCTCAGAAACCATAATTGACTCCTTTTTTGTGTTTAACCCCTGTCATGCATGTGGCAGGAGTCAGATTCACGACGTTGTTTATATTAACTCACATCAAACGGTTTTTCATTGTGTTTCGCACGAATTGTTGGACAGATGTCGTTCGCAGTCCGCTCGCCTGCCGGGCGGGGCGGTTAAGTTTGCTGCTCTACAGTCCTGCGCAAGACGGAAAGCACATTAAGTGCTTTCCTTTGAGCGCGGAACTCGCGACAAACTTAACCGCCCCGCCCGGCAGGCGAGCTGCGGGAACATGCTTCCGACCAAGAAATATCGTGCAAAAGGAATTCTGGCCGAATTATTGTTCGCGTGGGTGACTCAGTCGATGAGGGCTATCTATGCCCTGTGGGGGACTAAGGAGTGTCCCGGGGTGACGGCAGGAAGGGAACGTCCCTAGGTGCCGGTTGGCATGAAAAAAGGCGAGGACCCGAAGGGAGTCCTCGCCTTTGTTACAGGGGGCGATGTTATTCGCGTACTGTGGAATTAGACCAGGCGGGCGTTGATCGTCTTGGCAATCTCGGCGGCGTCGGTGGAACCCTTGACGGTGGCACGGAAGTCCTGGTCCATGAGCGCCTCGGCGACCTTGGACAGGATCTTGAGGTGCGTGGTGCCAGCCTGTGCACCCGGGATGAGCAGAGCGATGGCCACGTTGACGGGAGCGCCGTCCATGGTATCCCAACCGGTCACGCCGGACTCGTCCTTAACGACGATGACGGCAGCCTCGGCAATGGCGTCGGACTTGGCATGCGGGATGGCGAAGCCCTCCATCATACCCGTGGTGCCCTCGGACTCGCGAGCCAGGAAGGCGTTCATCACGGCGTCGGCGTCGCTGGCGATACCGGCCTTGACAGCCTGGTTGGAGACGAAGCTCAGAGCCTCGTCACGAGAAGCGAAGTCCTCGGCGACAAAAACATTCTCGACCTTCACAAAGTCGACAGCCTCGGCCTTGGGGGCTTCGACGGCAGCGGCCTTGGGGGCCTCAACCGGCTTGGCTGCAGGAGCGGCCTTCTGATTCTTCTCGAAGTCGTACTTCTTGAAGGCCACGAACAGGATGCCACCGACCACGGCGCCGATGAGGATCGCGAGGACCCACAGCGGACCGTTCTCGACAACGGGCAGGACCAGGAAGCCACCGTGAGGCGCCGGATCGTGAACGTTGAACATAATGGTCAGGATCGAAGCGATAGAGGAACCGAGCATCATGATGGGCATGACGGGCCAGATGTTCTTGGTCATGAACGGGATGGCGCCCTCGGTGATGTGGGTGCAACCAAGGATGAGATTGACGACACCGGCGTCGTGATCCTCCTGGCTGAAGTACTTCTTGCCGACAACGACGGCGAAGGTGGTGATTAGCGGCGGAACGATGCAGGCGGCAGAAACGGCAGCCATGAAGTTGGTGCCGAAGTTGTAGGTATCGGTGCCAACGCCAGCAGCCAGTGCCTCGGTGAGCATAGCAGTACCGGTGACGTAGGCAGCCTTGTTGACCGGGCCACCCATGTCAAAGGCGCACATGCAGCCGATGGCAAGACCCAGGACAACGGCGCCAGAGGCGGACAGGCCCTTGAGGAAGTCCATCATGGCGGTGTTGATGGCAGCCATGGGGCCGGAAATGCCGAGCATGACCAGGCCGACGATAGCCGTCGAGAACAGCGGATACAAGAAGATAGCCTTGAGGCCGTCCAGGTTCTTGGGCAGACCGGCAAAGACCTTCTCGAGCAGCAGGATGACATAACCGGCGAGGAAGCCGCCGACGATGCCGCCCAGGAAGCCGAAGCCCACGCCGGCGCCACCGGCGTCGATCATGCCGGTCTCGGCGTTAACAGGCAGGCCCTGGATGGCGATCATACCGGCAACAAAACCGGGGACGAGCGCCGGGCGCTTACCGATGGACTCGGCGATGTAGGCGGAAAGCACCGGAACCATGAGGTTCATGGCAATGCCGCCGATGATCTTGAGCATCGCAGCAAAGCTGTTGTAGTCGGCAGCCGTCGAATCGAAGGACGTGATGCCCCACAGGAACGAAACAGCGGTCAGGACACCACCGGCAACGACAAAGACCAGCATATGGCTGACGCCGTTCATAAGGTGCTTGTAGATGACGTGGCCGATGGACTCCTTCTCCTCGACCTCGTCCTCGACATCGGCAGCGGCTGCAACCGTGCTGTCGCCCTTGGCGGCAAGCGCGCGGTCAATCAGCTTACCGGCGGCCTCAACGGACAGGGCCTTGGAAACACCAACGGAAACCATGGGCTTGCCGGCGAAACGCTCAGCCTGGACATCCTTATCGGCTGCGACGACGACGGCCTTGGCACCAGCGATCTCGCTCTTGGTGAGCTCGTTCTCGACACCGACCTGGCCATGGGTCTCAACCTTAATGGTCAGACCTCGCTCGGCAGCTGCCTTCTCCAGCGCCTCCTTCGCCATGAAGGTGTGCGCGATGCCGGTCGGGCAACCGGTAGCGGCGATGATGTCAAACTTAGCCATGTGTCCCTCCTTCTTGAGTACTGCGCCCGCAGGCGCTCCCCTACACGCGCGTCCTTGCGCGCTTTTCCACACCTGAAAGATACCAAGCCACCACTTAAATGAGAAGCAATACAGCCCATTTCTCCGGTGAAAGGTTCTTTCATTACCGTAAACGGTAGATGAAAGTTTACCATCACCTATTGAAACGGCAAGGTGTATCTTCTAATTGAAAATGCCCGTATACTATATCGATGCACAACAAGCCAGTTGTTCATGCCAAACAGGAGTCATCCATGTCCGATAGCAGCAAGAGCGCACTCTCCCTTATAAGCACGCACAAGGGATACAGCGAGTCCGAGCAGCGCATTGTCGACTATATTCTAGAGCACCAGTCCGAGGCACCGCGCCTGACGGCCGCCCAGCTTTCACGCGCTGCCGCAACCTCCGAGGCTACCGTCTCGCGCTTCTGCCGCAAGCTGGGGTTTGGCAGCTTCCGCAGTTTTCAGTTTTCGCTGGCACGCGATCTGGAGAGCCAGCGCAATGAGGGACTGACCGACGAGGTCTCGCTCGACCATATGGAACAGAGCCTCAAGAATATCCTCGCCGCCAAGGTCAGTGAGCTCAATGCGACCATCGATGGCATTGATCACGACACGTTGACAGCTGTTGTGCACGCGTTTAAGAACGCAGGGGTCATTGAATTTGCTGCCGTCGGCAACACCAACGCCGTCGCGCTCGATGCGACGTTTAAGTTTTCGCAGCTGGGCCTTCGCTGCATGGCAAGCACCATCAGCGAGACCTCGATTGGTTTTGCACTCACGTTGCGCCCTGGGGACGTCATCGTGCTGATCTCGAACTCCGGCAAATCGCGTCGACTGAATCGCATGGCAAAAGCGGCTCGCGGCTGCGGCGCCACCGTTGTCGTCATCAGCAGCGACAGCAAGTCTCCGCTTGCCCGCCTTGCCGACTACACCTTTAATACCGTGAACCACGAGGCACTGCTCACCACGGGCGACTTTGCGTTCTCCAAGATCAGCGCCACGATGATCATCGAGGTCATCTACAACTTCCTGCTGCCCGAAATCGAGGACGCCCGAGAGCACATTAGCTACTACGAGGAGCTCATCCAGCCGGATAAGGTCGTTGAGTAGGTAAATTGGGGAGCCGATAGACGCCTCTCGTCACGAAACACGCCCATCTACTACGTTTTAACCGCAACCGCCACCCATACACCCAAAATAGAGAAAACCGCAGGCGTTCTACCTGCGGTTTTCTTTTTGCAATTCTTGGCGTGGTTGCCGATGCCCTACCAAACGTAGTAGATGGACCCGTTTCGTGGCGGCCGGGTTGGACATGCATGTGGCGGCTCGGCCTAGGCACGCGCCTCCGCAAGCATCTGCCTGGCGTGCGCCAGGCTTGCCTCGGACTGATCGCCGCTCAGCATGCGGGCGATCTCGGCGGTACGCGCTTCGCCGGTTACCTCGTCCAAATGCGTCTGGGGAACATCGCCCGGCTCCTTGCTGACAACATAATGCTTGTCGGCCATGACGGCGACCTGCGCCAAGTGGGTTACGACAATCACCTGATACGTAGCGGAGAGATCGGCCAGCACACCAGCAAGAGCACGAGCCGTAGAACCACCGACACCGGCATCGACCTCGTCAAATACCAGTGTGTCGACGCCGTCAGCATTACCCAAGACCACCTTGCTCGCCAGCATAACGCGACTGAGCTCGCCGCCCGAGGCGATGCGGCGCAGAGGGCGCGGTGTGAGGCCGGCGCCGCTGCGATACAGAAGCTCGTAGCTCGAAGGGCCCGCCGACGTCCACTCGGCACGCGGAAGATCACGCGACTCCCAGACGAGTTCGGCGCTGCCCATTTCCAGGCGTGCCATCTGACGACCCACCTCGTGACAAAAACGCGGAGCAGCGGTATTGCGCGCACGCTTAAGCGCCTTGGCGGCGGCGAACAGTTCGCGCTCCGCCGCGCAAAGCGCTTCGCGCGCCTTCTTGATCTGCTCATCGCCATCGTCAACCAACGACAACAGCTCCTGCGAGCGATCGCGCATGGCAAACACGTCGTCCATGGTGGGACCCCACTGACGCAGCAGGCCCTTGAGGTCGGAATACCGCTCGCGCATGCGAGCGAGCTCGCGAGGATCGAACGCAACGCCATCGCGATAAGCACGCAGCTCGTGGGCGCAATCCTCAAGCGAAATACAGGCATCCGAAAGGGCATCGGCGATGTTGCCCAGCTTGCGATCGACAGTCGCCATGCGCGACAGCTCTGCCACAGCGCCGTTCACGGCATCGAGTGCTCCCCCTTCGGCAGCAAGGGAGGCATGGGCATCGTTGGCCGTCGCTACCAGCACTTCGGCATGCTCCGAGCGCGGCAGCAGCTCCTCGAGCTCCTCGTACTCGCCCGGCTTGGGGTCGACCTCGGCGATACGCTCGAGCGCGAAGCGCGCCTCCTCGACGCGACTCCCCTGCGCACGCGACGCCTCCTCTACGCGACGGACCTCCTTGGCAGCCGCACGCGACACCTTGAAGCAAGCACGGTACTTTTCCAGCGCTTCGAGCGCAGGGCGACCAGCCCAGGCATCAACCATGGCGACATGATGCGCCGAATCGAGCAGGCGCTGATGTTCATGCTGGCCGCACAGATCCATCATCACGCCGACGCGCTCGGAAAGCTCGCGCACGCTGGCAATGCGACCATCAATCTTGACGCGGCTGCGGCCCTCGGCAGAAAGGCTGCGCTGCACGGTGAAGCCCTCCGTGTCGTGCGGGCCATCGAACAAGCGCGCCTCGACGCTCGCAAGCGCCTCGCCCTCGCGCACGGTCGAAGAATCCGCGCGCTCGCCCAAAATGAGCTTAAGCGCCGAGAGCAGCGCAGTCTTGCCGGCGCCGGTCTCGCCGGTCAGGACAGTTAGGCCCGCGCTGGGTACCAGCGTCGCCTCGCGAATGAGCGCAATGTTTGAAACCTGCAGCTCATCGATCATGGCGAACTCCGTAGAACACGCGGCTCACCGAGTTATAGAAGCTCTCGGGGCCGTAATCCAGCAGCAGCACATCGCCGGGACCACGGCGCACGGCCACGCTCTCGACCGTGCCATCGCAGGTAATAAACTGTCCGTCAATGGCAATCGCCGGCACGCTCGGGCGATCATCGGACATAAAGATCTCGACGACATCACTCGGCGAGGTCAAAAATGCGCGAGCCTGAATGGTATGCGGAGCGATGGGCACACAGACCATACCCGTGTAATCGGGGCTGACGATAGGGCCACCGGCACTCAGCGCGTACCCCGTAGAACCAGTCGCCGTGGACACGACCACGCCATCGCCACGCAAGCGATCGATATGGTGGCCGGAAACCGTGATGTCAAACTCAACCATATCGGACAGGGGTCCGCGCGTAAGTGCCATATCGTTGAGGGCAAACGTGCGCACGACATCCTTCGTGCCGTCTTCGCGCACGGACACGATATCCGCGGCGATGGTGGCGCGGCGGCTCACGTGGAGCTCGCCGGACAGGGCATCGCTCACGACCTGCAGAATGTCGCGCTCTTCGGGGCTCGCAGCAGTTAAAAAGCCCAGGTGACCATAGGAAAGACCAAGGATAGGAATCTCGCGATGGTTGAGGATGCGGGCAGCGCGCAGCAACGTACCGTCGCCGCCGAGCGTAATGACCAGATCTGAGCCATCAATATCAGGCGTGCTTTGAATCTTCGATCGCTGGTCGGCAGCCCATGCGACCTCGTAGCCCTGGCGCGAAAGCCAAAGCTCGAGCATCAAGCCGCTCTCGACCGCCTCTTGCTTGTAGTAATTGGGAACCAGAAAGACCTTCATAGCGTTGCAGCTTTCTCGCTCAAAGCCGATACCTGGGATTGCAGCTCATCGTCGGCGCGCTCCCCGGGGACAAACCTTGTGCCGTACAAGAAAAACTCAACGTTGCCCTTAGCGCCATGGATGGGCGACACGCACACGTCAAGCGGGAACAGGCCCTTGGCGGCAAAAAGCTCAATCGCCGCCACGAGCGTATCGCGGCGGACGGCGGGGTCGGTCACGATACCGCCCTCGCCCACCAGCGCAGCCGGCGCCTCAAACTGGGGCTTTACGAGCGTGCAGAACGAACCCGAAGGCTTCAGGCACGCCAGCACGGCGTCGATGATATTCGCGATGCTGGTAAACGAGACATCGCACACAGCCAGGTCGATGGCGGCGGCATAACCAAGCTCAGGCAGCTGCGTCACGTTTGTGCGCTCATGCAGCGACACGCGATCGTCCTGACGCAGCGACCAATCGAACTGGGCACGGCCCACGTCCACCGAGACAACGGTCGCAGCTCCGCGCTTGAGCAGGCAATCAGTAAAGCCGCCGGTAGAGCAGCCCACATCCAGACAGGCAAGGCCCGTCGGATTGATGCCAAACGCATCGAGCGCGCCTTCGAGCTTAAGACCGCCGCGGCCAACATAGGGAATACGCCCCTTCACGTGCAGCGGCAGGCCCGGGATCACCTTAAGGCCCGGCGAAGTCAAACGCTCACCGCCACTCGAGACCAAGCCGGCCATAAGAGTGCGAAGGGCATCCGCGCGATCGGCGCAGATGCCCTGTGAAATCAGTTCGTCATCAAGACGCACGCGTTTCATGAATGCCATCAACCATTCGTATCCGGAGATGCGGCCTAGCTATCCTGGGATTCGTTTGCCGCATCCTCATCGTATTCCTGCTCGAGCTTGTCGGCCTCACGCGGCGTCAGCTCAAACTTATCGACCATGTCGACCGCGCGGGAGCCCAGCTCAATCGCCTCGTCAAACAGATCGAGCGAACGCTCCAAGGAGGTATCCTTGGAGCGAACGGTAGCGATGATCTGATCCAAACGGTCTGAGATCTCGTCAAAGTTGCGGACAGAACCCTCTGGCATGACTACTCCTCGACGGAGTCGATGTCAGCCTCGGCGGCGTCCGCATCAGCGGCAAGTACACCGGCGGCAGCCTGAGCGGCAGCGACCTTGGCGGCAGCCTCGGCAGCCTGGGCCTCCTCGCGAGCGCGATCCTCGGCCAGCAGCTCCTGGTACAGGTCCTCACCCGGCAGCTCCTCGCTGCGAGCGATCTTGCCCAGCACGCCGTTGACGAACGACGCGGACTGGTCGGTGCCATAGGCCTTGGCAAGCTCAACGGCCTCGTTGATCACGATGGCGTCCGAGACCTCTTCGTCGGTAAAGAAGCGCATCTCGTAGACGGCGATACGCAGCAGATTGCGGTCGGCGCCGGGCATGCGCATAAGATCCCAGTTCTTGGCGACAGCGCGCAGGGCACAGTCGATGCGATCGATATGCTCGTAGGCACCGCGGCACAGCTCCAGCGCATAGGGGTCGAGGGGGCCCTTCGAGATCAGGAATTCGCCCTCGAGGACGCGCTCGAGCGGGCTGTCCGTGGCCTCGGCCTGAAACAGCAGCTGCAGCGCCTGACTGCGGGCAAGCGTACGCCCGCGATAAACCTTAAGGCTCAAAGGTTACTCCTTGGGGAAAACGAGGCCGTCGATGCAAACGTCAACGCGCTCGACCTCAACGCCCACCTGGGCATCGATGGCAGCGACCACGGCAGCGCGAACGGCCTCGGCGAGTTTCTTGAACGGATAGCCAAAGAACACCACGACACGCACGGTGAGTGCGAGCTTGTCGCCGACGACCTCGGCCTCGACCGCCGGCTCGGAAGCCGGGGCCTTGGACGAGAGCATCATGGAGACAAGGTTGGTGGCAAGGTCCTTGACGCCAACGGAGGCGATGCCCTCGACATCCGACACGGCGCGCGAGACGATGGCGGTCAGAACATCGGGTGAAATGCCGATGCCGTCAATCTTGATTTCCTGGGGCATGAGTCCTCCTAGAAGAGTTGGTTGCTAGACGCGGGAGACGAACTTGCCGTCGCGGGTGTCAACCTTGATGACCTCGCCCTCGTTGAGGTACATGGGGACCTGGATGACAGCGCCAGTGTCGATGGTGGCCGGCTTGGTGGAACCCTGGACGGTGTCGCCCTTAAAGCCCGGGTCGGTCTGGACGATGGTGGTCTCGATGAACATCGGCGGGGTCACACCCATGAGCTCATCGTCGGCGAAGAGCAGCTGGCAGATGTCGTTCTCGCGCAGCCACTTGGAGTTCTCGCCCACCATGTCCTCGGGAACGGGAACCTGCTCATAGGACTCGTTGTCCATGAAGATGTAGTCGGTGCCATCGTTGTAGAGGTACTGGAACTCACGGGTGGTGAGCATGACGCTCTCGAACTTGGTGCCGGCGTTGCAGGTGTTCTCGACGACGCGGCCGCTCTTGATATCGCGGGTCTTGTAGCGCACAAACGCGCCGCCCTTGCCCGGCTTGACGTGCTGGAACTCGACGATGGTGTAGACCTTGTCCTTGATGCGGAGACCGAGGCCGTTCTTGAAGTCGGCGGTAGAAATGGTAGGCATAGCGACCTTTCTTCTTATGGGCAGAACGCACAAGCGTCCAAATTACATACGACCGAAATTATACACTTGCAGACGGCGCCTGCAGCGAGCGCATAAAAAGAGAACGCGGGGCGCCCGAATTGCTCCGGACGCCCCGCCCAAAAATCTATCGAAGAGGACTAGCAGTCGATAACGTGAAGGTCATGCGGTGTCTTGGTGAAGGGCTCGTAGCCGTTCTCGGTGACCACGCCGTAGTCCTCCAGGCGCACGCCGCCCACACCGGGCAGGTACACGCCGGGCTCCATGGTGATAACCGAGCCGACCTCGATGATATTCTTGCTGCGGTTAAAGTTGGGCAGCTCGTGGATGTCAATGCCCACGCCGTGGCCCAGACCATGGTTGTAGTAATCACCATAGCCGGCATCGCCAATGATCTTCTTGGAAAGCTTGAAAATGTCGTTGCCCTCGACGCCCGGATGGATTGCGGCGACGCACTCCTCGTGCGCACGGCGCACGAGCGCGTACAGGTCGAGCTGTTCGGGCGTGGGCTCGCCCATCACGACGGTACGCGTCATATCGGAGCGATAGTCGCAGTAGCCCGCGCCATAATCCATGAGAACGAAGTCGCCCTTCTCGATCACGCGGTCGCTCGGGACGGCATGCGGGTTGGCGGTGTTGGGGCCGCTCGCGACGATGGAGCCGAAGGCCAGGCTGTCGGCACCGTTAGCGAACATAAAGTTCTCGAGCTCGTTGCGGACCTGCTTCTCGGTCATACCGGGCTTAATATAGCCGAGCATGTGCTGGAAGGCGGCGTCGGTGATCGACTGCGCGTGGCGCATGAGCTCGATCTCCTCGGCGTCCTTGATGGCGCGCATCTTACGGATGTCGTCATGCATCAGCGGCAGCATGCAGGCAACGGAGCGGTCCTCCAGGCCACGCTGAATACCCTGGTAGAAATTGATCTGCATGTCGTCCTCGACAGCGCAGACGCGGCACTTGTTGGCCGCGATCTTGCCGGCGACCCAACCGGGGATGGTGCCCTCGTCCATGTCGTAAACCCAGGGGCTGCCGGCGGGCGTGTTCTCCTCAAAGCTGTTGAGATAGCGCGAGTCGGTATGGAACAGGCACTGGTCGGTCGTAATAAACGCAGCATGCGGGAACTCGAAGGTGTAATCGAAGACGCCCTTGACGCCCGTAAGCCAACGAAGGTTGGCCTCGTCGCGCACCACGATAGCGTCGTAGCCACGCTCAACCATCAGGGCACGGACACGCTCGATACGACCGGCAGGACCGGCAGCAAACTCTGACATGCAGATTCCTTTCTTGTTGTCTCTATAAAGACGGAACGGGTCTCAACCGAACGACGGAATCGCGCGCGATTCGCAACCGATTGGAAACCCGCCCCTCAACATGATACGAAAGACGATGTATGTCAATAAATCCTAGAGAAGTTCTTTGCGAGAAGCCAAGTAGGCGTGAGCATGGCGGTCGAGGACCTCGTCCTCAACGCTCGTTAGACGAATGGCGCCGAGCGCCGCGGGCAGCGGCAACATGCTGCGGTTCGAGCGGACAAACTGCTGCCTGCGGAACTCCTCGATATATGAGGCAGGCTCCAGATCGAAGGCAAGCTCCTCGATACCAAAGTCCTCCAGGCAGTCATCGACCTCAAAGACGTAATCGATATCGAAGTCACAGGCATCATGTGCTAGGCGCGCCTCAAAGCGCATGCCCTCGGACAGCAGCTGGTAGACAGGGACCTGCGACGCGGCATCGACCAAGCAGGCGCGCAGGGTACGCTCCCCCGTCTTGCCAAAATCGAGCGCATGGCGGGCGCTCGGGTTCGTGGCCATCAGTACGTCCTTACGTGCAGTCTGAGACCACTGAACGGCATTGACGAGCGCGACCTCCTCGCCCGCGAGAATCTCGGGGACGGTCTCAGTAAACTGATTCCAGCGGGACTTGCTGCTCGAAAGCATGGTGCCAACAAGTACCGCATAACCGAGCTTAAGGTCCTCGGGGTCCGCCGCGCGAACAAGGTCGAGGTCACACACGACCAAGCCCGGCTCGGGACGGAACGCGATAGCGGGAAGCGCATTCTCCGACGAGGCGACGAGCGGCTTCATGGTCGTCGCGACCGTGAGCATGGCGTCGAACGTCGTCGGCAGCAAGGCGCACTCGGTGCGACCGCACCACTGATTGGCACACCAGCAAACGACTGAGCAGGTCGCCGTGTCGCCGACAGCGACAACGAGATCGTCACAGGTAATGCCATTAGCCGACAGGGCGCCAAAGACGGTATCGGCATCGACCAGCGTAGCACCGGCAGGCGAAACCTCGAGGACGAGCAACGACACAGCAAAACCGGCGTCAACCAGTGCATGCTCGACAGCCTCGCCAAAACGCTCGGATGTGGCGTCGTTCCAAACCACCATCGCGCGCTTAGGCTTGCCCACAACCGAGGCAAACATGCGCGGCAGCTCCTCGAACGCCCCCAATCCGACGCGGACATCGACACTGCGGTTTTGGAAATTGATAAGTTGACGGCGAATCATAGCAGTCCACGCTCCAAAAGCATCTCGGCACAAAGGTAGGAAACGTCCTCGAAGGACTTGTTGCGAATATCAAGGGTAATATCGGCGGCCTGGCGATACAGCGGACGGCGATGCTCAAACAGGCGCGCAGCATGCTCGGGCGAGCGGAAATCGGGCCGGGTATCAGAACGGCGAATCTGGCGCAACGAGTCCTCAAAGTCGCCTTCGAGGTACACGCATGTACCCATCTCGTGCATCAGTTCAATGTTCACCGGCGTCTCGACGATGCCACCCCCGCACGACACCAGCAGGCTGCGCTCGCTTTGAAGCGAACGGAGTGCCGAGGTCTCGAGCTCGCGAAAACGATCCTCGCCCTCGGTCTCAAATATCTCGGTCACCGACTTGCCACATCGACGCACAACCAAACGATCGGTATCGATAAAACGCCGCTTGAACATAGTGCCGACGTTGCGCGCGAGCGTCGATTTGCCCGCGCCCAAAAAGCCGATAAAGAAAATATGGTCGCAGCCGTGTTTGATGTGCTGAGACATGGCGAAACCTATTCCTCGCAGGGAAGGTCGCGCAGGGCCCGGCGCTCAAAGATACGGAAGATCTGCGTGTACCACAGGTCCTGGGTTGCCTGCGGCTTGACCAGAATAGTGTCAACGCCGGCAAAATTACCGCTCCACACGTCCGTGTACAGCTGATCGCCGATCAGCACCGCCTCGTCTGCCGTGGCGCCGAGGCGCTTAAGACCCGCCTTCAAGGCAAACGGGGCGGGCTTCATGGCGTGGCTAATGGCCTCGAGTCCCAGCTCGCGTGCAGAGCTCATGACCTGGTCGCGATGCCAGTTGTTGGACACCATGCACAGCTTAAAGCCTTTGGCGCGGGCGGCGTCGAGCCAAGCGGAAACCGCAGTGGGAACCTGCTCGGTGTCGCGCGGCACCAGAGTGTTATCGCGATCGAGCAGAATGGCGCGTTTGCCGTCGGCCCACAGGGTATCAAGGTCGATGCGATCGACCGAGGCAACGTATCGTTTGGGGCTAAAAATCCTCATGCTAATTCCAAGACTGTTGATGCTCTTCGTAGGTTTGCGAGAAGTACTCCTCGTCCTGCGTAATGTAGAAATACAGGTCATCGGAGTCGGTCGGCTCAAGCGTGGCCTTGAGTGCCTCGAGCGAAGGAGAGCAGATGGGCGTGGGTGGCAGGCCCTCGTGCTTATAGGTGTTATATGGGCTATCGCTCTGCAGGTCGTCGGCGGTAACCTCGCCACCGGTGACATACATCATGGTCGCATCGCTGTTGAGATAGCGCAGACCGTCGAGCTTGCCGGCAAGGCGGTTGTAGAAGACCGAGGCCACGTGCGCACGTTGATCGGCGTTGAGGCCCTCGCGCTCAACGATAGAGGCCAAGTTAACGATGTCGTAGTCGGACATCTCCACACCGTAGCGCTCCTTGATCTTGGCTTCGCAGCTCGCAAAGTCAAGCGACTTGTACTCAGTCTTAAACTGATCGAGCATGGCGCGAATCACGTCATCGGCCGTCGGCGAATCACCCAACGAATAGGTCTTGGGGAACAAGAAACCCTCGAGCGAGTCGTTGGCGGCGCCCTTAAGGAAGCTATAGTCATCCACGTAATTGGAGGCCTTAGCCTGGTTGAGGAAGTCTTCCTTAGAGATGCTGTCGTAGGCCTGGGCCACACGGTCGGCGACTTGATCGACCGTCAGGCCCTCAGGGATAGTCAGCGCATTGGAGCCCGCGTTAGGACCTTCCATGAGCTGCTGAACAACCTTGGTCGCATCCATGAGCGTGGTGAACGAGTAGGTGCCAGGCTTAAGCGACATATCGGCGTTGAGCTTTTTCACCGCCGCGTAGTAATCCTTGGGATTTTCGACGATATGGTTCTCGGAGAGAATCGAGGCGATCGCATCACCCGAAGCACCGTCGGGAATGGTCACCGTAACCTGCTGACCAGCCGTGACCTTCGTATCCTCACCGGCAAAGAAGCCCTTGACGGCAGGCACGACAAAGAAAGCGATAGTAGCAAGCGCGATAACGGCCACCACAACGCCGATGATCATAGGAACCGGAGAACTCTTCTTTTGAGCACCGCGACGAGCATGCGTGTTGTAGCTCGAGCGAGTCGCCGGAGCAACGCCATGCGAACCGCGAGCGTGATGCGAATGCGATTGGGGGACCTGCGTTCGCTGGGTAGGTGCCTGTTGCTTAAAGCGAGCACCGCCTGCAGGCTGAGCCGAACGAGCAGTGGGCTGCTGAGCCGCGTGAGAAGCCGGATACTGAACCGAACGAGCAGAAGGCTGCTGACCCGTCCGTTGAACAGGTTGGGCCGAACGAGAGGAGGACTGCACCGGGCGCGCGGCAGACTGAGCTGCGCGCTGGGTCGGCTGTGCCGGACGCTGGCCAGGCTGGGCAGGGCGCGACGCCGGCTGACGTGTACGATTCGGCTGGCGCGGATCGGGAGCGCTAGGCATGCGAAACCTCCTCGTTTTGACGATCAAGCCACGTCTGCAAAAACAGGCTGGCGGCAATCATGTCAATCTTGCCCCTCATCTGTTTTTCGTTGAGGCCCTGCTCGCGCAGGATACGCTTGGCCTCTTGCGAGGACAGGCGCTCGTCCTCAAACTCCAACGGAAGATCGAGCTCGTCGGCAATCTTTTGCGCAACAGCGGCAACACGCTCGGCCTGGGGACCGGGCTCACCGGCCATGGTCAGGGGACGCCCACTTACCAGGATATCGGGCTCATAGTCCTCGACCAGGTAGCGGAACGTCTTGGCCATACCGGTGACCTCTGCAGCCGGGAGCACCTTGACAGGCATCGCCATCTTGCCATCACGGCTCGAGACGGCGATGCCGATCCTGGTCTCCCCTATGTCCAGCGCAAGCGCGACCACAGCGATTACCTAGATTCTTAGGCGCCGAGCGCGGTCTTAGCGGCCGCGAGGGCATCGGCGATGCCGGCGGCGTTCTTGCCACCGGCCTGGGCCATGTTGGGACGGCCGCCACCACGACCGTCGACCAGGCCCGCGATCTGCTTGATCACGTTGCCGGCGTGGAAACCGGCCTTGACAGCGTCATCAGAGCCGGCGGCGAGCAGGGCCGGGGTGCCCTTCTCGGTCACGCTGGCGACGACGCAGGCGACAGGACCGGCAACCTTCTGGTGCACGGTATCCCAGACGTTTCGCAGGTCAGCGGCCTCAAGGCCCTGGAGCTCAGCGACGACGAGCTTGTAGCCGTCGAGCTCGACGGCGCCCTCGATGGCGCTGGAGATAGCATCGGAGGAGCCACCGGTCAGCGCCTTCTTAAGCTTATTGGACGTCTCGCGCAGCTCAGCCTGCAGGTTTTCCACGCGGGCGGGAACCTCATCCACACGGCACTTGAGCGCAGCAGCGGCGGCGTCGACGAGCGCCAAACGGTCGGCCATGTAGTCGAGAGCACCCTTAGAGGCCACGGCCTCAATGCGGCGGACGTTGGAGCCCGTAGAGGACTCGGAAATGATCTTGAACAGGCCGATCTCGGCGGTGTTGGCGGCATGGGTGCCACCGCAGAGCTCACGGGAGAACGGCTGGTCCTCGGCGCCCACGGAGACAACGCGGACGACGTCGCCATACTTCTCGCCAAACAGGGCGACAGCACCGGCGGCCTTGGCCTCGTCGATGCCCATGACGCGGGTCACGACCGGCTTGGAGGCGAAGATCTGCTGGTTGACCAGGTCCTCGACAGCCTTGAGCTGCTCGGAGGACAGGGCCTCGAAGTGCGTGAAGTCAAAGCGCAGGTGCTCGGGCGTCACCAGCGAGCCAGCCTGGGAGACATGCTCGCCCAGGACCTGCTTAAGCGCAGCGTCGAGCAGGTGGGTGGCGGTGTGGTTGCGGCGCAGGAAACCACGGCGCTCGACGTCGAGCGCGGCGGTCACGGTAGCACCGACGGTCAATGTGCCCTCGGCAACGTGCGCGACGTGAGCATACAGGCCATTGTGGTTATTGGTATCGGAAACGGTCAGCGCAACGCCCTCGGCGGAAAGCTCGCCGGCATCGCCCTGCTGGCCACCCATCTCGGCGTAGAACGGGGTGCGGTCGAGCACGGCCTCGACGTCCTCGCCCACGGCAGCGGACTCGACGGACTCGCCGTTGCGAACGATGGCGACAACCTTGGCACCCTCGATCACATCGTTGTCATAGCCGTCGAACTCGGTCGCGGCAACCTTGTCGGAAAGCTCGACCCACACGTCGTTGAAGCTGCCCCAAGCATCGCCCTTGGCGTTGGCGCGAGCGCGGGCCTTCTGGTCCTCCATGCAGGCGGTAAAGCCGTCCATGTCGACGTCGTGGCCAGCGACGCCGGCAATCTCGACGGTCAGGTCAATGGGGAAACCAAAGGTGTCATGCAGCTTAAAGGCGACGTCGCCCGGAAGGACAGCACCCTCGGCAAGCGCGGCCAGAGCCTCATCCAGGTAGAAGCGGCCGTTGTCGAGCGTCGTGGAGAAACGCTCCTCCTCGGAGGCGACGATGCCCTTAACGAGCGCGACGTTCTTGAGCAGCTCGGGATAGGCCTCGCCCATCTGAGCGTTGACCTCGTCGATGAACTTGGTCAGGAAGGCGCCCTCGATGCCCAGCAGACGACCGTGGAACACGGCACGGCGGAGCAGGCGGCGAAGGACGTACTCGCGACCCTCGTTACCGGGCAGGATGCCGTCAGAGATCATAAAGTCGACGGCACGGGAGTGGTCGGCGATGATGCGCAGGGAGCGGCTGGCGCCGGAGTAATCGTCGGCGTCATAGGTCTTGCCGCTGATCTTCTCACCGAGCTTGATGAGGTGCTGCATCAGATCGCCGTCGTAGTTAGCGGTCTTGTGCTGCATGATAGCGGCCATGCGCTCCAGACCCATACCCGTATCGAGGTTGCGGTGCGGCAGCTCCGGCATGGAGCCGTCCTCCTGGCGGTCGTACTGGGTAAACACGAGGTTCCAGAACTCAAGGAAGCGATCGCAGTCGCAGCCAGGCTTGCAGTCGGGGCTGCCGCAACCGACCTCCTCGCCCATGTCAAAGTAGATCTCAGAGCACGGACCGCAGGGACCGGTGGGGCCAGCGGCCCAGAAGTTGTCGTCCTCGCCCAAGCGGGAGATGTGATCCTCGGCAACGCCCAGGGAGCGCCATACGTCATGGGTCTCGTCGTCCTCGGTAAAGACGGTGAAGTACAGGCGATCGAGCGGCAGCTTGAACTCCTTGGTGATGAGCTCAAAGGCCCAAGCGCAGGCCTGCTGCTTGGAGACGCCGCCAAAGGAGAAGTCGCCGAGCATCTCAAAGAAGGACAGGTGACGGCCGTCCTCGCCGATGCAATCGATGTCGTTGGTGCGGACGCACTTCTGGCAGGAGATCGCGCCGATCTCCTTCATGGTCTTCTTGCCCTGGTAGTACTCCTTAAACTGATTCATGCCGGCGTTAGCAAGCAACAGCGAAGGATCGTCGGGGACGAGGGACGAAGAAGGATAGAGCTTAAGACCGCGCTCCTCAAAGAAGTTGAGGAACTTAGAGCGAATCTCGGCCGTAGTCATTGACGGGTAGTCAGCACTCATAGAGGGAATCTCCTCGGTTTCACATCGAAACAGTTCAAACGTAACGATATTACCATCCCACCGCGCCTGTGCAAAAAAGAGGGCCGGCACAATGCCGGCCCTTCAGCGAAATTGCATGTTAGCGCGTATGAATGTTAGCCCAAATTACCCCGCTACTTGTCGTCATCGTCCATGGAGCCGTCGATGCCGGTTTTTGTATCGTCGTCCGTGTTGGAGTCATCGTCCTTGGCAAAGGGGTTCTTGAAGAAGCCCGTGGCATCGGGCTGCAGACCAGAGATCTTAATCCAGGGATTATCGAGCTCGGGCTTGGGCATGGCCTTGGCCTCGGGCGCAGTCTCGTTGCCGATGAGTTCGGACTCGTAGATGAAGGTGTCGTCGCCGAGCGCGTCGTAGGCGGCGACCGGGTTGCCATCGGCATCGCGGTACGGCGTGCCCTTAAACACGGCGCCGTCATAGGCCACAAGCTGTCGGCCGGTCTCATTCTCGAAGTAGTACACGAAGATACCCTTGAGGGCCGCACACAGCGGGATGGCAATAATCATGCCGATGGGGCCCATGAGTGCCGAGCCAATAACGAGCGCCGTGAGGCTCATGATGGGATGCACCTGCACCGAGCTCTGCATGACCTTAGGCGAAATCACGTTATCAGTGACGTTTTGCGCGACCATCGTCACGATGAGCGTCCACAACGCCAACATGGGGCTGAACATGAAACCGAGCACTGTGGCGATTGCCGCGCTCACCCAGGGGCCGACGACCGGAACCAAATGCATGATGCCGGTAAAGATAGCCATGAGCGCCGCATACGGATGGCCGATAATCATAAAACCAATAAAGGCGAGGAAACCACCGCAGATGGACGTCACGACCATACCGCGCATGTAGCCGCCGACAGAGCGAGAAAGGATGGCGACCATAAAGCGGTACGAAGTCTCCTTCTCCTGACCGATGATGGTGCAAATCTCGTGGTGCATGCGAGGATAATCGCAGGCCATCCAGTAGGCAAGCACCAGACCAAGGAAGATCACGAACAACTGCGAGGCCGTATTGGTGATGAGCGGGAACACACCGCGGCCAAGCTCGGCAGCGATCTGAGACACATACTTCGATGCCACGGTAACCAGCGACGAAAGATTATCGTCCAAATACTCCATGAGCGGCGTGTTGTTGAGCGTCTTGACATGCGAGACCATCTCGTTGAGGTCGCCACCCGCAACACGAAGCTGCTCGGGCAGGCGGCTCAGGACTTCCATGATCTGACCAAAAAGAATCGGCGACAAGATGCAAACAACACCGACGAGCACGGCAACAACAACAATAAGCGCTATAAGCGAACCGATGCCGCGATTCACGCCATGATGCTCGAGCCAGTTGGTGATCGGGGACATCACAAAAGCAATGATGGAACCAACAGCGAGAAACTCGATAACCGGTGCCAGGATGCCCATAAGGTTAAAGATGACGGCAGCGATGACAATGCAGCCGACAACAGCCCAAATGCGAAGCGTCAGAATGCGGGTATCGCGCAGCGTGCGGTCTGTTTGTTGGGGGTGCTCACTCATGAACGAATCATCACTCCGTCGGGGTCAATCTTATCCTGAATCTTCTTGAGGGTGCGGCGCAACAAGCGCGAGACCTGCACCTGCGAGATGCCCAGCTTCTTGGCGATCTCGATCTGGGTCATGCCCTTTACAAAGCGCAGCTCGATGACTTCGCGCTCGCGCGGCGAGAAATCGCGGATGGCCTCTTCAATGACCAGACGGTCATCGGTAAAGTCGAGCTCGTTGTCGTCGTCGGCGTAGCGGTCGAGAATCGAGGGCGCATCGTCGGAATCGGACGCACCAGGAGCCTCAATGGGCACCGAGGTATAGGCCGAAGACGATTCCATAGCCTCCAGGACCTCGTCGACGGTCACGTCCAGGTACTCAGCGATTTCTTCGACCTTGGGCGAGCGCTGCAACTCGTTGGTAAGCTTGTCGGTAGCCTGGTTAACCTTGGCAGAAAGCTCCTGCAGGCGACGAGGCACGCGCACGCTCCAGCCCTTGTCACGGAAGTGACGCTTGATCTCGCCCAAGATGGTGGGCGTGGCAAACGTGGTGAACTCGAGCCCGCGCTCAGGGTCAAAGCGGTCGATCGCCTTGAGCAGGCCCAAATAGCCAACCTGCATCAGGTCGTCGAGCGGCTCGCCACGATTCTTAAATTTGTTGGCAAGAAACCTTACCAGGTTCATATGGGACATGACGAGCTGCTCGCGGGCTTCCGGATCACCGGTCTCCTTATAACGACGAAATAGCTCGCGGGTTTTCTCCTTGTCCCAAGCGGCCTTGCCGCTCCGGGAACGTTCGGTCATATTAGATATCCGCCTTGAGGTCGAGGGAAAGCGTTAAGGGCGCCGCAGTCTTTTCGTAGGAATCGCACACGCTCGCGAGGATGAGCTCGGCATACACCGCAGCCTGGTCGTTTTCATCAACCGTAGCCTGGTCTCCAAAGGTAATAGTCATGCCAACGTGAGTCTCATCGACATCGAATTTGATGGTGATGTCGTCGCAGTCGACCGCGGTGCACCCAAAGATGAAAGCCTCCTCGGCAGCCATGCGGATGTCCTCGATGCGATCGACAGACATGGAGCACAGGGCACCAACGTTGGCCGCCGTCATGCGCACAAGTCGAGCGAGACGCGGGTCGCCGGCAACGGTCAGCGTGATGGGGCAGGTTGCTTCGCTACTCATCGCAGGACTCCTCAGAGGACTCGGCGGGCGTATAGGTGTAATACTGAGCCGGCTTGCCAACATGCTTATGGCAATCATCGTCGCCCGCGGCGGCCTCGTCCCCGGCTTCGCCAATCAAGACGCGCTCGGTCGGCTGCTCGGCTTCGGCGGCAGAGGAAAGCTTGCGCTCGGCGTCGGCCGCGGGAGCCTTCACCTTGTTAATGAGTTTCTGCACGGCACCTGCCGCGGAATCAGTTACACTCGACACAGCATTGCTGGCCTCGGCCATGCTGCCCGTAACCTCGGAAATGTCGCGAACCACGGCCTCAACTTCTACGAGATTGGAGGTAAGGGCGTCGACGGCGGTCTTGCTCGACTTAAGCAGCGGCTCCATCTGGGCAAGTGCCGGCGTAAGCTCGTCGACAGCACCGTCGAGTTTTGCCACCACCGGCTGCGCCTCGGCGATGGTGTTGTTGAGGTCGTTCACGGTCTTATCGAGCGAATCGACAACGTTGCGGGTCTTGCGCAGGGTAAGCGCGAGCTCAACGATAGCCCACACGCCGGCAACGGCGAGCAGCAGCAAGGCGATTTGAATGGGACTCATACAAGCCTCCCAAAGGAATCGAAATACAGACGCTTTCCATGGTACCCCAAAGGGGACCGAACATGCCAAGAGCAGCAACGTGGGACAAAATTATCAGCAGCTACTTCGGTGCATTCCCGCTACGGTCACGTTCGCTTTGTTCTACGCGCCATTCTTCCCAACCACGGCCGGCAGGCCGCCAAAATGCACCGCGTTCTAAGCCTTCGGGCAAATAGCGCTGGTCGACCCAGCCTTCGGGATAATCGTGCGGATACTTATACACACCGTATTCATCGCTGCCCGGGCGATGGCGATCGCGCAGATAACTCGGCACCTCGCGAAGCCCACTAGAGTGGATATCGGCAAGCGCCGCATCGATCGAAGCCTCACACGCGTTGGATTTAGGCGCCAAGCACACATAGAGTGCAGCCTGAGCCAGGTTAATACGGCACTCGGGATAGCCAATGACCTCGGCAGACTTAAACGCGGCATGCGCCACCAAAAGCGCCTGCGGATCGGCGTTGCCAACGTCCTCAGAAGCCTGAATCATAATACGGCGAGCGATAAACTTGGGATCCTCCCCCGCATCAATCATGCGCGCGAGCCAATAGATCGTAGCATCGGGGTCGCTACCGCGCATAGACTTAATAAACGCACTGATAATGTCGTAGTGCATGTCGCCGTTTTTGTCGTACGAAAAGCCACGACGCGGGTTGGCAATCTTTACGTCATCCACGGTGATGGGATAGCGCTCCCCCGCCGCCGGCGCTGGCGTTCCCTCCGTATCGGGACGCGTGACGGCAATCTCGCTCGCCAGCTCAAGTGTCGTCAGGGCCGAGCGTGCATCACCCGCAGCCAGCGTACAAATGGTCTTGACCGTATCCTCATCGGCCGAGAACTTACCGTTCAGGCCCTGAGGTGCCTCGAGCGCACGCTCGATAAGCATGGCGATATCCTCGTCCTTTAAATGTTCAAGCTCCACGACTCGACCACGTGAGAGCAGCGCCGAGTTGACCTCGAAGTACGGATTCTCCGTCGTAGCGCCAATCATAATGACGGTACGGTTCTCAACTGCATGCAGCAGGGCATCCTGCTGCGACTTAGAGAAGCGGTGAATCTCATCGATGAATAGAATGGTGCGGCGGTCGTACGTATTCAGGCGCGTCTTGGCCTCGTCAATCACGCGGCGCAAGTCCTTTACGGTGCCCGTCACGGCGCTGACCTCGACAAACTCGCTCTTGGTATGGTTGGCGATAATGTGGGCCAGCGTCGTCTTGCCCGTGCCAGCCGGGCCGTACAGAATCACGCTCGACAGCACGTCATGCTCAATCGCGGCGCGCAGCCACGAGCCCTTACCGACGGCCTTTTGCTGGCCCACATACTCGTCGAGCGAATTGGGGCGCATACGCACCGCAAGCGGGGCATTCTGAAAAGAGCGCTCGCGCGTCGAAGCAGAAAAAAGGTCGTCCATAGCCATCCCGTGCATCAATCAAAATCGTTGTTGACCAACAGTATACCGAAAGGATACGAACTACCGTTCGTTAATATAGGTGCGGTGCGGAAACTTTAGACCTGGGAACAATTTGCTCGTCAGCTCGCAGAAATAACCATCCGTCATGCTTGCGATGTAATCGACGACAGTCTGATCCTTGTCGTCCTGCCAAGCATAGATGCGGCCATAATAGGAAAGCTGCTGCTCAATACGCGAAATGTGGTGCTTAAAGATGTAGGAGGACTCGTCACCCTCGTTTATATCCTGCAGGCAACGGTCGTAGAGCTTTTCGAACGCCTCACGCAGCTCCTCCTCGGAATCGCCTTCGATACCGCCCTTGC
Organism: Collinsella sp. CLA-AA-H302; assembly: GCF_040093305.1. Lineage (NCBI taxonomy): Bacteria > Bacillati > Actinomycetota > Coriobacteriia > Coriobacteriales > Coriobacteriaceae > Collinsella > Collinsella sp. CLA-AA-H302. The sequence goes on from NZ_JBBNJW010000001.1 coordinate 80,626, forward strand.
TATAGATCTTCTCGTAGTTCTCGCGCTTGGCTCGGCGGATCTCCTCAAACAGGTCCTCGCTCATCTCGATACGCGGTTTGCCGTAGCTATGCTCAACGATATCGATGGAAGCGTGCGTGAGAATCCAGCTGTTATAGGCGCCGCCCCGACCATCGTCAAAAGCGTCGGGCGACAGCAGGCCCGCGGCAATGGCGTCCTGACGATCACGACCGACGTAGGCGAGGATATCCGAGATACGCACCACACAGCCCTCGAGCGTCATGGGACGCAGGTGCTCAATCGCGCTATAGCCTGTGGCAATGCATTCCTCGACGGTTCGGTCGAACTGGTCAAAGGAACCCATGTCCGAAAGCTCAAAAACACGCTGTTCGTACTCGCCGTTGTGGCATAGCAAGCCGTCGAGCGTCTGGAGCGACACGTTGCGGCCATACAGGGCGTCGAGCACGCGGACCGACTGAACGTTATGGAAAAAGTAGCGACCCGTGCGCTCATGATAGATATCGTTGAGAAAACGCTCACCGGCATGGCCGAAAGGCGTGTGGCCCAAGTCGTGGCCCAGGCCAATCGCCTCGATCAGATCGCAATTGAGCCCCAGGGCGCGACCGATATCGCGCGCAATGCGGGAGACAAGCTGCACGTGCAAACCGCGGCGTGACAGATCGTCATTGCTACGGAAGCTAAAGACCTGCGTTTTGCCTGCATAACGGGTGTACGCCGGAAGATGAAGTATCTTTTCGGTATCGCGCATAAACGCCGGACGCATAAGCGTGCCTTTGTCGGAGGCGCGATCAATACGACGAATGACCTGATCGTCGTTGCAACGATACGGGTTAACATAGCCCGAAGCACGATCGGTGGCAATGCGCTCGAAAAGTTCGGGCGACAACGCCGAGGGAATACGGTCCATGCGCGCCTTAATGACGGCCGTTTCTTGATTAGTTGCCATGGCATGCTCCTTAAGAAGGATGCGCAATCGGTTACAAAGTGCAGCCCACAACCTCGATTATGGCAAAAATCGGCACCAAAAACGGGAGCAATGGCAGGGAGCGCGATTTTGTGATGAGGCAGGAGAGGGCAAGGACCAGGAGCGCGGCGGCAAATGCCACGATGCCACCCATAGGGTCGAGCGTGCAAAGCGCGAAGAGTGCCTTGGCATCTCCCATGCCGATGCCCGGGATTTGGCGAAGACGACGCCAGAGGGACTCAGTCAGAACGAGGGCAAGATACACGATGACGGCAAGACCTGCGTGGTCAAGCGTTGTGTTCAAACCGAGGTCGAGCCAAACGCCCGCAAACGCCGCCACGGCGCACGCGCCAGCAAGCTCATTGGGAAACCGCCGCTCACGGGCATCAACCACCGCACCGGCAAAGACGCAGATCCAAAATGGGATGTAGAACATCGTGCACCTCCATGAGCAGCTGCTCAAAAGCAAAAACCACCACAAAGGCGTCTGTCCCTTTGTGGTGGTTTTGGTTGTGTTTATTTGGCGCCTTGCATGACCTCGTCGAGGGTAACGTTTACGGCATGTTGGGTAGGAACCCAGTCGACCTTCAGGAACAGCGCGGCAACCGTGATGGGGATATAGCTGAACATAAAGATCGGGAAGGTAAACAGGTTGGTCACCAGGCGCCACTTTTGAGCGCAATGAATGTGCTTGTACTCAAAGATGGTCGTGAGCAGCGCCAGGATAAAGAAGGTCTGGTACATCATCACGAACGTCATGATAAGCGAGGCGGCACAAGCCTGCATCTCGACCTCGGTAGCCAAGAAACCATGCGAAAGGCCACCCACGATCAGGAACGTCGCATTGGCGAGCATAGAGATCAGGGACAGCAGCATGCCCGGAGCGATGGTCATAAACATGTCATATGCGGCAAAGCGATGATAGCGGAACGTCGACTTGACCAGATGCTTGCCGTAGGTAAAAAAGACCTGGTAGAAGCCCTTGGTCCAGCGCATGCGCTGTTTCCAGGACGCCTTAAACGTCACCGGCTGCTCGTCAAAGAACTCCGCCGGCGCATAACCGATGCGGATGCCGTGAATGGCGCAGAACGTGGTGAACTGGATGTCCTCGGTCAGTGTATGGAACTGCCAGCCGTGCATGCCCTCGATAACACTGGCGGAGATAAGGTAGCCCGAGCCCGAGACGGCGCAGGACGTCTTGCAGATATTACGCGCGTTGTTGAGGAAGCGGGCCTCACGCAAATACCAGGTGGCGTTGGCAGAGGAAATCCACGAACTGCCGAAGTTCTTGGAGTTACGATAGCTCGTGACCACATGGAAGCCCTGGTCAAAGGCATCGTTCATCTTGGACACGTAATCGCGGGCGATGACGTTATCTGCATCGAAGATAAAGTAGCCTTCGAAGGTGTCGGGATACTCGTTAAGGATGCGGTCGAAGCCAAAATCCATGACCCAGCTCTTGCCCTTGCGGGCCAGGTCATTGCGCTCGTAAACAATGGCACCGGCCTCGCGCGCGAGCTGCGCCGTGTTGTCGGTGCAAGCATCGGCGACCACGAAGACCTCGATGAGCTCGGACGGATAGTCCTGATCCTTGATAGAGCGTACGAGATTGGCGATCACGGCCTCCTCGTTATGCGCCGCAATGAAGAAGGCATAGCGGTGGAGTTTTTTGGCCTTGGGAGGCGCGACCTCGCCACGAAGAGCGCCAATGACAAAGAAGACCACCTGGTACAGAAAGCAGACCGTGAGCAGCGTAACCACAATCTGGTTGAAGATCACGATGGGTGTGTTGGTTTGTAAAAAGGCGAGCATGCAGGCTCCCGAGAACGCGTTACGTAAACAACCGTATATCTTACCGTAGGCTAACCGAGTTCAAGAAACCACCTAATACTGGTTAGGCTTCGAGCAGACCGAGCTGCGGAACGATTTCGTCGCCGGCGGCAGTGCGGCCGAGCGAGCGCGGGGCTAGGTCATCCAGAACGGCGGCGAGATCCCACGGCAGCTCATCGCGGCACTCAATGTGCTCCCCCGTCACGGGATGATCGAACGCCACACGCCAGGAATGGAGGAATTGCCTGGTCAAACCCTGGTCGGCACGCGCATCGCACTTACCGTAGAGCGGATCGCCCACGCAGGCGTGGTTGATATGGCGCATATGCACGCGAATCTGATGCGTGCGACCCGTAAACAGGTGGCACTCGACGAGCGTATAGCCATCGTCAAAACGCGTGGAATCGAAGCGCTCGAGGACCCTAAAGGTCGTAATGGCCTGGCGCGCGAAAGGATCGTCCGAAACCGCCATCTTGACACGGTCGCGCGTAGAACGGGCAATGCCGGTGTTAATGGTGCCCTCGTCCATGGCAATATGGCCGTGGACGAGCGTAATGTAGCGGCGGTCGAGCGTGCGCGTGCGGATGAGATTCTGGAGCGCGCGCTGGGTGTCGTCGTCTTTTGCCGCGAGCATAAGGCCCGAGGTGTCACGATCCAGGCGATGCACGATGCCGGGGCGGTCCTCGCCCTGCACGGTGCCCAGATGGTCAATGCCACAGTGATAGACCAAGGCGTTCGCAAGGGTGCCGCTCTCGTGGCCATGGGCGGGATGGCACACCAGACCGCGCTGCTTGGAGAGCACGATGAGGTAGTCGTCCTCGTAGCGGATATCGAGGGGAATGGCCTCGGGAATCACATCGGTGGGATCGTGCGGCTCGGGCAAATCGACCGAAATACGGTCGCCGGAGCGCACGGCATACTTTTTTGACAGGCATGTCTCGCCGTTGACGGCAACGGCACCGCCCTCGATCAGATGCGCGCAGGCAGAGCGCGTAGGGCAGCCGTCATTAGCGCCCAGATAGGCGTCAAGACGCTGACCAGCGGCATCGTCGGCAACAAGGATATGGATGTCGGCCATTAGCGCTCGCTCCTTTCGCGAATCTTGCGGGCACGCTCCCCACGCTGCTGGGCCTTGCGCTTAGCGCGGACCTCGTCACGGGCGTTGAGCTCGGCGGTCGCATCGACCTCACGGGCCGCAGGACTCAAGAACATGTAGCCGATGAGGGCAAGCACCACACCGACCGTAATGCCGACATCGGCCACATTGAAGACGGGGAAGTCGATGAAGGTGGTGGCAATAAAATCGGTCACAAAGCCAAAAGCCAGACGGTCGATTGCATTGCCAATGGCGCCGCCCACGACCATAGCCATGCCCACAACCTCAAAGCGAGCAAGCTGGGGCGCGCGAAGCAAGTACACCGCGATCGCAACGATAACGACAAACGCCAGCACGGCAAACGCGAGGCCATGTCCCTCGCCCATGCTAAAGGCAGCACCGATGTTACGCACAAAAAGGAAGTCGATCACACCGGGGATAACAGTCACATGCAGAGCATCGCCAACGGCACGAACCGCAAGCTTGGTCAGCTGGTCAACAAGCAGCACGGCCAACGCCACGCTACCAGCAACACCCAACCGCCAACGCAAAGGCGGCGTCATATCCGCAGAACGACCCAAATCAATCCCCTACCCTCAAAAACATCGAATTACGTTTAACGCAATTATCCATCTTATATTGACACACGCAGAACGCACGACATATCCACCAACGCAAGCTAAATAACCAGCATAAAAAGAAAGCGGCATTCCGAAAAACAGAATGCCGCTTTTATTCAGCGGAGCAAAAGGGGCGAGGGCGCCCAAATACTCCCTATAACTAAAATGCCGAGTTACCGTGCCTTAAAGGGCTTCCGCACACCTCTTGCAAATATGTGCGTGACCGTTGTACTCGCCGACGGTGGTGCGGTAGTTCCAGCAACGATCGCAGCACTCGCCCTCGGCAGCCTCGATGGCAACGGAGAGCTCCTCGCCCTGGGTCAGTTCAACAGCGGAGACGATGTAGAACTCGGCCAGGTCGACAGCCTTGTCGCCGGTCAGCAGCGCGTACATCTCGGCGGGAACGACCGCCTTAACGCGAACCTGCTGGCTCTTGGTGAAGGTGCCGGCAGAACGGGCATCCTCAAGGGCCTTGGTCACGGCGCTACGGAGCTCGAGCGAAGCCTCGAGCACGCCCTCGAACTCATTGGCCTCGTCGACCGTGATGGGCGACTTGTACCAATCGAGCAGCGCGGCGTACTTCTGGTGATCGACGCAACCGGCAGGCGCATAGGTCATGGCCTCGTCGACGGTGTAGGACAGAATCGGCTGCAGATCGCGCATGAGCATCGAGAAAAGCTCGGCCAGCACGGTCTGGGCGCTGCGGCGCTCGAGCGAGCCGGGTTTGTCGCAGTACAGACGATCCTTCAGGGCGTCGAGGTACACGTTGGAAAGCTCGGTAACCACGAAGTCGTAAAGCGCACGGTAAGCGCGCGGGAACTCGTAGCAAGAGTAAGCGTCGTCGACCTCGGCCTGGACCTGGGTCAGGCGGGCAACCATGAGCTTGTCGAGCGGCAGCAGGTCGGCAAAGGCAACGCCGTCGGTCTCGGGCTCAAACTGGCCCTCGAGCTCGGAAAGCAGGAAGCGCAGCGTGTTGCGGAAGCGACGGTAGGCATCGGACGTACGAGCGAGAATCTCATGGTCGATGGAGACGTCGGAGCTAGTATCGACGGAGGCGACCCACAGGCGGATGATGTCGGCGCCCATCTCGTCACAGACCTTGTTGGGGTCGATGACGTTACCGAGCGACTTTGACATCTTGCGGCCCTGGCCGTCGAGCGTGAAGCCCTGCGAGACGACCGCCTTGTACGGAGCGTGACCGTTGGCACCCACCGAGGTGAGCAGCGAGCTCTGGAACCAACCGCGGTGCTGGTCAGAGCCCTCGAGGTAGACGTCCGCCGGGTACTCCAGCTCGGGACGGTACTCGCAGACGGCCTTCCAAGACACGCCGGAGTCCCACCACACGTCAAGGATGTCCTTATCAGCCTTGAGGTGATGGCCACCGCACTTGGGGCAGACGCAGGCCTCGCCCAGGTAGCTCTCAGGAGCGTCGGTGAACCAGGCGTCGGAGCCCTTCTCGTGGAAGAGCTTGATGACGGCGTCGAGCGTGGCGTCGTTCATGACCTTCTCGCCGCAGTCGGCGCACGTGTAGCTGGGGATAGGCACGCCCCAGTTGCGCTGGCGGCTGATGCACCAGTCGGGACGCTGCTCGACCATGGCGCCAATGCGGTTGGCGGCGTGAGCCGGATACCACTTGACGTTCTCACGGACCTCCTTGCCAGCCTGCTCGCGCAGACCCGTCTTGTCCATCGAGACAAACCACTGGTCGGTAGCACGGAAAAGCACCGGGTGCTTGCAGCGCCAGCAGTGCGGATAGCTGTGCGTGATCTTCTTCTCGAGGACCAGGGTGCCGCGCTCACGCAGGAACTCGATGATGTGCGGGTTGGCCTCATCGGTGTCCATACCGCTGAAGGGGCCGCCGGTGCCAAACTCCTCGCCGGTGTAGAACTTACCGTCGTCATCGACCGGCATGCAGATGTCGGTGATGCCCTCCTTGAGGCAGGCAAAGTAGTCGTCGACGCCGTGGCCGGGCGAGTTGTGAACGATACCGGTACCGTCATCGACACCGACGTAATCGGCCAGCAGCGCCACGCCCTCAACGCCGTCAAAGATCGGCTGCTTGTAGTGGATGTGGTGGAAGGTCTCGGCGGGAACCACATAGGGCTTGCCGTCGACCATGACCGGGGTGTACTCCCAGCCAAACTCCTCGCAGCACTTGGGAGCCAGGTCCTCGAGCATGACCTCGGCACGACCATCGCGCTCAACGGCGACGTAGGCGGCGCCGGGCTTGAGGGAAACGGCCTGGTCGGAGGGGATGGTCCACGGCGTGGTCGTCCAGATGATAAAGTCGACCGGGCCATCGAAGTTCTCGAGGCCGGCGGGCTTGGAAGTCATCTCAAAACGAACGAAGATGGACGGGCTCGTCTCGTCGGAGTACTCGATCTCTGCCTCGGCGAGTGCGGTGTGGCAGTGCTTGCACCAGTGGACGGGCTTGTGACCGCGATAGATCATGCCCTTGTCGAACATGGCCTTAAAGACCTCGATGTCGGCAGCGTCATGCTGGTGATAAAGCGTCAGGTAGGGGTTGTCCCAGTCGCCGAGCACGCCCAGACGACGGAAACCGGCCTTCTGCAGCTCGATGTTCTCGACAGCGAACTCGTTGCAGAGCTCGCGGATCTTGGCCGTGGAGGTCTGGTTGAACTTCTCGGTGCCGAGCTTCTCTTCGACCTTGTGCTCGATCGGCTGGCCATGGCAGTCCCAACCGGGGACATAGGGGACCTCGTAGCCCTGCATCATCCAGTAGCGGTTGATCATGTCCTTGGAGATCTTGTTCATGGCGTGGCCGATGTGGATCGGACCGTTGGCGTACGGAGGGCCGTCGTGCAGCACGAACTTCTTGTGACCCTCGTTCTTCTTTAGAACCTGCTCGTAGACCTTGTTGTCCTGCCAGTCCTTGAGTCGCTTGGGCTCGGACTTGGAAAGACCGGCACGCATGGGAAAACCGGTTTTGGGCAGATTCATCGTCTGCTTGTACTCGTTTGCCACGGTACCCCTTTCATGTCGTGGGCGCGCACGCCCGTTGGGCACCAAAAAAGCGCCCGTCCCTGCAAGCTGGGACGAAGCGCCACAAATCGGGCTGCGCGCCCGCAAAAGCTCTTCGCTTAACCACCCAGCTTAGATGCCCTCGCCCGCATTACAGCGCGCTCGCATCCGTTACTCGGCTGGCCTGTATCGACGACCATCTCGGCGATGTCTACTAAGACGTGCCTGTGCGACGCGTCCGTTGGGACCGCAGCTCCGGGGTGATTTTCATCGGTCGCATACACGGGTTCTCAGCGCTCCCCGCTCTCTGTGGCATGCGGACGGCCGACTACTCGTCCCCATCAACGCTTATGCGCTGTATGGTAGCACGGTCAACGCCGGCGAAAAACCCTCAACATCGGTTTCATACTTTAGAAATTTCTCGCGGTCGCAAGCACTCACTTGGAGCAAAATACCTGAAAGCACTTTATCTAACGAAAGAAGACTGCTATGCGCACGATTGGAATGAGCGACTATACCGTCGGCGAGGATTGCTTTAAAGAGCTGCCCGGCGCGCTGGCCGAGTACGGAGCGACCAAGGTCGCGATTATCGGTGGCAAACGGGCACTGGCAGCGGCGCTTCCCGGTATCGAAGCGGCGCTGGAGGGCACCGACGTCGAGATTCTGGAGACGCGCGTCTACGGCACCAACAGTACGCGCGCCAATATCGCCAAGGTTGTGAACTCCCCTGCCTGCCAAGAAGCCGACGTTCTTATCGCATGCGGCGGCGGCAAGGCGCTCGACACCGTCAAGACAGCGGCCATCGAGCTCAAGAAGATCGTCTTTACGGTACCGACGATCTGCTCCAACTGCTCGGCCGCGACAGCCATTGCCGTTGTCTACAACGACGACGGCTCGCTCGAGGGCTATTCGTACCCCAACCGCCCCGCACACATCTTCATCAACCCCAAGATCATTGCAGAGGCTCCGGCGGAGTACTTCTGGGCCGGCGTGGGCGACGCCCTGTCCAAGCAGCCCGAGGTCGAGTACGCCACGAGCGCCGGCAACCTGGAGCATACCGCAGGTCTTGGCCTGGCGCTCGCGCACACCTGCTCCGAGCCGCTGTTTACCTATGGCGTGCAGGGTCTTGAGGACGTTCGCCAGAACCTGTCGACCGAAGCCGTCAAGCAGATCGCGCTCGATATCGTAGTCAACACGGGCTACGTCTCCAACCTGACCAACCAAAACGATTACTACTACAACTCGAGCGTGGCGCATGCGTTCTACAACGCCACCTGCAGCATTCCGCGCGAGGGCACCTACCTGCATGGCGAGGTCGTGAGCCTGGGCGTGCTAGTGCTGTTTGCCTACACGGGCGATACCGAGAATCTTGAGCGCTACACAGCCTTTAACAAGCAGATGGGACTGCCCGTGACGCTTGAGCAGGTCGGACTTTCCGAGGCCGATATCCCTGCCCTGTGCGAGTATGCGCACGCCACCAACGAGTGGAAGCAGGGAAACCCCGAGCCCTTCACCGACGAAAAGTTCGACGCCGCCATCAAGGCTGCCAACACCTACGGCCACACACTCTAGAACTGGCCCAAAACCACCACAAAGGGGATATCCTGCCTTTTGTTTTGCGGGATCAAGGTCGCTTTATGCGAACTTGATCGCCACTTATATGGCGCATTGATGGCAATTGCTTCGTACGTGCATACCGGGAGCCCGTACACCTCTGGCAAGGCGTAACACACTAGACTTTGTTCCAAAGTCCGCGTGCTAAGGGGCAGGCCCCTTAGAATTCCTGTGGAGTGTGTACGCACGTACGCAGGAAAACGGCAAAATTTCACTATATAAGGGCGTTCTTTCATTGGAGAGTATGGTATACACGGCTTAGTTCAACAAATAAGAATTTATATATAAAGGAGAATATTGATGAAACTGTTTTTATGTTCTCACTTTTCAAGTGTAGGAAGTCTAATAAAGGAAGAAATTGAAAATAAAAAAGTCGCATTTATTCCAACTGCTTCGCTGCGTGAAGGCTACACCGGTTATGTCGGCTCGGCTCGAAAAGTATTCAAAAAGTTGGGAGCAATCGTAACTGAAATTGATATTTCAACGGAGGCTTATTCAACGATACAGTCTCTTTTTGAAGATGCGGATGTGATCTATTTTACCGGCGGAAATTCTTTTTTCCTTATAGACCAGCTCCGTAAAACGGGAACGGATGAGCTGTTGAAGAAAGAATTGGCAAAGGGAAAACTGATGATTGGTGAATCGGCAGGTGCGATTGTATGCGCTCCAAGCATCCAATATATCGAGCAAATGGATGAAAAGCCGGAGGACTACTCACAAGAAGATGATACAGGGCTTAATTTGATTGATTTCTATGTTCTTCCGCATTTTCTTACAGCACCATTTAAGAAAGTTACCGAGAAAATAATGACTGAGTTTTCGGATTTGAATCTATGCCCAATTAACAACCGTCAGGGAATTGTAATTGATGGTGAAGGTTCAAAGGTAATTTGCAAAGACTAATTTGAAAATTCCAGTTTGCTGCACTCGTTCCTAGCAGGGTTTGGGGCAGGCGCGCCCCAACAAAAAGCTGTCCCGGGAGGGGCGCAGGAGACGGGAAGGCCGTGTGCGCGTTCCTGCGCGAGAGCCGCGGGGAGGGGCTGCCTGGGTACGGCGCCTGTCAACTCGGTCTACGTCTTTGATGACCGGTTCGTACTCAATATCAACTTCACGGATGATGCCAAAACGGTCACCCGTGAGGAAGTGTTGGGTTCGAGTACTGTGGACAATGTTCCAGCATGCTGGGATCGAACTCGCTAGCCGGAATCACACGGTACCCGTGACGCAGCAGCAGATCGACAAAAACGCCGTTGCCCGCGGTGAGCGTACCGCTGAAGGTTCCGTCGTAGATACGGCCTACACCACACGAAGGGCTGCGGTCCTGCAAGACACACGCAGCGATCTGGGACGGCCCGCCCGCCTGCTCGCACATATCGAGCGCGCGCTGAGCACCCTGGCGAAACTCGCGATCGACTGAGGTGCCCTCGCAGGTACGGACTTCGCCGTTCACAATCTCGGACGGCTTGCGCGGTGTGGGCAAGCCACCAAAAACCTCGGGGCACACCAAGAGAACCTCGGTCCCCGTTCGCTCGCAGGCCTCGACCAACGCGCGATGGTAATTGTCGAGCCCGTTATACTTGCAGCTCTCGCCCATCAAGCAGGCACTTACCACGATCTTCATATTCAACTCTCCCCACGCAAAACGCCCCATTTGAGCTGGACACTCAAATGGGGCGATAGACACTGCGCAACCAGTATTACTGCTGCTTTGGCATCAGCGGATTTTCACGCGTGAGGAGGTTCATGAACTCCTCGCCCGTGATCGTCTCCTTCTTGTACAGATAACGAGCCAGCTCATGGAGCTTGAACTTGTTCTCCTTAAGGATCTGCAGGGCGCGGTCGTGCGCATCCTCGATCAGCTTGGCAACAATCGCGTCCACGCGCTCGGCCGTACCGGGGGCGCAGGTGAGCGACGTGTCTTGGTTGAGGTACGCGTTCTGAACGGTACCGAGCGCCATCATGCCAAACTCATCGGACATACCAAAGCGCGTCACCATGTTGCGGGCAAGCTTGGTGGCCTGCTCGATGTCGTTGGCCGCACCGGTCGTCATCTCACCAAAGATGAGCTCCTCGGCAGCACGTCCGCCGCAGTAGACGGCGAGCTTGTCGAGCACCTCCTGGCGCGTGGTCAGGAAGCGCTCGTCCTCCTCGACCTGCATGGTGTAGCCCAGAGCGCCACTCGTGCGCGGCACGATGGTGATCTTGGTGACCGGTGCGGAGCCCTTCTGGCGGGCGGCAACGATGGCATGGCCGATCTCGTGATAGGACACGACCTGTTTCTCGTGGTCGGACAGAACCGTGGACTTACGCTGCTGGCCGGCGATGACGACCTCCACCGACTCCTCAAAATCGTCCTGCGTGGCGCGCTTGCGACCCTCGCGGACGGCACGCAGGGCGCCCTCGTTGATGATGTTTGCCAGGTCGGCGCCCGAGGCACCGGGCGTGGCGCGGGCAATCGCGGTCAGATCGATCGGCGGCTGGGTCTTCACGCTCTTGGCGTGGAGCTCGAGGATGTTCTTACGACCGGTCAGATCGGGCAACTCGACAGGGATGCGGCGGTCAAAACGACCAGGGCGCAACAGGGCCGGGTCAAGGCTGTCGGGACGGTTGGTCGCAGCGAGAACGACGATACCCTTGTGGTTATCGAATCCGTCCATCTCGGTCAGCAGCTGGTTGAGCGTCTGCTCGCGCTCGTCGTTGCCGCTAAAGCCGCCGCCGTCACGCTTTTTGCCGATGGTATCGATCTCGTCGATAAAGACGATGCACGGGGCCTTTTCTTTGGCCTGCTTAAACAGGTCGCGAACCTTGGCGGCACCGCGGCCGACGAACATCTCAACAAACTCAGAACCAGAAATACTAAAGAACGGCACGCCCGCTTCGCCGGCAACAGCCTTGGCAAGCAGGGTCTTACCGGTGCCCGGAGGGCCCACGAGAAGAGCACCGCGCGGCAGCTTGGCGCCAATCTCCTCGTAGCGCTGCGGCTTCTCCAGAAAGTCGACGACCTCCTTCAGGGATTCCTTAGCCTCTTCCTGACCGGCGACATCCTTAAAGGTCACGCCGACATCCTTGGAGGCGATAACGCGCGCACCGGACTTACCCAGACCGCCGCCACCAAAGCCGCCACCGCCAAAGTTCATCGACGGACCGTCATCGCCCATGGCCTTCTTCATGCGGCGGTTGAGCCACCAACCGATGAGGAAGAAGATCGCCATGGGGAGAACGAGCGTGATCAGGTAGTAGGTCATTAGACCCGAGTTTTTATCGGGAACGACCGACTCAAGCGAGGCACCAGATTCAAGCACGCGATCGGTAAAGCCCGCATCATTCGGCACGCCGGTCGTCTTGTAGGCGACGTTCTCGTCCTCGCCCTTCTTGGTGTAATAAATCGTGTAATCGTCGGTGTTGTATTCGACCTTGTCGACGCTCTTTTTGTCGAGTGCTTTGACAAACGTCGAGTAATCGGTCTTCGTAATCTGCTGCGTGTGACCGATGTTAGGGAACAGAACGGTCGAGAGCACGAGGTAGACGACGAAGGCGATGAGCACGTAGAGGATCATATTCCGTCTACGTTTGTTGTCATCCATCTCCATCTGCTTGAACTCCATCTATTGGGGTTGATAATGCTATCTAGAATACCCAACCCGGACGGCGATAAACCGACGCCGAGCACGAAAGGACAGAGATGGCATCACTTGAAATCGGCAAGGTTCAGATCTATACGGGAGACGGCAAGGGCAAGACGACGGCTGCGCTGGGGCTCGCGCTGCGCGCCACGGGCTATGGACTTAACGTGCTCATGCTTCAGTTTGCCAAGAAGCTGCACTGCGCCGAACATGACGCGGCACCTCGATTGGGGCTACGCATCGTACAAGCCGACCGCGACACGCCCGAAGCCTGTGCCGCACAGATCATGGAGCTGGCGCGAGAGCAGATTAGCTAGGTCGATGTGCTGATCTTGGATGAGCTGGGGGAAGCCATGCGACGGGGCTTTGTGACGCGCGAAGATGTCGAAACGTTAATCGCGATGAAACCAACCACCACAGAGCTCGTGCTCACCGGCCGCGGCTTGCTGTCCCTCGCCGACCTTGCCGACCTAGTAACCGAAATGCGCCCCGTCAAACACTACTTCGACGAAGGCCTCCTAGCCCGCCAAGGCATCGAATACTAATTGATCCGAAGGGGACGGAGGAAAACGGATCACTTTGCCTTATCGCCAGGTCAATGATCCGTTTTCCTCCGTCCCCTACGGATCATTAGGCGGTGGCGCGGCCGAGCCAGTTGCCGCTGTGGTGGTAGATGGTGAACATTGTGGCCGTGATGAGCCAAGTTACGGGGTAGACCAGCAGCAGATGCTCGAGCGAGGGGTCGAGCGGCATAATCGCGAACACCCACGCCACGCGGAGCACGACCGTGCCGAAGATCGTGAGCATCATAGGTTGGAAGCTCACGCCAGCGCCGCGGATGGAGCCAGACGCATTTTCGATAATCGAGAAGATCGCGTAGAACGGCGCGATGAAATGAAGAATCGTCGTGGTGTAGGCCGAAATTGCGGCATCGTCGATAAACAGACGCGAAAGCGGGCCCGAAAACACCAGCAGCACGGCAGACAGGCCACCGATAAGCACAAATGAAAGCACGAGCGACGTGTGATATCCCTTTCGCATGCGATCGTAATTGCGCGCACCGAAGTTCTGCGCCGAGAACGTGGTAATCGACACGCCAAGCGCCTCGGTCACCATCCAGATAATGCCGTCCAGGCGACCGGAAAGGCCCCAAGCGGTCGTGACATCGGCTCCAAACGAGTTGACCGACACCTGAATCAAAACGTTGGAGATCGAATACGCCGCAGACTGAACGCCCAGCGGCAGACCGCACGAAAGCATGCTCTTGCAGATACCGGGGTCAATACCGAGCTTGGAGAGCGAAAGACGCCACGCCCCCGGAGCGCGCATCATGCGAATCAAAATCATCGTGGCATTGATGCAGATAGTCAGCGCCACCGCGATGCCACAGCCCAGCGCTTCCATGTGCAGCACGGCGACAAAAAGAATGTCGAATGCCACATTGACGAAGCAGCCGGAGGCAATAATGACCGCCGGACCACGCGTGTCGCCCACGGCGCGCAACAGCGCAGTCCCCATATTGAGCAGCAGCGCTGCAAACATGGCGGCAAAGTAGCAACGGGCATACGCCACACCCTCGGCCAGCAGCTCATGCGGCGTATTCATCAACACAAGCATCGGCTCGACAAACACCATGCCCAGAATGGAAATGACAATGCCGCCCACCAGCGCGAGCGTCATGGCCGTATGGACCGATCGGCTCAAGCGCTCGTCGTCGTGCTGACCAAAAAACTGGCCCGTAATGACCGCGCAGCCGGCACCGACGCCGACACAAAAGCCGATGCAGAGCTCCGTAAGCACCATCGTGGCCTGAATGCCACCCAGCGCGAGCTTGCCGCCAAACTGACCGACGATATAGGTACCGATAAGCGTGTATGCCTGCTGAAAGAACGAACTAAAAAAGATAGGGACGCACAGCGACAGTAGCTGCTGCCAAATAACGCCCTGCGTTACATCGATAGCCGTAGATTTCTTAGCCACACGCCCTCCCCACCAGCGTACGTCAAACAACAAAACGGCAATTTAAGACCAAAGCCAATACCAGCTTAGCACCGACCGACGTCGGCCGAAACGCCCCGAACCAGAGCCCGGTGCTAACTATCTGCCTAGTGATACAGCCCCGGCTGGTAGTGGTACTCGTTGCTCACATGCGGGCACAGCTGCCAAAAGGCAACAGCACTTGCCGCGGCCACGTTGAGCGAATCGACCCCATGCGCCATCGGAATACGCACAGCGCGGTCGCAGCCTGCAATGGTCTTGGCGCCCAAGCCAGCACCCTCGGTGCCCATAAAGATTGCCAGGCGGTCAATCTCCTGGAGCGCGGGATCGTCCAGCGACACCGAATCATCCGTCAGCGCCATGGCGACACACGAAAAGCCGGCATTGTGCAGCGCCGCCAGCCCATCATGCGGCCATACGCGCGCCTCGCTGCCAATGCGCGTCCAGGGCACCTGAAACACCGTGCCCATGCTCACGCGGGCCGAGCGACGGTACAGCGGATCGCAGCACGTAGGGCTCACCAAAATGCCATCGACGTTCAGCGCAGCCGCCGAGCGGAAAATCGCGCCGACGTTGGTGTGGTCGACAATGCCCTCGAGCACGCACACGCGCACCGGGCGCTCCCCCGCCGCATCGACGACGCCACCCAAGAACTCGGCTACCGGAATCTGACGTGGACGACGAAATGCCGCGAGCGCACCGCGCGTCACATTAAAGCCCGTCAGCTGCTCCATAAGCTCCATGGAGGCAACGAACACAGGAACCGGACCCGCGCCCTCGCGCACAATCAGGCGCTCAAACAGCGGCATCATCTGGTCGAGCCAGCGCTCGCCCAAAAGAAAGCTCACCGGCTCGTATCCGGCGCGAACCGCACGCTCGATGACCTTGGCACTCTCGGCGATAAAAATGCCCTTCTGCGGCTCCAGCACGCAGCGAAGCTCACGCTCGGTCAGTCGCACGTAGGCATCGAGCCGCTCGTCCTCGAGAGAATCGATTCGCAGCACCTCAACGGCATCAGTCATAGCAGCCAGCCCGCACCCTTCTTTACAGCACATCTATACCAAACGAGGCGACGCTAAGCGCCGCCCCATGCATTCAAACAACCCGATGATACCGTTCACGCCAGACGATTTACGCCTCAACGCGACGATACGTCACGAACTCATAATCGACACCCTCGTCGCCCTCGCCCGAGGCAATCGTGGCAACACCGCCACGCCGCGCAATCTCCCACGCGGGATCGGCGTCCAAGTCGGGAAAGTACGTATCCACGGCATGCACGCAATGGTTGTGCGTGACCTCCGCCTCCACGCAATGCGGCAAAAACTGCCGATACACCTCGCCACCGCCGATCACCCACGCAACGGGCTCATCGGCAACCGCAGCGAGCGCTTCGTCGACGCCATGCACCACGTCGATGCCCTCGGCAGCAAAGTCCTCATCGCGCGTGAGCACGATATTGCGGCGATTCTTGAGCGGACGCCCGCCGGGGAAACTCAGCAGCGTCTTGCGTCCCATAATGACCGGGCAACCTTTGGTGCACGCCACAAAATGGCGCATGTCAGCACGGTTGGACACCACCATGTCGCCCTCGCACCCAATACCCCAGTCATCGCACACGGCGACAATGGCAGAAAGCTTACACGTCATGCGCGTCACCTACACCGCAATGGGGATGTTCTTGACCTGCGGGCCGTGCTCATAGCCCTCGACAATCAGATCATCGGTCGTAAACGCATAGAAGTCATGCACATCGGGGTTGAGCGTTACCTTGGGCGCGGCAAACTGCGGACGCTCGATAAGCTCGCGAACAATATCGACATGACGGTCGTAAATGTGAGCATCGGCAATCACATGCAGCAGCTCGCCAGCGATCATATCGACCGACTGCGCGACCATCATCAGCAAAATGGCGTACTGGCACACATTCCAGTTGTTCGCGGCCAAAATGTCCTGGCTGCGCTGGTTGAGAATCATGTTGAGCGTCGGTTTGTCATCCTGCGGACGCTGCGTCACGTTATACGTCACGCTGTACGCGCACGGATACAGGTGCATCTCGGACAGGTCGCTAAACACATAAGTGTTCGTCATAATGCGGCGGCTGTACGGCGTGTTCTTAAGGTCGTACAGCACGCGATCCATCTGATCGAAGTCGCCCTCGGCATAATGGTTCTTCTGCCCAATCTGATACCCGTAGGCCTTGCCGATGGAGCCGGTCTCGTCGGCCCACTCATCCCAAATATGGCTGTTGAGGTCATGCACGTTATTGGACTTCTTTTGATAGATCCATAGGATCTCATCCATGGCAGATTTGAGCGCCGTTCGACGCAGCGTAAGCGCGGGGAACTCCTCGCGCAGGTCGTAGCGCGCCGTGACGCCAAAGTTTTTAATGGTATAGGCAGGGGTGCCGTCTTCCCACACCGGACGAACCTTTTGGCCTTCGGTGGTGGTGCCATGGTCCAGAATATCGCGGCACATGGTTACAAACTGTTGATCAGCCTTGCTCATTGACCCTCCTGTCAGTCGCCTATAAGCGAGATTCATTGTAGCCCAGGCACATGCGGCCCCACAGCCCAAACATAAGCCCTCATTTTCTGGCATATGCCAGAAATTCCTTGCGCTAATCAGCGCGTTCGCTATTCTATTGTTGACATATGTCAGATAAGGAGGACACATGGCGGGAAGACGCGAGAAACTGCGCCGCGTCGGGATCATCCCCGAATACCGCGGCTTCACCCCCGACGGCCTTGCCAGCGGAGACGCCATCGATATGACGGTCGACGAGCTCGAAGTCCTGCGGCTATGCGACCTGGAAGGCCTCAATCAGGAGGCCGTCGCCCAGCACATGGGCATTGCCCGTGCCACGGTGGCAGCTATTTGCAGCCGAGCGCATCGCAAGGTGGCAAACGCGTTGGTCAATGGACGGGCGATCGTCATCGAAGGCGGCAATATCGTGTACTCCCCCATTACCACGGCAACGGCCGTATGGCCAGCAAAGGAGATCGACACCATGAGGGTGGCAACCACGTACGACAACGGCAACATCTTTATGCACTTTGGCCGCAGCGAGCAGTTCAAGATCTACGACATTCAGGACGGCAAGGTACTCAACGAGCAGGTCGTGGGCACCGGCGGTACCGGCCACGGCGCACTTGCGGGCTTGCTCGCCAACGGCGGCGTGGACACGCTCATCTGCGGCGGCATCGGCGGTGGCGCTATCAACGCGCTTGCCCAAGCCGGCATCACGGTATACGCAGGTGCCCAGGGCAGCTGCGACGCTTGCGTCGAGGCCCTTATCGCCGGCACGCTCGCACAGAACGGCGAGGCCACGTGCGGTTGCCACGGCCACGACCACGAGCACACCCACGAGCATGGCGATTCCTGCGGCTGCCACGGCCATCACGAGCACGAGGGTCACGAGGGTTGCAGCTGCCACTAACGGCACGACACGCGACCTCGGGGCGCGACGCTGAACGCAACCCAACAATCAAAGCCAACAACAAAGGCCACCCGGTAGCTTCCGAGTGGCCTTTGCCATATCAAGCTGGAAATTTAGCTCTATTTCTTATTACGCATCTGCGCTTCCATCTGGCGCAGCAGCTCCATATCGGACTTGGGACCGCCCGTACCCAGGCCGCCCATGCCGCCCAGACCCATAGCGTCCAGGCCAGGGATATTGGGCATGCGCATCTTCTTGCCCTTCTTGCCCTTTTTGCCCTTTTTGCCGCCGGCCTGTGCCTGATTGGCCATCGTGCGCATGCGGCCCATCATCTTATTCATCTCGCCCCACTGCTTCATAAGGCTGTTGACCTCGGTGGGGGTCACGCCGGCGCCCTTGGCAATGCGAGCGCGACGCTGGCCGTTGATGATGGAGGGGCGCAGGCGTTCCTCCTTGGTCATCGACATGATGATGGCCTCGTTCTTGTCGAAGATGCCCTCGTCCAGATTGCCGCCCATCTGGTTGAGCGCACGCTGGCCGCCGGGGAGCATGCCGAGAATGCCCTTCATGCCGCCCATCTTCTTGACGGCCTTCATCTGGTCGAGCATGTCATTCATGGTAAAGCCCTCGCGCAGCATGCGCTCGGCGGCCTCGAGCTGCTCGGCGTCAGCCGCCTCCTGGGCCTTCTCGATGATGCCGACAACGTCGCCCATGCCCAAGATTCGCTTGGCCATGCGATCGGGATAGAACGGCTCAAGCGAATCGGGTTTCTCGCCCATGCTCACAAACTTGATGGGCTTGCCGGTCACCTGACGCACCGAAAGCGCGCCACCGCCACGGGCGTCACCGTCGAGCTTGGAGATAATCACACCATCAAAGTCGGTGCGCTCAGCAAACGTCGAGACCACGTTGACGATATCCTGGCCGGTCATGGCGTCGACGACCATCAGCACCTGGTCGGGCTTGACGGCCTTCTTGATGTCGACGGCCTCCTGCATCATCTGCTCGTCGATCTGCAGGCGGCCGGCGGTATCGACGATGACCACGTCACGCAGGTGGTCGACAGCCTCCTGAATGGCGCCCTTGGCGATGTCGACCGGGTGCGCACCGTCGCCGCGGAAGACCGGGACACCGATCTCTCCACCGAGCGTGGCAAGCTGGTCGGCAGCGGCGGGACGGTAGACGTCGCACGCGGCGAGCAGCGGCGAGCGGCCCTGCTTCTTGAGCAGGTAGGCCAGCTTTACGGCCGCCGTGGTCTTACCGGAGCCCTGCAGACCCACCAGCATGATGACGTTGGGGATACGGTTGCTAAAGACGAGCTTGCTCTCGGTGGAGCCGAGCATCTCGGTAAGCTCGTCGAGCACGATCTTGACGACGTTTTGCGCCGGCGACAGCGACTCCATAACCTCGGCGGTCATGCAGCGCTCCTTGGTCTTGGCGACAAACTCCTTGACGACCTTGAAGTTGACGTCTGCCTCGAGCAGCGCCATGCGGATGTCGCGCATGGCCGAGGTGATATCGGCCTCGGTCAGCTTGCCTTTGCCGCGCAGACGGTCAAATGTGTCGTTGAGGCGATCGCTCAGGGAATCAAACACTAGTCACTCCTTAATTGGACTCGCCCACCAGGGCGCGGCAGAAATCTTTGGCATTGAACTCCTGCAGGTCATCGACCTGCTCGCCCACGCCCACGCGCAGGATCGGGAGCTTGAGCTTCTCAGCCACGGCCATGGCGATACCGCCTTTTGCCGTGCCGTCGAGCTTGGTCATGATAATACCGTCCAGGCCCAGCGCCTCGTTAAACTCGAGCGCCTGGTTCAGACCGTTCTGGCCGGTGGCGGCATCGATGACGAGCACGACCGAGACGGGCATGGGGCCGGCGGCCATATTGGCGGCGCGCTTACGCGTCACGTTAACCACCTTGGCAAGCTCGCGCATGAGCTCGGGGCTTGTGTGCAGACGACCGGCGGTGTCGATCAGCACCAGGTCGCTGCCGCGCTTATCGGCCTCATCGAGCACGTCGTAGCACACGCTCGCCGGGTCGGAACCGCGATCGCGCTTGATGACGGGGACGCCGGCGCGCTGACCCCACACATCGAGCTGCTCGATGGCGGCGGCACGGAAGGTATCGGCAGAACCGATCACGACATTCTTGCCGCAGGCAGCCATGGCGCTCGCGATCTTGCCGACCGTCGTGGTCTTGCCGGCACCGTTAATGCCCACAAACAGCACGCAGCTCGGCGTGTCGGTGAACGGATCGTGCTCGGCGGGCACAAAATGTTGCTCGAGCTGCTCGGCCAGGGCGCGACGGAGCTGCGGAGCGGTCTTGAGGTTCTTCTTGGCGGCCGCCTCGCGCAGGTCGTCGGAGACCTGGATAGCGACCTCGGCACCCATGTCACCCATGACGAGGGTGTCCTCTAGGTCCTCCCAAAAATCCTCGTCGACCTCGCCGCCAAAGTAAAAGACCTCGTTGAGGGCCTCGCGACTGCGCTCAAGTCCGCGCGAGAGAGCTTCAAAGAATCCCATTATGCATTCACGACCTTTCCGGTTTCGCGATCGAGTTTTTGCGAGACGACGCGGCTGACGCCGTCGGCTTGCATCGAGACGCCATAGAGAACGTCAGCGTCCTCCATAGTACGGCGCTGATGCGAAATGACCAAGAGCTGCGTATCGGAACGTAACACGTCGAGTGCGCCGATGAGCTTGGACAGGTTGGCGTCGTCGAGCGCCGCCTCGACCTCGTCCAGCACATAGAACGGCACCGTGCGCGTGCGATACACGGCAAAAAGCAGGGCGAGCGCCGTCAGGCTCTTCTCACCACCCGACATGAGCATCATCTTGGTAATGCGCTTGCCGCGCGGCTGCGCCACAACCTCAATGCCCGTCTCAGCCGGATGCTCGGGGTCGGTCATTTCCAGATGAGCCTGGCCGCCCGGAAACAGCATGGCGAAGATCTCGCGGAAGTTCGCATCGACCTTCTCGAAGGTCACCAGGAAGGCCTTACGCATCTTGCGGTCGATAGCCACCGTGATCTTCGTGAGCGCCTTGCGTGCGCTCTCCAGATCGGCCAGCTGCTCCTCGATGTAGTCAGCGCGGCGCTTGAGCTGCTCGTACTCCTCCATGGCAACTTGGTTCACGGGACCAAGGTTGTTGATCTGGCGCACAAGCTGGTTGAGCTCGCGCTCGGCGGCATCGCGGTCCGTGGGCGCAGGAAGCATGAGCGCTTCCTCGAGTACCGTGGTGCCATCGGCGGTAATGGCCTTGATGGCGGCCTCTACCTGCACCTCGAGCTTGCCGCGTGCGACCTTGAACTCGTTTTGCGTCGCCGCGGCGGCATCAACCCGCTCCTTGGCACGGGCAACCTCTGCCTTGGCATCCTCGATGGTCTTCTTAAGCGAAGCGGAGTCCGCCTCCTCGAGCGAAGCCTGGTCACGCAGGCGCGAGGCCCAATCCGACGCGCGCTCCAGCAAGGCCGAATAGCGCTCGTGCATGGGGTCGACGCGCAGGCGCAGCAGCTCGAGTGAGCGCGAGGCCTGGCGTGTTCCGCGGATACGGCGGTCGATGCCCTCCAGGCGATGCTCCAGATCGGGTACTCGGCCCTTCAGAGAACGAAGGCGCTCGCTCGTCTGGGCCAGGCGGACCTTGGCATCGGCGAGCTTGCCGGCGGCCTCGGAATCGTCACGGCGAACGCGGTCGAGTTCGTCGTTGGCTTCGGCAATCTGAAGGCCAAGATCGCTTGCCTGCGCTCGGGCCTCGTCACGCGAGCGGGTGAGCTCGTCCACGCGCGGGCGCGCAGCGCGAACGGCCTCGGCGGCCTGCTCGCGGCGCTTGGAGATGCGCACGCGCTCGACCTCGGCGTTGTTGGCGCTTTGCTCCAGGCGGCCAATCTCGGAGAGCAGCGAGCGGCGCTCGCCCTCAAGACGGGCGATCTCGCCGGCGGCATCGCCCTCAGCGGCACGCGCCTCTTCGACGGCCGCATTGGCCTCGACGACCTGATCCGACACATGCTCAAACACAGCAGCCAGATCGGGTTCCAGGCCCTCGAGCTCACGGATGCGACGCTTGCGCTCCAAAGCACCCGAAGCCTCTCCGGCGTCGAGCCCCACACGCACCAGGCCGCCGCAGGCGACGCGGGCGCCATCGGGGGTCACGTAAGTCACGCCGTCAACGACAGGCGCGGCCAGCGCAGCCGCCAAGTCGTCGACAACGTAATAGCCGCCGAGAAGGGCCTCGACAACCGGGCCATAACCGGAGCGCACGGACAGACGATCGACCAGACGCGTACCGGCAGCGCCATTGGCAGCAGCACCACCGCTCACGCCGCGCGCCACCAACAGCGCCTCGCCCGAAGCCTTCTTTTGGTCCAAAGCCGCACGACCGGCGCGCTCAAGCGTAGCGGCATCATCAAACAAAAGAGCATCGATATCGCCGGCAAGTAGTTGCTCAACCAGGCCCTCAAGCTCACGAGGGGCGTCGAGCACGTCGCCCAAACGGCCTGAGACATCATCGCCCAGTGCGCCCATCAGACGGCTCACCAGCGGCGAGCTGTCTGCCATGCGGGCATCAAGCTTCTTTTGGCTGGCAAGCTCCGAGCGCACCTCGGACAGCTTGTTGCGCGCCTCACTCTCACGATTACGCAAGTCCTTCAGGGCTGCACGGGCGACCTCGGTGGCCTCACGCGCATCGGCCTGGGCCTGGCGCGCTTCCTCAAGAGCACCCTCAAGCTCCTCGGCGCGGTCGCGACGGCTCTCGAGCGAGGCCGTGACTTCCTCGAGCTGATCATCGATCTGCTCCAGGCGCGAGGCGTACATGTTGTCCTCGACCTCAGCGTTGCTCAGCGAGTCCTTCACCTTGGCGAGTTCGAGCGCCGCGTTATCGGCCACACGCTGCACATCGCGTTGCTCACGCGTAAGCTGCGAAATCTGACTGTCGAGCGCCACGCGCCGCTCGTGGAGCTGAGCGGCGGCAGGACCAGCGGCGTCAACGTCCTCCTGGGCCTGCATGTGCGCGCCGGTCACTTCCTCAAGCTGCGCACGCGCGTCCTCGAGCTCCTCTACCACGCGACGACGCTGATGCTCGGAGCTCGAGATCTGGCCGCGCATGTCGGACAGGCGCGACACCATATTGTGGCCCTTTTCCTCGAGCAGGCGCATATCGGAGTTAATGCGACCGACCACGTCTTGCATATGGCGGCGCTGCTCGCCCAGGTCGCCCACAAACAGGCCCTTTTCCTCGAGCATAACCTGGAGCTTCTCGAGCTCGCGCTCCTTTTCGCCCATGCGGTACTGCGCAAGCTCCAGCTCGGCGGCGCCTTCCTTGGAGCGGCTCTCCAGGTCGTTCCACTGCGACTGCAGCGAACGCAGCTCGTCGACGGCTAGCATCTGCGTAAGCTCGTTCGCGCGCGAGGACAGCTCTTTGTACTTGCGCGCACGATCGACCTGACGCTCCAGCGGTCGCAGCTGACGGGCAATTTCCTTATTGATGTCGCGGGCACGCGTCAGGTGCTCGTCCATCGATTTTATCTTTTTGAGCGCACGCTCCTTGCGGCGCTTGTGCTTGGAGATGCCGGCGGCCTCCTCGATGAGGGCACGGCGCTCCTCGGGGCGGCTCTGCAAAATGGCATCGAGCTTGCCCTGGCTGATGATGGAATGCGTATCCTTGCCCAGGCCCGAATCGTGCAGGATGTCCTGAATGTCCATCAGGCGGCACGGACTCGAGTTGATGAGGTACTCGCTTTCGCCCGAGCGATACATGCGACGGGTGATGGCGACCTCGTCAAAATCGACGGGCAGCATATGGTCCGAGTTATCGAGCACCAGCGTGACCTCGGCGACACCCACCGGCTTGCGTGCCGATGAGCCTGAGAAGATGACGTCCTCCATGGCCTGGCCGCGCAGCTGCTTGGCGCTCTGCTCGCCCAGGACCCACAGGATGGAGTCGGAGATGTTCGATTTTCCCGAGCCGTTGGGACCGACGATGACGGTCAGGCCAGGCTCAAATGACATATGGGCGCGGTCGGCAAACGACTTGAACCCTTTGAGCGTGAGGGACTTGAGATACACGGTTCCTCGCTTAAACAGGCTTCTTGTTGAGAATCACGCCGTTGGTGGTGTAGCCCATGCGATCGAGCGCCTCGAGTGCAGCGGCTCCCTCGGCCTCCTTCTTGGAGGAACCGGTGCCGCGGCCTTGACGAATACCGTCGATGAGCACCACAGCGGTAAAGGTGGGCGCATGCGCGGGGCCCTCGGAGCCGACCAGCTTATACGCGGGAGGCTCGTGGCCGTCCGCCTGCACGCACTCCTGCAAGAACGACTTGGGGTTCGCGGGGTGCTCGGCACGCTCGGAAGCCAGGTGCGGCTTAAGCGTACGGTGGATAAAGTCCGCCGCAACATCCCAGCCGGCATCCAGGTACAGCGCACCCACGAGCGACTCGTAGACGTTCTCGAGCGCCGAGTGCAGGCCACGCGCGCCGGTACCGGTCTCGGAGGCACCAAAGATGATGATGTCGTCGATACCCAGCTCGTGCGACACCTCGGACAGCGTGGCGCCCGACACTAAGGATACCTTCAGGCGCGTGAGCTTCCCCTCGTCAAACTCGGGATAGGACTCAAAGAGCGAACGGGCCACCACGGCGCCCAAAATGGAATCGCCCAAAAACTCAAGGCGCTCATAGCTGGCAGAAACCGGCTGGCCCTCGACTGCCGAGGGATGCGTAAGCGCCGCGCGCAGCAGCACCTTATTATTGAACTCGTGGCCCAGGATTTCCTGGGCACGCGTAAGTCGTTCAGACAAAGCCAAGACCTAGGCCTCCCTGGCGTTTTCGATCGCGCCGACGGCGTCGGCGACAGAGTTGAGCGAGAGCAGAGTCTCGTCATCGATCTCGAGGTTGAACTCGTCCTCGATAGCCGTAACCAGCTGCAGGCGCTCGAGCGAGTTGGCATCGAGATCGTCAAAGGTGGTCTCATCGCTAATTTCGGCAACATCGACGCCCAGAACGTCAGCAGCGACCTCGGCGATCTTGTCGAAGATTTCGGAGCGGTCCATAGCGCTTCCTCTCATAGTGCATGAATACCAAAAGAATGGTACCGCCCGGGCGGTACCAAGACACGGTTCTGATTCTACCCCACGAAGCAGGCCGCGAGGCACATAACAGCGCTCTAACTCGCTCTTACAAAACGATGCCGTCCATGGAGTTGGCGACGTTCTCGACCAGCCCCGCGCGCACGGCTTCGGCCGCCGCGAGCGTACCGTTTTTAACAGCCTCGACCGAGGTGGCGCCATGGCCGATTAGGACCACGCCACGCAGGCCCAAAAGAATCGCGCCGCCCTTGGCATCACCAGAGAGCTTGGCCTTAATCTCGCGCATCTGCTTTTTGATGAGCAGCGCGGCGATCTTGGTG
Source organism: Collinsella sp. CLA-AA-H302 (assembly GCF_040093305.1). Lineage (NCBI taxonomy): Bacteria > Bacillati > Actinomycetota > Coriobacteriia > Coriobacteriales > Coriobacteriaceae > Collinsella > Collinsella sp. CLA-AA-H302. The sequence goes on from NZ_JBBNJW010000001.1 coordinate 106,189, forward strand.
CCGAGCGAGGCCATAAAGGCGCCCTTGAGCTCCTGCAGCAAAAACTTGGCAGCGCCCTCGGTAGCCTTGAGCGCAATATTGCCCGACATGCCGTCGGCGACCACGACGTCAAAATTGCCCGACGTAAGATCGGTGCCTTCGCAGTTACCCACAAAATCGGGAACGGCGGCTTTCATGGCCGGGAAGCAGGCCTTGGTAAAGTTGGAACCCTTCTCGTCCTCGGTGCCATTAGCAAGCAGGCCCACGCGAGGATGCTCGATGCCCAGGACAACGCGGGCATAGGCGCTACCCATCTGGGCAAAACGCACCATGTCGTCGACCTCGACATCGGGGTTGGCGCCCATATCGCACAGCACCGTCAGACCGCCGGCGCGATTGGGCAGCGCATTGGTCAGACAGGGGCGCACCGGCTGCTTCTTGCCTTCGGCTTGATACCTAAACGGTGTGACGTAGGCGGTCGCGGCAGCGGTCATGGCACCGGTCGAGCCGGCGGAGAAGAACGCGTCCGCATTTCCCTTCTTGATGGCGCGGCAGGCAAGCACGATCGACGATTTACGCTTGGTCATCACGGCGCGAATGGGATCGTCATTCATGGCGATAACGTCGGGTGCCTCAAGGGCCTCAACACGTGCATGGGAAGCAGCAAAGGGATTGACGATTTCGGCGGGGCCAGCTGCCAAGACCTCGATATCGGGATCGGCGGCAAGCGCAGCCTCGATACCATCGAGAACAACCTGAGGTTTCTCGTCTCCGCCCACAACGTCTACACAAACGCGAACGTTACTCATATACATGCTCCTTATACAAAAATGGCCGACTCATTGAGCCGGCCATTGTGGTTCCATTTGGAACGGCATCGCATCCAGAGTATAGCGTTACTCGGTAACGATAACCTCGCGGTCCTTATAGAAACCGCAGCTGGGGCACACGTGGTGCGGAAGCTTGACAGCGCCGCAACGGGGGCACGTGGACTGAGCCGCAGCCGAGATCTTCATGTTGGCGGAACGACGAGTGTGAGTGCGGATACGACCCTGCTTTTGTTTAGGTACGGGCATAGTGACCTTCCTTATGAACTATCCAGTGTGGCGATTACGCGCAAGTAGCGATACTACCACAGTTTTACTCATCGAGCTTGAGATTCTTCAATGCTGCAAATGGATTTTCCGTGGCAGCGGCCCATTCTGCCTCTGCCTGGGCGGCGCAATCGCATTGCTCGACATTGAGATTGCAACCGCAAGTGGGGCACAGACCGCGGCAATCGGGCTTGCACAGAACGACAAACGGCGTGTCCATAACGACCGCGTCATTGATGGGCTCACCTAGATCGACTATGCGGTCCTCACCCAGGAGCTCGTAGCCGTCCTCGTAGGCCTCGGGATCCTCGGGCTCCTCGAAGAGGTAGAACTCCTCGATCTCGCCGGCGATATCAAACGAGGCAGGCTCCAGGCAACGGTCGCACTCGCCGATGGCGTGCGCGCGGACCATGCCCGTGAGCAAGACACCGGTACCGGCATTGGTAAAGACAACGTCGTAGTCGATGCCGTCCTGTAGCTGGTACTCCTTCTCGCCCACCGTGTAGGTGGCAACATCGACCTTGCCGGTCAGCGGATACGAATCACCAGGAAACTCGAGCTGCTCGGAAAGATCGACGGTAACGCTCGGGAACTCAGCCATTACCACTGACCATTCTGTTGGGCGGCACCCTCGTTGAGCTGCTGACGGCAACGGGTAACGGTGCCGGTCAGGCTCTTGAGATTCTCCTCCAGGTGCGTAAAGACCTGCTCTGCGTAGTCCTCGGCAGCATAACGCGTCTCGCGCTCGTACTGCTGGGCACGATCGCGGATGTCGTCGGCCTGCTGCTGTGCCAAGCGGACGATCTCCTGCTCACCGGCAATGGTGAGGGCCTGCTGCTGAGCGTCGGCGATGATGGAATCGGCCTGAGCGGCGGCGGAAGCCATAAGCTCCTCGCGCTCCTTAAGGATACGGCGGGACTTCTGCCACTCCTCGGGATAGCTCATGCGGATCTCGTCGAGGATGTTGAAGAACACGTCGGCGTCGATGACCTTGAACTGAGCGTTCTTGCCGAAAGGCGGCTTGGCTTCCTCGATCAGCCCTTCGAGCTCATCGACCAAGCTGACGATCCTATCGCCAGGAAAATTCTCGCCCGGCATCCGGTCTCCTTTCATAGGTAACATATCATCGTGCTAGTTTACCACATGCCACCAGGCAATAAAAAACGTCACGAAAAGCGATATCTGAGCGCTTCGACCACGTTGGGCGGAACAAACGTCGATACATCGCTGCCGAGCGAGGCGATCTGGCGAACGACCGAGCTCGAGATATAGCCGTACTGCGGCGCACTCATGACAAAGATGGACTCCAGCTCGTTATCCAAGCGGTAGTTGAGGTCTGCCTGCTGCAGCTCGTACTCAAAGTCGGTCATGGCGCGCAGGCCCTTGACAACGGCCCCCGCCCCCTGCTCGCGAGCGAAGTCGACCAAGAGGCCGGTAAAGGGCAGGACCTCGACGCCGTCGATATCACCGAGCGCCTCGCGAGCCAGCGCCACGCGCTCATCGAGCATAAACGTGGTGCCCACGCCGTTTTTACCCTGCGACTCGGCAACAGCGACGATCACGCTGGGAAAGATGCGACGGGCGCGGCGGATCACATCGATATGGCCAAACGTGATGGGGTCGAAGGTGCCCGGGACAATCACGCGGTTGATAGTGTCATTCATGGGCGTCCTCCGTGGGTGCGTCGCTATCGATACCATCATCCTCGCCGTTGCCGACCCAACGAAGCAGGTCGACCGAGGTAATGCCGTAGCGCTTCTCGCGCACGATCTCAAAGCCTGCCGGATGCGCGCCCGCATCGGCGGCGGCATGCTCAAACAGGGCATAAGCGCCAGGTGCAAGCAGACCCTGCTGAGCCAGGTTCTGCAGCAGTTCCTCGACCGGCTCGGCACCAAAAGCATAGGGCGGGTCGAGCAGGACCAGATCAAAGGGGCCGCCCGGCACACGACCGCGCGAGGCGCTCGCCAGCATGTCGCCCGTTACCACGCGCCAACGCGCACGGTCACGGCAGAGCGACTCGATATTCTTGGTAATGAGCCGCGCGGCATTCCGATCGATCTCGAACGTCGTGAGTGAGCGGGCACCACGTGAGAGCATCTCTAACCCTAAGGCACCGGAGCCGCCAAAGGCGTCCAGCACGCGGACCTCGTCCAGATCGAAGTCAAATGCCGACATGACCATAGATGCGCATGCCTCGCGCACGCGATCGGTCGTGGGGCGGGTGACATCGCGACCACGGGGCTCCTCGATCTTACGACCGCGCCATTCGCCGCCGATGATTCTCATCCTCCGCTGACCTCCTTAAAAATGTGTCGATATCGCATGGCGACCGCATCGCGCAGGGGGCGCGTCGCCACGGAGTCAAGGGTGCAAGCATACCGCAAGAGCTCGACCGCGTCCAAATGGGCCCACTCGATCAGCTCCTCGTCGGCATCCAGGTCGACAAAGCGCAGAGTCACACCGCCATGCTGGCGGTACCCCAGGATTTCGCCCTCGTGGCGCAGACGAAGGTCCATCTGGGCGAGCGTAAAGCCGTCCGAGGTCTTCTCGAGCGACTGGAGACGGTCTTGCGCCGCCGAAGCGCCGCCGTTGCCCTTGGAGTGCGTCATGACCAGGCAGGTGCCCGACACGCTGCCGCGGCCCACGCGGCCGCGCAGCTGGTGCAGGGCCGCCAAGCCAAAGCGCTCACCGTTCTCGATGACCATGACGGTGGCGTTGGGCACGTCGACGCCCACCTCAACCACCGTAGTCGAGACGAGCACGTCGATCTCGCCGCGCTTGAAGGCATCGATAACCTGGTCCTTCTCCCCCGCTGGCATGCGGCCGTGAAGGCGCTCGATGGCAAGACCCGGCAATGCCAGACGCAGGCGATCGAGCTCGGTCGCCGTATCGTGCAGCGGCACGGGGACCGTCACGCGGCCCTCGTCGTCGCGGGCGATACCGGGCACGTCCTCCAGATCATCGACCGAGTCACTCGGCTCCACGAGCGGGCAAATCACGTAGGCCTGCTGACCCTTTTCATGCGCCTCGCGGATGGCGCCATAGGCAAGGTCGCGGCTCGACTCGGAAAGCACGCGTGTCGTCACGCCAGCGCCAGGGACGGGCCGATGGCGGATGATGCTCGTGTCCAGATCGCCGTAGATCGAAAGCGCCAGCGTACGTGGGATGGGCGTTGCCGTCATAACGAGCAGATCGGCACCAGGGCCCTTCGCACGCAGGGCGTTACGTTGGCCGACGCCAAACCGGTGCTGCTCATCGATGACCACGAGCGATAGATGCTTGAACGCAACGTTATCCGAAAGCACAGCGTGGGTGCCAAAGAGGACGTCGAGTTCGCCCGATTCCAGCTGGGCATGGATCCGCTCCCGCTCGGCCGCCGGCGTGGCGCCCGTCAGGAGCGCCCAGGTCATGCCAGCCTGCGAGAGCAAGGGGCCGGTCTTATCGGCATATTGACGCGCCAGCACGCCCGTGGGCGCCATAACGCAGGCCTGCGTGCCGCTATCGGCAGCCACAGCCAGCGCGCAGGCGGCAACAGCGGTCTTGCCGGTACCGACGTCGCCCAGCAGCAGGCGGTTCATCACGCGCCCGCCATCGCACATATCGCGCAGGATGTCTTGGAACGCGGCCTCCTGCTCGTCGCTCAGCGAAAACGGCAGGGCCTGCTTAAGCGCGGCCAGGTGCTCGCCCGCGGCGTGGGCATAGGGCACCACATCGACCAGGCCGCCGTCGTTGCGCAGGCGCAGCGCCAGCTGCAGGTAGAGGCACTCCTCGTAGGCGAGCCGTGCGCGCGCGATATCGCGCTCAGCCATGCTCGAGGGAAAATGGATCGATCGAAGCGCACGGGCATTGCTCATCAGGCGGCGCTTGACGCGTAAGCGTGCGGGAATCGGGTCGAAGGGATTGCCGACGACCTCGAGCGCGCCACTTACGATACGGCGCATCCATGCCTGACTCACGCCGTCACTCACGTAATGGACCGGCAGGATAGTGCCCGCGGCGCGCCCTTCCTCAAGCTTTTCAAAGTGCGGCGAGGCCATCTGCTTAAAGCCGTAGGCAAACTCGACCTTACCCATTACGGCCAGGCGGTCGCCCTGCTTAAGCTGCTGGGCAATCCAGGGCTGGCGGAAAAAGGCGACCTGCAGCACGCCCGTCTCGTCAACGAGTGAGACCTCGGTCACCTGCATGCGCGGACGCGGCTGCTTTTGGACGATACGATCGACCGTGGCGATGATGGTACACACGGTACCGATGGGCGCCATCTCGATGGACCAGGAGCGCGTAAAGTCCAGGTATCGATGAGGGATATGGAGAAGGAGGTCCCCCACCGTCCGAATTCCCAGACGGCGAAGGGCCTCCTCACGTTTACCCGAAACATATTTGAGTCGCGCGATATCCTCGTCGAGCGCATTGCTCTGGGCAAAGCGCTCCGAGACGCGCGGCACGGAGCACAGTTCGGACATGGGCAGTTGCCTACTCGATCGAGAAGATCACGGGATAGAGCGGCTGCTCGCCACGATGGGCGTCGATCTCCAGATCGGGCTGAGCCTCCTCGATAGCGTCGACGATCTCCTGGAAGGCCTCATCGGACAGTTCCTCGCCGGCCAGAATCGTCAGCGCGTCGCCCTCCTCTTCCTCCTGCATACGGTTGATGCAATCGAGCGTGACCTGCTTCACGTCGGAGCCGACGACATCGATGGAGCCGGCAATGATGCCCATGACGTCACCGGAGTGAATTGGCGAACCGTCGGAGGCACTGGAGTCGCGCACGGCGCGGGTGACCTCGCCATCGCGGACCTCGCTGATGGCGTCGACCATAGCGGCGACGGCATCCTCGAGCTCGGAATCGGGCAGGACCGCGAACAGCGCGGAGAAGGCCTGCGGAACGGTCTTGGTGGGAACGACGGCGACCTTCTTGTCGGTGCAGGCAGAGGAAGCGGCCTCGGCGGCCATGCGGATGTTGCCGTTGTTGGGCAGAATGATGACCGAGGTCGCGTTGACCTGGTCGACGGCGCCCAGCAGGTCTGCAGTCGAGGGATTCATGGTCTGGCCACCGGACACGATCACGTCAACGCCGAGGGACTTGAGGATGTCTGCCTCGCCGGAACCGGCGGCAACGGCGACAAAGCCCAGGGCCTTCGCGGGCTCGGCGGCCTTCTCCTGGTCCTCGTGGATCTTGGCGGTACGGTCGTGGGCCTCCATCTCCATGTTGTGGATAAAGACCTCGTAGATCTGGCCAAGCTGCAGCATGTGCTCGAGCACCAGGTTCGGGGTGTTGGAGTGCACGTGGATCTTGTAGTCGGGATATGCGCCCACGAGCAGCTCACAGTCGCCCATGGAACCCAGAAACTTAAGGCACTCGTCCTCGTCAAACGGGGCGTCGGCCTTAAACAGGAACTCATTGCAGTAACGGAATTCCGAGCCCTCCCAGTCGTCGTTAGCCTCGATCTCAACGCGGCCAAGAGCGGCATCACGGGCAGAGCCGGCGGAGTCAAACGTAGCGGAGAAATCCTCGACAACGGTGCTGCGGCCAAGAGCGGCAGCTACGAAGTTCTCGAGGAAGATGGCAAAGCCAAAGGCGCCGGAGTCGACCACGCCGTTCTCCTTCAGAACGGGCAGCAGGTCGGGCGTGCGAGCGACGGACTGGTAGGCCTCGACGACGATGGCATCGAGCGCGTCCTCGGCCGAGAACTTCTTCTTTTCGCACTCGTCGGCCTTGGTCGAGACATCGCGCAGCACCGTGAGAATCGTGCCCTCGATGGGCTTACGGACGGCCTGGAAGGCGACCTTGACGGCGCGGCGGAACGCATAGGCGATGTTGGCGGACGTGATGGGCTCATCAGCAGAGACGAGACCCTCGGCCACGCCGCGCAGGATCTGAGAGGTGATGACGCCGGAGTTACCGCGGGCGCCCATCAGGGAGCCGTGGGTGATGGCGCCGGCAATGGCCTCCATGTCGGCATCGGCGGGAAGGGCGGAGAGCTCCTTGGTCACCGAGGCGAGCGTGAGCGACATGTTGGTGCCGGTGTCGCCGTCGGGCACGGGGAAGACGTTGAGCTTGTTGATCTCCTCGGCCTTGTCGGAAACGGCAGCCGCAGCGATCGGAAAACAGGTGCGAATGGTCTTTGCAATCATGGGTATTTGAATCTCCGTTTTCGGATGCTAGTTCAGACGGCTCTTGAGCGCGTCGATATGGATGCCGATCTTAAGGCTGGCGGGGTCGATCTGAGCGATCTCCTGCAGGGTGAAGGCAACGGAGCTCGAAAGATTGTGGCAGACGGACTTCATGTTGACGCCGTTCTCGAGCACGACGTGAAGATCGACCGTAAGGCCGTTCTCGTCGGCGGAGACAAGCACGCCCTTGCGGAGGCGCTGACCGGCAAGCAGGCGCACGCTCTCGGCGCCTTGGAGCTGCTCAGCCATACCGACGACGCCATAGCACGTCATCGCAGCATAACCGGCAATATCGGCAATAACGTCGTTCGAGACGCTCAGGCTGCCGTTAATGGTCTCAGACACAAGAATCTCCTTATCTGGTGCTCGCGGCACCATGTCGTGGGAGCAATCATTGCAATATTCTACAACGACCGCGCCATGTTGAGGTGGTGGGTCGCGGGATTACATCCTCGACACGAAATGTTGATATGGCAACGTTCGAGTCAAGTGGTCGCGGCATGAAAAAACCCGCCGCATAAGCGACGGGTTCTACAACCTGGCTCCCCGGGTAGGACTCGAACCTACAACAGCGCGGTTAACAGCCGCGTGCTCTACCATTGAGCTACCGAGGAATTTAAAAGCCCAGCTGAATGGGCTGAGAAATTCTGGCTCCCCGGGTAGGACTCGAACCTACAACAGCGCGGTTAACAGCCGCGTGCTCTACCATTGAGCTACCGAGGAATACGTGCGTGCTCTCAAGCAACGAAGTTTATTATACGGACGATTGAGCGAAGGGCAAGAACTTTTTTGAGAATTTTTCTGACCTAGTCATTGGGGACGTTCTTAAACGACTAGTCATTCAAGAACGTCCCCAACGACTACTCATTTAAGTCTGTCCCCAATAACCACCCCCAAACTGTCGCACAACTGACAGCCATAGCAACGCCGCAGATAGAGGACGGACAGCGAAAACCCGCCAGAGCGAGCAAGGTGCCTTGAAACAAGGCGGCATTGACCTTTTGGTCATGCCGCCGAAGTTGAAAGGCAGATTGCCGCTCTGGCGGGTTTGCAGCGTCGGCCAGTTACGGCGTTCGGTAGAACGCCGTAACCCTAAGACTCGATGTAGTCTTTAAGCTTGCTGGAACGGCTGGGGTGGCGGAGTTTGGCCAGGGTCTTGGACTCGATCTGGCGGATACGCTCGCGCGTGACGCCAAACTCGCGGCCGACCTCCTCGAGTGTGCGGGGATGCCCGTCGACAAGGCCAAAGCGCAGCTCGATAACCTTGCGCTCACGATCGGCAAGCGAGTCGAGCACCTGAGTGAGCTGCTCCTGCAGCATGGAGAAGCTGGCGGCATCGGGCGGAACGATGGCCTGGGAGTCCTCGATGAAGTCGCCCAGCTGGGAATCCTCTTCCTCGCCGATGGGGGTCTCGAGCGACACGGGCTCCTGCGAGATCTTCTGGATCTCGCGGACGCGGTCGGCGCTCATGTCCATCTCGGCACCGATCTCCTCGGGGGTCGGGTCGCGACCCAGGTCCTGAAGGAGCTGGCGCTGCACGCGGACGAGCTTGTTGATAGTCTCGACCATGTGCACGGGAATACGAATGGTACGGGCCTGGTCGGCGATTGCACGCGTGATGGCCTGACGGATCCACCACGTGGCGTACGTGGAGAACTTAAAGCCCTTCTGGTAGTCGAACTTCTCGACGGCGCGGATCAGACCGAGGTTGCCCTCCTGGATCAGGTCCAGGAACAGCATGCCGCGACCGACATAGCGCTTGGCGATGGAGACGACCAGGCGCAGGTTGGCGCTGATGAGCGCCTGCTTGGCCTCGAGGCCGACGTTCTCGATACGAGTCAGGCGACGCATCTCGGCGCGGGTAAGCTCAATCTCGCCCGCCTCGGCGGCCTCGAGCTTCTCGGTGGCGTCAAGGCCAGCCTCGATCTTCATGGCCAGATCGACCTCTTCGGAGGCGGTTAGCAGGTCGACCTTACCAATCTCCTTAAGGTACATACGAACCGGGTCGCCGGTCAGCATCACCGTGGAGGCATCGATGCCGCGCACGCGCGAACGCGAACGGGACGTGCGCACGGTGCGCTTCTTCTTGCTCTTGGAAGAACCCATCTCGGCGTCGGCCTGACGGGCCATCTTAAGCTCGTGATCGTCGAGCGAGCCGGAATCGTGCTCGTCGTCATCGAAATCGTCGGTATCGCTATCGTTATCGTCATCGTCGACGTCCATGGGGGCGTCATCGTTACCGCTCGCGGAGATAATCTGGATGCCGCTGTTGCGCAGCGCGGAATACACCGCGTTGAGCTGCTCGTCAGACACATCGATATCCTTCAGGGCGACCTGAATCTCGTCCTCGGTTACCGAAGTCCTGTTTGAGCCGTTGCCCATGAGCTTTGCAACGTAGGATTCCAGCCCAGTACCCGTGCTCTCACTCTTATTTGGCACAGATTCTCCCTTCATAGTCCACAGGACTCATTACTTTAGCACACACATTGACGTCTATACCCAAAATTCAGACTTGATATAGGCGCAAATACGCTGGTTGACCACAACATCTAGGCCTGGTCGGCGCCCGCCGTCTCCAAACCGATCAAACGGAACGGGTCCGCCACGCCACCGATCGACTTTTGGAGCTCGCGCTGACGCTGAGAATCTTGCATCGCCTGCATCGTCAGCACGCGGCGCGCCTCATCGCCGAGCGACCGATCCTGACGTAGCTTGGCCTGTGCGGCGCGCATGCGGCGCTTGATGGTGTAGAGCTCGAGGGTATCGAGCATAAAAACGATGTTCGTCTCGGTGGGGTGCTTGCTCGTCGACGAAATGCGCCCGACGCTGACAAGCGACGCTGCCTCGGGGCACACCGCGCGTGCCGCATCCATGCACGCCGTGGGGTCGGTGCCCGGCGGCGTCGCGAGCACGGCCCACGCGATGGACTCGTGGCGCGGATCCACCCACTCGATCGAGCAGATGCGGTCGGCATACGTTCGGAACAGGTCGGGGTAGCTCGTGAGCATCGTCAGCAGCTCACGCTCCCCCGCCAAAGACTTTCGCTCTAGGTCGGTCAGCACGATCGGCGTCGCCGGTACCGCCGGCGCGCCCGTTGCATCGGCAACCGGCGCCGCGCCATCCATGCCAACCGGCACATCGATCGGCGGCACATCGTCGACGACCTCAACCGGCGCGGCCCCGTAGGCCTCAAGCGGCACATAGTCATACGGCTCTTCCTCGACCGGTGTGGACACCGGCGGTGTCGCTCCCGACGCCCAGGCACCGCGAGGCGCCCCCTGCGAACCAGACGCCCGACCGCCCGCGCTGCCAGCGCTGCTAGCGCGCTCGGCCTGCGCCCGCTGGCGCTCGTAGTTCTGCTCGCGACGACGCTCGGCGTCCTCGCGCTTGGCGACATCGCGAAACACGCGGCCCGAGCTCGAACGCACCGTCTCCAAGTCCAACCCCAGCAGGTCGGCAATCTGGATAAAGTACGTATCGATCATGTAGCTATCGCGCAGCGGATAGATGAGCGTCAGTGCGTCCTCGAGCGCCTTGGCACGACCGCCTGGTGTGGTAATGTCGCTCGACTCCTGCAGCGAACGGTAGACAAAGTCCATAAGCGGCTCGGCAGCGTCGATGCGCGCCTGAAGCTCCTGTCCACCATGCGCTGTGATGAACTCCATGGGGTCGTTGCCGTCGGGCAGCACCACGCAGCGCAAATCCATCGAATCCTGCTCGATAAACTGAATCGCGCGACGGGCGGCCTTCTGGCCCGCGGCATCGCCGTCGAACATATACACGATGCGCTTGGCAAAGCGGGTGAGCGTCTTGACGTGATGCTCCGTGAGCGCGGTGCCCAGCGTGGCGACAACGTTTTTGATCCCCGCCTCCCAGCAGGCGATGCAATCGGTATAGCCCTCCACCACGATGGCCGTATCCTGCGCGACGATAAACTCCTTGGCCCAGTTAAAGCCATAGAGGTTTCGCTTTTTATGGAACACGCTCGTCTCGGCGGTGTTGAGGTACTTGGGTTGGCCGTCGCCCATGATGCGCCCGCCAAAGGCAATGTTGTGACCCTGCTCGTCAAAGATGGGAAACATCACGCGGTCGTAGAAGCGGTCGGCAAGCTGCCCGCGCCCGCGGCTCACGGCAACGTTGGCGTCGATCATCTCCTGCGGGGTAAAACCCGCCTGGGACAGGTGCGACACCAGCGCGTTGCGTCCCGGTGCAAAGCCCAGGCAGTAGCGGCGGCAGACGTCGCCACCCATGCCGCGGCTGGCAAAGTACTCGCGTGGACGACCATCCTTACCGCGCATAAGCATGGTGTGGTAGAACTGGGCGGTCTCGGCGCACAGATCATAGATTCGGGCACGCTTGGTACCGCGCTCGCGACGATCTCCGGTGTCATGCAGCTCAATACCCGCACGATCGGCCAAATAGCGGATTGACTCGGGAAAGCTCAGGTTCTCGCGCTTCATGATATAGGTGAAGACGTCGCCACCCTCGCCGCAGCCAAAGCAATGCCACACCTGCGTGGCGGGAATGATGTGGAAGGACGGAGTCTTTTCGCCATGAAACGGGCAGCAGCCCCAAAACTCATGGCCGCGGGGCTTGAGCTCAACCGTTTCCTGCACGATGGCAACCAGGTCGGACGCAGCGCGTACCTGATCTTTTTCCTCATCGCTAATCACGGATGCCCACCCCTTGCTCACCCAAGTTGTGACGAATGTCCTCGATATTCCCCTCGACGGTCGCAATCAACTCATCCAGCGATTCGAACACACGCGAGGGACGCAGCCAGCGCGTAAACGCCAGCGAAACGGAAGCGCCGTACAGGTCGCCCGTATAACCAATTAAGTTAGCCTCGAGATGCGATGAAGCGGCATCATCGGCGTACGTCGGCGGCAGGCCGACGTTAACGGCAGCAGGCCATACGGTGTCATCGACGAGCACCAGGCCCTCATACACGCCATCGGCAGGCACCTGAATGCCGTCGGGAACCTGCAGGTTTGCCGTGGGAAAGCCCATGCCAGAACCCTCATGACGGCCGCGAACAACACCGCCACGCAACATATACGGGCGGCCGAGCAACTCAGCAGCAAGCTCCACATGGCCCTGTCCCAGCTCATGACGAATGCGGGTGGCGCAAATGGCCTCACCGCCCTCGCAAAGCAGGTCGTGCCCGTATACGTCAACGCCGCGCTTGGCACCCCAGGTGCGCATCTCGTCAACACCAGAAGCACCGCCACGACCCAGCCTAAAGTCGCTGCCAACGCGAATCGAACGAATGTCGACCAGACGCGACACCAGCGAGAGAAAAACAACATGGTCGAGTGCCGCAACCTCAGGCGTAAAGGGAACGGCCACCACCGCATCGACCCCGGTCTGAGCCAAGGCATGTAGACGGTCGGCCGTCGTCATCAATTTTTGAGCGGGCGAAGGGCTCACCACGACGTCCGGATCGGGATCGAAAGTGACCACGACCGCCTTGCAGTCATGGGCGCGCGCATCGCTAACAAGCGCTGCAATGAGCTCCTGGTGTCCACGGTGAACGCCGTCGAACACGCCGATGGCAATCGATGCGGCACACAAGTGCTCGCACTCATCAAACGCATCGGCAGTAACGATGCGGGCCTCGTCCGACTCGCCCTCGAAAAAGATACGCGCGAGCTCGCGAGCGGACAACATCATCGAACACCGCCGATTGCCTGCGGAAACACGTGCTCCATGACAAAGCGGCCACTCTCAATGCGGGCGAGCGCCTTGAGTCCCCCATCGAGCACCAACGCAAAAGGCGCCTTCGCGGTATCGAAATCGGCAAGCGCACGCTCAACGGGAATGCGTCGGCCGCAGAGCAGATCGTCGGCAAGATTGCCAGGCAAGTCAACACGCGTGGCGCCCAGGGCTGCAATGGGGTCCAAAGCAAAGCCAGCCGCAGACTCGGGAGAAAGTTCCTCCACCGCATGGCAGACGCCAATGGAAACCACGCCGGATGCCGTCCGGCGTAGCGCGGAAATGTGCGCGGCGCTATCGCACGCACGACCCAGATCACGGGCGAGCGCGCGGATATAGGTGCCCTTACTCACCGAAAACGCCACGGTCCAAACGCAGGCATCTCCTTCGCCGCTCATGGCGATCAAGTCGGCGGCGTACACCTCGACGGGACGCGGGGGCAGGTCGACGGCATTGCCCTCACGAGCAGACTTGTACGCGCGAACGCCGTTGACCGAGATGGCCGAGAACGCCGGCGGGACCTGCATCTGCGGCCCCAGCATGGCAGCCAGCTGTTCACGGGCGTAAGCCATGTCGTGCAGCTCGGGGGCAACGGAAACGGTGCGAGTGGCCTCGCCCTCCGCATCATCGGTATTGGTCTCGGCGCCAAACGAGATGTCGGCGACATAGCTTTTGGTATCGAGGGTTAGCATGCCCAGCAGACGGGTGGCCTGGCCAACACCCACCACCATGACACCCGATGCCATGGGGTCGAGCGTGCCGGCATGGCCGACGCGCCGCTCATGGAGGGCGCGCCGGCATTTCGAAACCACATCGTGGGACGTGCAGCCCACCGGCTTATCGACGGCGAGCAGCATATTCAGTTGAGAAGGTGTACGACGAGCCATGTACCATCCAAAAAGTTAAAGCTCGACGGTCACCGAAGCGGGATCCTCCCCCACCAGTTCGGCCAGCATGGGAAGTGCCACGGTGAGCGTCTCGAGAATCGTTCCGTTGTTGGAGAAACCGGCGGCAGCGGGATGTCCGCCTCCGCCAAAGGCAGCAGCGATCTCGGACACGTTGAGGTCGCCCTTGGAGCGCAGGTTGCCGCGCACCTTGGTATCGCCCTCAATGCCCTTCAGGAACAGGCAGACTTCGACGCCCATCACCGAGCGAACCACATCGACCAGGCCGTCGCACTCATCCGAGGTGACACCGCACGCCTCAAGGTCACTCTGGTACGCGTAACTATACGCGACGCGCCCGTGGGCCACCGTCTTGATGCGGCCCATAACGATGGACTTGAGGTGCAAAAACTCAACGCGCATGCTCTGGTAGACCTCGAGTGCCACACGCGCCGGATCGGCACCGTGGGCAACCAGACGCGAGGCTGCATGGAACGCGGCGGCATCGGCGTTTTGGTACTGAAAACGGCCGGTATCGGTAACCAAGCCACACAGCAGGCAGGTCGCAACGCCATCACGTGCGACAATGCCGCAATTGTCCAAGAAGCGGTCGATGATCATGGCGCAGGCTGCAGCTTCGACGCGCCTCAGGCTGAGCTCGGCAAACTCCTCACGCGCCGGATGGTGATCGAAGCACACCACATGCTTGGAGCGACGAAGCACCTCGGCGGAATTATTGAGACGCTCGACGACCGGCACGTCCACCGAGATGAACAGGTCCGGATTGCCGGTGTACGCAGATGCCGGCGCCAGGCGATCGGAGCCTTCCATAAAGCGGTAAATGCGCGGAACTGGGTCATCATCTGCCAGCAGCAGCGCAATGTCCTTGTTGGGGAAAAACTTCATGAGCGAAAGGCCCAGACCCAAAACGGAGCCCAAGGCATCGCCATCGGGAGAAGTATGTCCCGAAATCGCAATGGAGGACGCACCCTCGATGAGCTCGAGGATGCGTCGCTGAATATCTGCAGACTCGCACGAGGCGAGGTCGGCGGAATTAGTCATCTAAAGCTGCCTCCTGGGCGGCATCCGCTATCGGATAGCCGTCCTCGTCCTTTTCGATCGCAAGCGTGGCGGGAACGTTTTCCAGCGCACGCGTGATGCGCTCGGCCTCATCGGTCGAACGATCGATGCGAAAATCGAGCTCGGGCGTGACACGCCAATCGAGCGAGCGAGCCAACAGGCTGCGAATACGGCCCTTGGCGCTTGCGAGCGCCTCCATGACCTCGTCGTAGCGGCTCGCATCGCACGACACGAACACACGCGCGAACGAACGGTCCACCGCGACCTCGACCGCGGTCAAAGTAACCAGGTCGAGACGCGGATCGGAAACCTCAAAGAGCAGGATATAACCAAGCTTCTCGCGAAGCTGCTCGCCCAGACGGCGGGTTGCCTGCGTTTGCTTCATAGCGCTACCCCCTACTCGGTACGGGCAACCTGGTCGATGCGGTAACCCTCGATCTGGTCGCCGGGCTTGATGTCCTGGAAGTTCTCCAGGCCAATGCCGCCCTCGGAACCGCTCTTGAGGCTCTTGGCCTCGTCCTTGTAGTGGCGCATCGAGGCGATCTTGCCGTTGAAGACCACGATGCCGTCGCGCACCAGACGCACGGAATCGGTCGCGGCGATCTCGCCCTCTTCGACGCGGACACCGGCGGCGATACCGACTTTGGGCACCTTGAAGGTGTCCAGGACGGTCGCGGTACCCGTGGAGACCTCGACCTCGGTGGGCTTGAGCATGCCGATACGGGCAGCGTCAAGTTCCTCGAGGCACTTGTAGATAACGTCGTAGCAACGGATCTCGACGCCCTCGCGCTCGGCGGCGGAACGGGCCTTACCGTCGGGGCGGACGCCAAAGCCGATGATGATGGCGTTGGAGGCGTCGGCCAGGACGACGTCGGTCTCGTTGATGGCACCAACGGCGGAGTGGATCGTGTTGATGCGAACCTCGGACTGATCCATCTTGTCGAGCGAGTCCTGAAGGGCCTCGATGGAACCCTGGACGTCGGCCTTGATGATCAGGTTAAGCTCCTTGACCTCGGCGTCGGCAATGGTCTCGAAGAGGTTCTCGAGCGTGACGTGCTTGACGCGGCTCTGCTCCTCGATACGGGCCTTGAGCGAACGTTCGTCAGCAAGCGCGCGAGCCTCGCGCTCGTCCTCGAACACGCGGAACTCGTCACCGGCGTTGGGCACGGACTGCAGGCCCAGGATCTCGACGGCGTCAGAGGGACCGGCCTCGGTGACGGCGCGGCCCTTGGGGTCGAGCATGGCGCGGACGCGGCCGTAGGTGAGGCCGGCGACCAGCGTATCGCCCACGTGCAGGGTACCGCGGGTCACGAGCACGGTAGCGACCGAGCCGCGGCCCTTGTCGAGCTTGGCCTCGAGGACGTTGCCGGAGGCAAAGGTGTCCGGGTTGGCCTTGAGCTCGAGCACATCTGCCTGGAGCAGCACGGTCTCGAGCAGATCGTCGATACCGATCTTCTGCTTCGCCGAGATGTTGACGAACATGTTCTGTCCGCCCCACTCCTCGGGGATGACACCGTACTCGGTGAGCTCCTGGCGCACGCGGTCGGGGTTGGCACCCGGCTTATCGATCTTGTTGACGGCGACGACGATGGGTACGCCGGCGGCCTTGGCGTGGTTGATCGACTCGACGGTCTGGGGCATGACGCCGTCGTCGGCAGCCACGATCAGAATGACGATGTCGGTCACCTTGGCACCACGGGCACGCATGGCCGTAAAGGTGGCATGGCCCGGGGTATCGATGAAGGTGATCTTGCGGTCGTTGATCATAACCTGCGAAGCGCCGATTGCCTGGGTGATGCCGCCCGCCTCGCCGGCAGCGACACCGGTGTGACGGATGGCGTCGAGGAGGCTCGTCTTGCCGTGGTCGACGTGGCCCATGACGGTGACGACCGGGGCGCGTGGCTTAAGGTCGGCGGGATCGTCGTAGAACGAGAAGGTGTTCTCCTCCTCGGGGGTGATGATCTTGATCTGACGACCCAGGTCGTCGGCAACGAGCTCGACGAGGTCATCGGACATGGACTGCGTCATGGTGAGCGGCGTACCCAGCAGGAACAGGCGCTTGATGATGTCGTTGGCCGGAACGTCGAGCGCCTCGGCGAGCTCCTGAACGGTAACGCCCTGGGAAACCTTGATGGCGTCGAGCTCCTCGGGGTTCACGCCCTGGGCCAATGCCTCCTCAATCTTGCGCTCCTCCTGAGCCTTGGCAGCCTCGCGCTCACGCTTCTCCTTGCGCTTCTTGCGGCGACCGGTGGACTCACGAGAGGCCTCCTCGACGGCAGCACGAGCCTCCTCGAGCACCTTCTCGCGGCTGTACTCCTCGGCCTCGCGAGCCATGCGGCTATAGTGGTCCTCTTCGTTGTTGTGACCGCCCTTGCGCTTCTTGCCCTTGCCCTGCTTATCGGGGTTGGGGAAGTCCATGCCGGCAGCGACGTTGTTGCTGGCGTTGGTGCGATGACTGTGCGGACGGCTCTCGGAGGCGTTGCGCTCGGAGTTGCTGTCGGAGGCGTTACGATCGTTACGACGGCCTCCGCGGCGGTCGTTGTTGCCGCCACGACGGTTACCGCGCTCGGCGGCGCGCTCGGCCTTGGCCTTGTCCTCGGCGTCCTTCTTCTCCTTGAGCACGGTCTCCTGTGCGGCGATCTGGTCGAGCAGCGAACGGAAGCGCGAGCCGGAGTCGGAAGCGGGAACGGCGCGGCGCTGGGCCTCGCGGGCAGCCTCCTCCTTCTCGCGAGCAAGGCGCTCCTGCTCGGCCTTCTTCTTGGCCTCGGCCTCGGCGCGGGCAGCCTCCTCGGCAGCCTGGGCTGCGGCAAACTGGCGGCGCTCCTCCTCGCGTGCCTTCTCGGCGGCGATGCGCTCGCGCTCGGCCTCGGCGGCGCGGGCGGCTTCCTCGGCAGCAGCTGCCTGCTCCTCGGCCTGCTTGGCAGCCTCGACTTCCTGAGCGCGGGCCTCGATCACCGAGGCGAGCTGCTTGCGGACCATGGCGACATAGGCGTCCTCCAAAGTGGAGGAAGCGGACTTAGCGGGAATCTTCATATCGGCGAGATGACCCATCAGTTCCTTGGAGGTCATGCCGAACTCTTTGGCCAGGGTGGACACACGGACTTTTGCCATATGACTTCACCTACCCTTTCTGGCACCTTGGGTGCCTAGAGACTGAACGAGCGTGGGAGATGCGCCGGGACCTGCCCGGCGCGACCGCGCGCTAGATCAGGTCCTCCGCATCATCGAAGGCGTCGGTGTCGTGGACACCGCAGAAACGGGAGCCGGGACGAGCCTGGTTGCGGCACTGGATGCCGTCCTCGGACACGTACTCGCAGCGGCGGACGTCCTCGTCCTCCTCGTCACCGATCAGGTCGGCGGCGGGCTCCTCGTGAACGGGAACGTTCTTGAGGATGTCGGCGGCAAGCGTCTCGGACTTGATGTCGATGTGCCAGCCGGTCAGGCGCGCGGCGAGGCGGGCGTTCTGGCCCTCCTTGCCGATAGCGAGGGACAGCTGGTCGTCGGGGACGATGACGCCGGCGTAGGCCTTCTCCTCGTCGATGAGGACGCGGGTGACCTTAGCGGGCGACAGGGCGTTGGCGACGTAGACGGCAGGATCGGCATCCCACAGGATGACGTCGACGCGCTCGCCACGGAGCTCGCCCACGACAGCGCGAACACGGCTGCCCTTGGGGCCGACGCAGGCACCCACGGGATCCAGACGGTCGTCAAGCGAGTGGACGGCGACCTTGGAACGCTGGCCGGGCTCGCGGGCGATCGACTTGATCTGGACGGTACCCTCATAGATCTCGGGCACCTCCTGCTCAAACAGACGACGCATAAGCTCGGGGTGGGTACGGGAGATGACAATCGGCGGACGGCTGTGCTCGCCACGAACCGGCTGCAGGTTGGAGTTGGGGTCGCGTACGTCGATGATCACGGCCTTAATGTGCTGGTTGTGCAGGTAGCGCTCGCCCATCGGACGCTCGTTGCGCTCGTTCTCGTAACGGCGCTGATCGAAGTGCGGCAGCTCGGCCTCGACGCCTTCGCGGATCTTGACGATCGTGAAGTCGGGCGTGGACTGCAGCACGGTACCGCTGATGAGGTCACCGATGCGGCCGGAGAACTCCTCGTAGATCTGCTCGCGGGCGGAGTTACGCACGATGGCGTTGATCTCGGCCTTGGCGTGCTGGGCGGCGATGCGGCTCGTGTTCTTGGGGGTGACGTCGATCTCCTCGAACTCGGTGAAGTTGCCCTCCTCGTCCATGGAATCGTCGATCGGCTCCAGGCGGTAGACGTAGATCTTGCCGGTGGTGCGGTCGATGGTCACTTTGGCGCCCCACTCAAGATGCAGGATCTCGGCATAGCTCTTGGCGAGCGACTGCTCCAGGCGGTCGATCAGGTAGAGCTGGTCGATGTGCTTCTCCTGGCAAAGCTCCATCAGGGCGGACATCATGTCGGATGCTGCCATCTTACTTTCCTTCCTTCGCGGGCTTGAAGTCGTAGGTGGGCTTCAACTTGCACTTTTTAACATCAGAGAAATCGAGGGTGACGGACTCGCCGTCCTCGAGCTCGAGGGTCACGTCGGTCTCGGTCGCAGCGGCAATCTTGCCGGCGTACTTGCGACGGCCCTCGGTAGCGGTGGAGGTGAGCTCACAGTTCTCGCCAACAAAGCGGGCAAAGTCACTCGGGCGGCGCAGCGGGCGCGCCATACCCGGGCTCGACACCTCGAGCGTATAGCTCGAAGAGATAGGGTCGAGCTCCTCAATCACATCGCCGACCCACTTGGTGTTGGCCGTGACGTCGTTGAGAGACAGGCTCTGACCCTCGGCACCCTCGATACGCACGCGCACGCAGGGGGCCTTGGTGGCGCCCACGAGCTCGACGTCGACGATGTCGACATCGTGCTGGGGAGCGACGGCCTCGAGCGCGTCGATGATCGCCTGCTCGGTCTTGGTCTTGACCATTGCGGCACCTCCATCCATACAAAAAAGAAGCGGGGCCGAAACCCCACTTCTTTCAATTACAACTTCATTTGCAAGCAAACTATACCAATAGCTGTGGAAACGCGCAAGCACAGTACGAATCTGCAGGTCAGCGTGCGCACAGGTTCTCCACAAGAATAGGACAATTGACCGAGGAGCCCCATGCGGCGCACCCTCAACAGCCCCAAAACGGGCCATGCGTCCCAGAGCGCCGACCGAATCGGGCCCTATGGGCATTCCATCCCTGGGCGCACATCGGCCAGACTAGAGCCGAGAGGCATTCTGTAGCGAGAAAGCCTGCCGCACGCATTGACCGCACAACCTTCCAGCATCTCTACGGCAAGGAGGATCCATGGAACGCCTAGGCACCCTCTGCGCGACCGCGCTCGTCGTCGCTGCCTGCTCGTTCGCTCTGACGGGCTGCAACAACATCGATGGCAAAACCGGAACATGCGAACCGGATCGTGGCAGCACCAAAGCCATCGAGAAAACCGAACCCCCGGTAAGCTTCGACAAAATAGACGAAGACATCGACGATCCCCAGGGCTTAGGTCCCGACCCTCAAGAACAGTTCCCTATCGACCTTGAGGCAGACGAGAACGTCCATGTTACCTGCGTGGGCAAGGACACCGACGGCTACGGCGACGCCGCGCTCGTCTTTACGGTAACCAACAACACCGGTGTCGACATGATGTTTGGCGATGTGGACTCCTATGCCTACGTCAACGGCGTGGTCCGCGATGTGCGCATGCGCCAGCAGGTCGCAGCAGGCGAGGAAACGCGCGCCATGCTCACCTTTGTAGGCACCTTCGACGACCCGGACTTTGATGTGAACAATGACCTCAACGACATCTACCTCAACATCTGGATGATCGAGGAGCAAACGGGCAATGTTTACTTTAGGGACCTGGTACACATCCCGTAGAAGACGGTGCGACGCACTGACTAAGCAGGTCATACAACACAAAACGAGGGACGACCCAACCGGATCGCCCCTCGTCTTTTATGCGTCAGTTAAGCGCGCAGTGCTTACTTGACCACCAGGTTGACCAGCTTGCCGGGCACGCAGATGGCCTTGACGACCGTCTTGCCCTCGAGCCACTTGGCGACGGCGGCCTCGGCGGCAGCCTGCATCTCCTCGTTGGAGGCGTCGCGGGCGACGTCGATGCGGCCACGGACCTTGCCGAGCACCTGGACGACGATCTGCACCGTGTCCTCGATGGACTCGGCCAAGTCGAACTCGGGCCAGGCGGCGGTGTAGGCATTGCCCTCGCAGCCGAGCGCCTCATGCCACAGCTCGTCGGCCCAGAACGGGCAGATGGGGGCAAGGAGGCTCACGATATCCTTAGCCACGCCGTAGCACAGCGCCTTGTCACGGAAAGCGACCTCAGTGGCGTTGAGGTAGGCGCTCGCCGCGTTGACGAGCTCCATGACGGCCGAGATGGCGGTGTTGAACTGGCCGCGATCGAAGTCCTCGGTGCACTTGGCGATGGTGCGGTGACGCTCGCGATAGAGCTTCATCGCAACCTCGTCGAGCGCTGACTTGTCGAAAGCCACGCTGGCGTCGCCGGACTGGACGAGCTGCCAAACGATACGCCAGGCGCGCTTGATGAAGCGGTTGGCGCCCTCAACGGCCTTGGGGTCCCAGTCGAAATCCTTCTCGGGCGGGGCGATAAACAGGATCGCCAGACGCATGGTGTCGGCGCCGTAGGGCTCGATGACCGAGCTCGGGGGCACGACATTGCCCTTGGACTTGGACATGGTGTCGCCGTTCTCGTCCTTGACCATACCCTGGCACAGCAGGTTAGTGAAGGGCTCGTCCACACTCAGCAGGCCCAGGTCGCGAAGCGCCTTGGTAAAGAAGCGGCTGTAGAGCAGGTGCAGAATAGCGTGCTCGATGCCGCCGATGTAGTTATCGACGGGCATCCAACGGTCGGCGGCCTCGCGGGAGAAGGGCAGCTCGGTGTTGTGCGGGTCGGTATAGCGCAGGTAATACCAGCTGGAGCAGGTGAAGGTGTCCATGGTATCGGTCTCGCGCTTAGCCGGGCGGCCGCAAACCGGGCAGGTGGTCTCGTAGAACTCCTTGCACTCGGCGAGGGTCTCGCCGGCGCCCAGGTCAAGGTTCTCGGGCAGCGTCACCGGCAGCTGGTCCTCGGGCACGGGTACGATGCCGCAGTGCTCGCAGTGGATTGCCGGGATGGGGTTGCCCCAATAGCGCTGGCGGGAAATGAGCCAGTCGCGCAGACGGAACTCGACCTTACGACGACCGCAGCCCATGGCCTCGAGGTCGGCCACGATCGCAGCCTCGCCCTCGGAGTGCTTGCCGCCGCGCATACCGGTGTACTTGCCGGACTGGACCAGCGTGCCCTCGGCAGCATGGGCGCAATCCCAGTCGACGGTCTCGGCATGGAAGGTATCGATGGTCTCACCGTTAGCCTCGACGGCTGCGCGGTCGTCATCGTCCAGGATGATCGGCACGATCGGCAGGTCGTACTTGCGGGCGAACTCAAAGTCGCGCTGGTCGCCGCAGGGAACGGCCATGACGGCGCCGGTGCCGTAGTCGGCCACGACGTAGTCGGCAACCCACACGGGGACCTTCTCGCCGTTGACCGGGTTCACCACGTAGCGGCCGGTAAAGGCACCGTGCTTCTCGAGGGTGCCCTGGGCACGCTCGACGGCGGAGATATGCTTGGAGTCCTCGACGATCTTGGTGACGGCCTCCTCGTACTCCGTGCCCTCGACGAGCTCGTGCAGGCCGGCGTACTCGGGAGCCAGGACAAAGAAGGAAACGCCAAAGAGCGTATCGGCACGCGTGGTGAAGACGGTGATCTTGCCCTCGTCGCCCTCGATGGGCTCGCCATCCCGGTCGCAAAGGGTAAAGTCGACCTCGGCGCCCTCGGAGCGACCGATCCAGTTAGCCTGCATCTGCTTGACGCGCTCGGGCCAGCCGGGGAGCTTCTCCAGATCGTCGAGCAGCTCCTGGGAGTACTCGGTAATCTTGTAGTACCACTGCTCCAGGTCGCGCTTCTCGGGCTCGGTGCCGCAGCGCCAGCACTTACCCTCGGTGACCTGCTCGTTGGCCAGAACGGTCTTGCAGGTGGGGCACCAGTTGACCGGGTTCTTCTTGCGGTAAACCAGGCCCTTTTCCCACAACTTCTCAAAGATCCACTGACCCCAACGGTAATAATCGGAGCTGCAGGTCTTGACCATGCGATCCAGATCGTAGGAGAAGCCCATGCGCTTCATCGTGGCGAGCGCCTGGTCCATGTTCTTATACGTCCAGGCGGCAGCCTGCGTGTTGTGCTTGATGGCGGCGTTCTCGGCAGGCAGGCCAAAGGCGTCAAAGCCGATGGGGTGCAGCACATCGTAGCCGCGCATGCGGGCCTGACGGGCCATGGCATCGCCGATGGTATAGTTGCGCGCGTGGCCCATGTGCAGGTCGCCCGACGGATACGGGAACATCTCGAGCACGTACTTCTTGGGCTTGCTGGCGTCGGTGTCGACGGCAAAGAGGTTGGAGTCCTCCCAGGCCTTCATCCACTTGGACTCAATGGCCTGCGCGTCGTAGGCAGGGATCTCATCCTTATGATCTGTGCAATCGCACATATCAGCTCCTTTAATCTTAGCTGGGGTCGGTCGGCTAAGCTTTATTCGCTACTGCGGACAGTCCTGCGCAAGACGAAGAGCACATTAAGTGCTCTTCTTTGCGTGCGGAACTTGTAGCGAACAAAGCTAAGCCGCCCGACCCTAAGGTTGACTCGACTGATAATAGCAAATACGACAAGCGAGATGCCTGCGACTTGCAGGCATCTCGCTTTATCTAAATAACGTGGTTGATGCTCAACCTTTATGTGCAACCCGTTCTAGAACGAACGGGTTTTCCAAGTGCCGCAGATTGCCGTGAAAGAGGAGCGACGCGTACTTTGGTACGCGAGCGACGGTTTGAACGGCAAGGTGCGGTGCTTGGGAAAGCCGCTTATCGATAAGATACGGACTGCTGGGAGTCCTTGACGACAACGTCGTGGGCTCCGCCTTCGACGATGGAGGTGGAGCTGACCAGGGTCAGGCGTGCCTTTTCCTGGAGCTCGGGGATCGAGAGGGCACCGCAATTGCACATCGTGGACTTGACCTTGTAGAGCGTGCCGCCCACGCCGTCCTTGAGGGAACCGGCGTAGGGAACGTAGGAGTCAACGCCCTCGACGAAGCTGAGCTTCGCGGCGCCGCCCAGGTCGTAGCGCTGCCAGTTGCGGGCACGTGCAGAACCCTCGCCCCAGTACTCCTTCATGTACTGACCGTTCACGTTGACGCGCTCGGTCGGGCTCTCGTCGAAGCGGGCGAAGTAGCGACCCAGCATCATAAAGTCGGCACCCATGGCAAGGGCGAGCGTCATGTGGTAGTCGTAGACGATGCCGCCGTCGGAGCACACGGGCACGTAGACGCCGGTCTCCTCGTAGTACTCGTCGCGAGCGCGGCAGACGTCGATCAGCGCGGTGGCCTGGCCACGGCCAATGCCCTTGGTCTCGCGGGTAATGCAGATGGAACCGCCGCCGATACCGACCTTGATGAAGTCGGCACCGCAGTCGGCCAGGAAGCGGAAGCCCTCGGCGTCGACAACGTTACCGGCACCGACCTTGACGTCCTCGCCGTAGTTGGCGCGGATCCACTCGATGGTGCGCTTCTGCCACTCGCTGAAGCCCTCGGAGGAGTCGATGCACAGGACATCGGCACCGGCCTCGATGAGCAGCGGCACGCGCTCGGCATAGTCGCGGGTGTTGATACCGGCGCCGACCATGTAGCGCTTGTCGTTATCGAGCAGCTCGTTGGGGTTGGTCTTGTGGCTGTCGTAGTCCTTGCGGAAGACGATACCCATAAGGTGATCGTTGTCGTCGACGATAGGCAGAGCGTTGAGCTTGTTGTCCCAGATGACGTCGTTGGCAACCTTAAGGCTGATGTTCTTGTCGCCCACGATGAGCTGCTCACGCGGGGTCATGAACTCGGAGACCTTCTTCTGGTGGTCATCGCGGCTGGGGCGATAGTCACGGCTGGTGACGATACCCAGGAGCTTGCCCTTGGGAGTGCCGTCGTCGGTGACCGGCATGGTGGAGTGACCGGTCTTCTCCTTGAGCTCGATGACCTGCTCCATGGTCATGTCGGGGGTCAGCGTGGAATCGGACTGAACAAAGCCGGCCTTGTGATCCTTGACGGCCTTGACCATAGCGGCCTCGGACTCGGGGGTCTGGGAACCGTAAATGAAGGACAGGCCACCCTCGGTAGCGAGCGCGACACCCATGTCGACGCCCGAGACGGACTGCATGATGGCGGAAACCATGGGGATGTTCAGGGTGATTGCCGGCTTCTCACCGCGCTTAAAGCGGGTTAGCGGCGTCTTAAGAGAGACGTTGTTGGGGATGCACTGCGAGGACGAGTAACCAGGGACCAGCAGATACTCCGAAAACGTGTGGGACTCACCGGGAAAGAACGTAGCCATGTTTCTCCTTTTTCCATGCGACCGGTCGGCTGCAGGCCTCGTAGGACCCAGCCCAACCTTGGGCGCCCAATACTGGGGAAGTATCTTAACGCACTTTGACTGCTACAATGCATGATTTAAGAAGAGCACACGAGGGTTTGACGCAGGCTTTGCGTTTGCCCAGCAAACACTTTAGCGGGGAGATGCGGAGCACATGGAGTACAAGACGACGGCAAAGTTGGTCATTCAAGCGTGCGACAAAGACCTGCCGGGCGTGTTCGGCCACGGCTGCGTCTTGCTGCTGCAGGGTATTGCCCACGAACACTCGCTCAACCGTGCCGCCAAGAGCATGGGCATGGCGTATTCCAAGGCCTGGCGCATCGTGAACGAGGCCGAAGGCCAGCTGGGCTGCAAGCTCATCGAGCGCGACGGAGCCCGCGGATCATCGCTCACCCCCGCCGGCGAGCGCGCCATAGCGGTCTACGAGGAGCTGCAGGCCGACATCAACCAAGTAATTGCCGCAAAGGCCAACGACCTCATCGCCAGCATCAATGCAGAGTAGTCCTTTTAGGCCGTTTTTAGCCCACAGCGCCCTCGGGTTGAGGCTCGCGCCACAAAACGGGCCCATCTACTACGTTTAGTTGAATACCCACGACCATACCGGACATTATGAAAACAAAACCGCTGGTAAACAGCTTGGTAATTTTCAAAATAGGCGGGTGTGGTCGACCCCTATTGCTTAAACGTAGTAAATAGGCCGTTTTCGTGACACAGACCCCGATTAGCTACTTGCGAAGGGCGTTATCGAGAGTGGCAGCCACCTGCAGAGGGTCGTCGGTGCCGGCGAAGAGGCGGATGGTGCTCCCCTGCTTGCCGCGTGGAGCCGAAAGGCGCGTCGTTGCGCCGCCGGCGGGCGATGCGCGAAACTCCCCCGGCAAAGCGTCGAACAGCTCTCCCGCGCTACGCTCGATAAGATCAAATTCAACTGCCGGGCCAAAACCATGCTCGAGGATTCCCGTTGCAGCCGCATGGTCGGAATGCGGGCTCAGCCCGGGATAGCGCACGTTGCGCACCATCTCATTGGCGGCCAGATACTCGGCCAGTGCACGTGCGCGGTCAAAGTGCGCCTGCATGCGAGCGTCGAGCGAGGAAAGCCCACACTCCAGCACGTCGGCCTCCTCGGTAGAAAGGTCGAGCGCCGACGCACCGCAGCCCGCAAACAACGCGTGCACGCATTCAGCCGCGGCATCCACGCGATGGCGCTTGAGTTGCGAGCGCGCCACCGAAGCGGCAACCAACTTGCGCGAGGCCTTACCGGCGCACACGCGGTCGAGCGCCTCGAGCGACAGCACGGCACCCAGCCGCAGCGGATCGCAGCCAAAAGCCGACGCCACGGTGTTATCCACCACAAGCAGCGCGCGGGCATCGCGGGCCGCGCGACCCAGAGCACGCAGATCGGGAACGCGCAGTCCA
Source organism: Collinsella sp. CLA-AA-H302 (assembly GCF_040093305.1). NCBI lineage: Bacteria > Bacillati > Actinomycetota > Coriobacteriia > Coriobacteriales > Coriobacteriaceae > Collinsella > Collinsella sp. CLA-AA-H302. The sequence goes on from NZ_JBBNJW010000001.1 coordinate 133,016, forward strand.
AACCCGCCGATGGAGTTAACGAACCACCACAGATGCGGCCCCTCGGAATCAAACGTAGCATCAAAGCCCTCGGACGCAGCAGTAAACGCCGCAACCGACGGCTCCTCCACCATAGCCACGTCGCAGCACTCAAAGCCGCGCGCAAACGCATCGGCAAAGTCATCGGCAAACGCAACCAGGCGATCGCCGGGACGTACAATCCCCAACAGAGACAGCGCCGCCGGCACATGCGAGGCCGCAACCAATCGCGCCTCACGCGCGCCGGCCCTCAAAGCCCAGGCCTCTTCTAGCTGCTGTACGTCCACGCGGCACCGTCCCTTCATAAGCAAAAACCCACGATGCGGGTGTTCCCCGCATCGTGGGCAACGGCTGCAGTATAGCGCCGATAGGCGACGAAACGCCTAGATGCTGAGCGTGTGATAGGTCACGCTCGCACCCGGAGCGTCAACGGTCACGCCATAGGCCTCGGGTGGCCAAAAGCGTCTGCAACGTCGAGCATCTCAAAGTTGGCATCCCGGCTGTCAAAGATACGATGCACCAACACCGCGAGTTCCTCGGCACACAGCAGGGGAAACGGCGCATCTGCCGCACCCTGAAGCGCGTCCGACCCGCCCGAGCATGCCTCGAACAACGGAACCAAAAATGCGTCGGTTAATGCCGGCGATGCGGTATACAGATACGGCACGCGCAGGACTTTGGCTTGGATGCCGTCGCGCGATGCATAGTAACGGCACAGGTCGTTGGCAGCGCGGGCGATAATGCCCTCGCCCGTCTGGGCGCCACTGGCGGCCGTGGCGTCGTCGTCACATCCGCCAGTGGTGCCCTCTGCACCCGCGGGCCCCGCAATAAACAGCAGCTGCACATTGCGTCCCATACAGGCACGAAACACCGAGCGCAGCAGCCCAATGTCGCCAAAAGTAACGGTATGCGGGGTGAGGTAGGTAGAAAGGTAGACCACGCGCTCAAACTCGTAGGCCTGGTCCAGGTGCTGGAGGAGCTCTTTCCACGAAGCATGGGGCGACGACTCATCGCGGCGCGCGTCCTGCGCGGCTACGACCTACACATGGTCGCTGGGGAACGGCTTGGAGCAAAAGTCATCGTCAACATATGCGGTGTTGCCAACAACCAGCACCTCCATGGCGTACTCCCCCCCCCCCCTAAAATCCACTTCTGTCATAGTCAAACATGCGTATTTTACACTGTCAACGCGAGTTGAGGCGCCTTTAAGGCTGTTTTAAGAACTTTTTAGAGGATGTGGGGACATCGAGAGTGCTAAATGAGCGCCCAATCCGGAAGTGCGGCGAAAATCCGAGAACTGCCGACCAAACCCCTGTTTTAAACTTCCCCGACCTGCGGTTTTGTTGCTAAAAATCGGGCAGTGCTCAGAGATTTTCGATTTGTCCCCGCACTTCCGAAATAACGACTCTGCATCGAGGGCTCTGGAAACAAAGGCGGCATCCGCGACAACATCCAGTTGTCGCGGAAACATCAAAGGGCCGTTGCCGGAAAACCGAACAACGACCCTTCTTGGTCATCGCCTCACGCAGAGTGCACGACGACTGTATCACTGAGAACATCTTACCGTAACGTCTATCAACCCAATAGGGCGCTAATCAGGATCGATCAGGAATGCAGCCGTTCGTCCCAATTTCCATCTAAATAAAACTAAGGGATGCCCTCCGTTAGGAAGGAACCCCCTTGCAAAACGATGACCTATAGCAGACCTTCGTTTTTCATTTAGGACATCATAGCGCAGCATCACTATTTCGAAGAGCGGTTGGACACAAATAGATTGAGAACATTGTTCGCTGCAAGTCCGCCTACAAGAGAACAGGCAACGGTTGTTCTGTCCAAACAGCCAATAATATGGCACCGACTATCAGCGAAAGATTAAGAAGTACCGTTCCATATTGCGCTCAGGAAATCTGCTCAGCACCGACCTTATTCATGGCGTCAAGTCGAGCCGACTCTGCCCTATCCAACGCGGTAGCAGTTTCAATTAGCTACTTCAAGGTTTTAGCTTTAAAGACTTCTCCGAGATGATTCTGACCGCCATCAAGGTGACCATCTTATTCGAGCTCCTCGTCGAGCGAGCCCTCGCCTCGGAAACCTTCTTGCTCATTTCCAGACCTGACCATGTCGGAAATGTTCTCACCGTTGAGTTCATCGTGCGACGCCTTTTTTGCTCTCGCCATGCACATAGCAACATAAACGAAAGCACGGCGTATCAAGCTGAAGGAGCAGAAATCGCCAAAATGAGAGGGCTGACGCATCAGCCCTCTTCAGGTGTTACCCGAAGGTTTCCACCGCAATTAGGTATATTAAAACGAGCAATAGCCCACCTTGTTATTTAGTTTGCAGCCGGAGTGCAGCAGCTCAAATAAGAAAGTACTCCAAACAATGCCATAAGAACAATTGAAGCCGCTTCACAAATGACAATAACTTTCATCTGGCAAAATTGCTTGCCGTCGCCAGAGGGCCCTTGGACGAGACGGTAGATAAACGAAAAGGCAGCATACAGTGTATTGAACAGGAAGAATCCCACAACCGAGACAATAAAAGCAATCTGAAAGATGCTTGTATTGGAAGTGGTCGCACCGATTGAAGACGTGGTAAACGATACACCAGCATTAAATGCAAGCGTAATGGCAGAAAAGATGCCCAGAATACCGATTAGCTCCGTCTGCATCCTTTTGGCTTTATTCTCTGCTTTAATTGCAGCCTTTTTTGCTGACTTAAGTGCATTTTTAGCTGATTTGAGTGCATCCTCTGTCTTGGCAAGCTCCTCATTAGATTGCACAAGGCTCTTATTAGCTCGTCCGACCTCGTCGACGAGCATCTTCATCCTGCCACTGTTTGCTCCAGAGCGCCTTGCCTCAAGATTAACATGGTCGTACAACTTCTCGAGTCTTCTGTCTCGTTGAAGAATCAAGATGTCGTCATCATTTTCAATTGCAGATGCACCATCATGATCGTAGACAATGAACACTCTTAGATTGGCAGCAAGAACAGATGCCCTAACCTGCTCCTGCTGAATTTCGGAATTAAACTGAGCTATTCGCTCGCGTGCCTCGCTCTCACTGGTCTCAGGATGATTAAAGCTTTCGATTACTTCAACAATGCTCGAATATCGATGGCGAAATTCTTTGTCCGCGTAAACTTTAGCCAAAACTCCAGCGCAAGAGACTATCTCGTTCTGATTCTCAAACTCATGATCAGCCATGACGCGTAGACACTCATCAAGCCTCCGTTGCGCCGCTGCCTTCTGATCACGCCAAGCTTTAGAGCCGTAAGGAGCCTCAGCAGCCATAGGTTTCCTTAATGATCTCGTCCGTAATCACATCGCCGTAACCAGAAGCCTCCTTCTCATCACGGTTATAGACGCGGTCCCATGCCTTGCCTTTTTCATGTGACTCGGCAACAAGAGCCCAGGCGGGCCTATCAACCCACTCTGCGTAGACGGATTCAAGCGAGGCTCTCATATCAATGGAGTGCTGCTCATGATCATGTTTAAATGATTCGATATCGAACGGGGTCTCATCTAGTGAAAACTCCGGTCTTAGGATGGGGCTACCACCATATCGAGAATAGGCATTGTAAACATACGGAATGACTGGACCGTACTGCCAAGCATGGATTTCATCATCGAATAGTTTGTTCCAAGCATGCTTTTGCATATAGTCGACTTGAGCGAAAAAGAGCATCTTCTGGAGCTGAAGGTTACTGATGAGTTTGTTATTCTCACATGCATGGCTAACTAGAAATGCAGCGCACTGTATAGCCTTCATAACGATGCCTCACCTTTCCTGTTAGAAATAGTGAGCGAGTATTATACCCTCCGACAAACCACTAATCAAGTTTTAATATTTTCTGATTTGAAAGACACACAAAAGTGTACCAATGGGATGTCTTTATCTATATCTGGGCCCGCTGCCTACCAAATCACATCTGCAGAAATGCTCTCTTTCATGATTCTTAAAACCCTCTCATCAACCGAAGCTCCAACAACCTCAGCAAGCTCGATTCCAAGTTTTAAGAATTTTGCCCAACCGAAATCAAGCAGCAATTTCCCTTACCATTGTTCCTGATACAAAGCAAGGCGCTGCAATGAGTACAGCTTCAGCTCGTCACCGGGGTCAACAGTGAAAGAAATCCATTCACCAGTCATTTGCCTTAACTTCGTTGCTTACTAAATCACCCATCGCTTGCTCCCTAAATCCAGCTGAATCATTAAGCCAACGGCATGAAATAGCCTGCGTCCCACCCTACTATTCGGGCAAGCTGGAGTTCAACCTTCTGGCGTTAGCGCTGGCGAGGCATTCGCCAGCAGGCGTGAGCCTCGGAACCAGTGGAATGGAATTCCACCAGTCATGCACTTTAACCAGCACAGGAAGCTTAAACATTTCCTTCTTGAGGTTTTCCTTAATGAAGGCGACGCAGGAGTCATCTTGGCTTAATTGGCAAATGAATCGTAATGCTTCAATCTGCGCATTGCTCAGTGGAATGCCCGGTATGGAGGCATCACAATCATGCCTATATAACAGGTTGTCGAAGCGATCAATATACCTGAGAGACAATCGCCTATACCCAGGATTCAACTCATGATCGACAAGCAAATCCGTTGGCAATCCCGCCTCTTCAAGCTTTTCTAGTACCTCTGCCTCTTCAGCGGAATCCACCCCAACTCCGCAAACGGTATATCCCTTCAACATGTCAAACTGAAGGTCAAGAAACGGCGTAAGCGATGTGATCGATGAGTATCTAATTGCATCAAGGATATCTAAATCGTCTATCCAATCCGTACCAGCGGGTAGAAGGTTCAAGGGAAGACTCTCGTATATCCCGGCTAAGGTCTTGATACCATCGCCAATAACACCGGAAGATGGGGTGTACCTATTTACGGCAAAAAACACCGTTAACCCCGCAAGCTCCTCATCAGTAAGAAACTCGACAATCTCGATTGCCTTACTCACCCCAGTGGCAACGTGGCGATCCGATGGCGACTCAAAGCGTTTGACTAATAGCTCAGCCAGCATCTGATGGTCATCCGCAGAGTTAGTCCTTGCAGCGGCATTTGCTGCTGCACCTAACGTCGCCGCACACGACGGCTCGCGAAGCGATTCGAAAAGCTGTAATTGATTCCCGACAATGGCATACAGCTCATCTTTAAAACTATTCAACCTCTGTTCGACTGCAAGCCTTGACTCCATAAGGCAAGACTCAATAGCCCTGTCGCACGCAGCGCTTACGATGTCATAAACCCGCTCTTCAGATATCCCGATGTTCTGCACAAACGTCTGCGTTTGAATCTGGTTTGCATTATCGCCAGCCTTTTGGATTTGCTTATTTGTCGTTGCGCTCATTTACGACACCAACCTGAATCTGCTTTGAGCCTTTACCGGCCTTCTGAGACTGCTTGACGGATCTCTGCCCAACCTTGTAGCTGACGGGAACACTAACTAGAGCAGTCACGAGAGCGCCGGCAATAGCCGCTATAACCGATGAGCCCAGACCATCAAACATGGACGCCGGATCCATAAGCAACCTCCAAAGCAGCTAGGAACAGATAAGTGTTGACAATAGAAGTCTATCGCTGAAATATGTGCCGAAACACCTCTGAAGCTAGTAGGTTTTCAAAGATGAGCAGGACACTGCCCCAGTATGCCACGTGTTAACAAAAGGACGTCTGTATCTCGCCAACGGTCTACCCTATCAATAGGATCTTTTGATACTTCGCAACCAAATTTTGGCTTCAGCTTGGCACACGCTCACGCGATACTATAACTTAGAATACAATAGATAGAACAAATGTACGAATCAAATAGATTGGAACGACATGTCAAATGAAACCGAGGCCACGGACCTCTTCACGGCGTATTACATGAACCATTCTAAAGTTTATGAAATGCGCATGTTGCTAAACAATACGATTTGGAAAGAGCGCTCAAACGAAAAAGAGAAGGCAACATCCGGTAATGCGGAAATCCATGCAAAAGGAGAAGGGAAGGTCCCGCTCTTTTCAAAATTATCCGGGGATGCAGACGTAAACTTAGGACACGAGAAGCGAACAAAGCTGATAGACACGCTCGAATACATCAACACCAAGAGCCGAATGCTTGCTGAGATCAAAGGAAACTGCCTCGGTTTTGACGAAAATAAGAGTAAAGAGGGCGACCTCGTCTACATCAATAATGTGAGCCTCTCACTACTCGACGAGGACGAAGTTCGCACCCTCATAACGGTCATGTCGGGAACGTTCGACGGCATTCAAATCCCTGAGGCTGGCGGCCTCGATGTGGGGCACCTATTTCAGTCCTTCATCAAGTCGGGCGCGTCGTTCAAGCTTATCGGGAGAATTGGCGACGAGGAGAGCAACAACATTATCTTGAAGATCCCCATCGATGGAGCGGATCTCTTCGAGAGCGGCTACTCAGTCGACGACCTTCTCATCGGTAAGGTCGGAATCATCGGGATCTGCAAGGGGAAAGTTTGCCCATCGGACCTTCGCAGCTCGTACGAATATTTTCAAACAAAAGGAAAGACGGCTGAACCGGAGGACGACGGCTTCATTGACGGCTCAACCAAAGAGCGAACTGACGATCAAGTAGATAATCCGATAGTACAAGAAAAGGAGACCGAAGCAACCTACATCGACGTCATCGCCGTCATCCAAGCAGTCAATAAAAAGAATGAATAAGCCATGCTGAACTTAATCACATACAGAAAGGACCAGTTCGCCCGTCTCAGAAACCTGCTCGAAAGCGAAGGTTACGATTTTATCTCGGTGTTATCGCTTGCTCGCGCGGCAGATAATGCGCAACAAGCAGAAAAACGCAACAAGGCGCTCGATGTTTCGTCACTCTTGCCCTTACTCGACCCCTCGAGCAGCAACAGGGATCTCGGTGCAGCATTAGAAACCCTTCTCTATCGAATGCCAGACACTACAGTGTTCATCGCCGACGAAGCGGTAGCGAGCAGATATGCCTACGAGACGCGCACATTATTCGACGCCTCAAAACCCTGCAACATCAAGGGGGCTATCGAGGATCAAACCATGCCAACTGAAAAGAAACCAAAACGCCTGATAGACCTAGACGACTCAGAGACAAAAGAGCTACTCGACCAGTTCGTACACGACCTCATCGGGCAGGATAATTTCAAAGATGATTTCCGCAAACAGGTCGAAATTTTCAGGCTGTTTAACAGCATCGGAGAACAGCCGATTCTCTCCCTATTCCTGATCGGCCCCTCAGGCGTGGGCAAAACCGAGACTGCAAGGATCCTCAGTAGCCTGCTCGCGCCGGGGGAATCGCTGGCAAAAATCAACTTTGGCAACTACAGCAGCAAGGACTCGCTCAATTCACTCATCGGCAGCCCGCGTGGCTACATGGGCAGCGAAGAGGGCGAGCTAACAATGAAGATAGAGCGCAGCAAGTCGGGCGTCATTCTCATCGACGAGTTCGAAAAGGGAGATTCCGCAGTCTGGAGCTTCTTCCTAGACCTGCTCGAGAACGGCAAGTTCACGGATTCCCAGGGCGAGGAACACGACCTTAACGGCTATACCATAGTATTCACCTCGAACACACCGAGAACCGAGGTGCAGGAAAAGTTCCCACCGGAACTGCTCTCGAGGCTCAATCTCAAAGTAGATTTCGCGGCCCTGAGCGATAAGGAGAAAAAGACCTTCGTAAGCAGGTATATAGCATCGGTCGCTAAAAAATACCGTTCAAGCGTCGACGAGTCTCTTGAAGATCAGAACGTTATCGCCGAACGAGCGCTTCAGGAGATCAACACCGCAAACGAAGATAATATCCGTATCCTCAAGAACAACGCGCGCAAATGGTTCGCGGACTACATCGCAGAACGAAAAGAGGGTCCGTCGGAAACGTTGGCGTAAGGATGACGCCCTAGCGCCCGTTTAACGAATAACGGTCCTCGTCCTAGAGTCTGAAATCACCACAACAACAGATTCTGGGAAAGAACGAAGACCGCTGCAGAAATCTTGTCAGACCCGACGCCGGACATGCTCTACATGCCCCGTTTCGATGATGGCGCCATCGACATGCGAGAGCTGCTCAGGCGCCTCGCCGAACAGGTCGTGGACGTCGTGATGGACGCAGAAGCCGACCGGCCGTGCGGGAGCGGGACCGAATAAATCAATTTGCGAGAGAAGGTTTTGGGGGACGTCGTTATCTTGGTCTCAAGGTGCCCGGACGGTGCCCGGACGAACGAGTTAGCCCGGGACAGAACCGCTCAAGAAAGGACATGCCATGCCCAACGGCGCCATCGCATACCTACTCAAGTTCGCGCCCAAGGAAGCATACATCGACGACCTGATAAGCGGTCGCCTCTACATGAACGCGGCCGGCTACTACCATGGCCTGCCTGGCGAACAGGGCGATCCACTCGAGGCGTCCATGGCCCCTGGGGCATGTCTATTCAGATATACTTGCCTGCCCATCTACTGCATGTACACGGTCCGCGAGAACGATATCGTCGACAACACCGTGAAAATCCCGATGCGCATGATCCAGGAGTTCGGGTGCGCGGACGGGTGGATCGGTATTGTGCAGTACGACAGCTTCGCACGCCTCGCCGACAGACACATTGCCGACGACGGAAGCGTCTACGCCCACGGTCCCATCTCCTACGGCGTCCCCGGGCCAAAACTGATTCGCGAGATCTTTGAGGGCATCCCGCACAATCTCGTTATCAAAACGCCCAAGTACGCATATCAGAAGGAGTATCGAATCATCGGGTCGCGACCGGTCGAATGTCGTCTTTTACCAGACGAGAATCACCCTGGCTGCAAAATTGAAAAATACGACCATGCGGAACTAGACTTAGGCTGCAGCCTCGCGGACTATTCCTGGAAGGTCTCGGTGCCGAGCCTCGAAGAAGCGGAAGACGGCCTCATGTTGAAGCTGCCGCATCGCGTGTAGTCAACCCAGCTCGGGTCAGAGCGCCGTCGGGGACTAAAACAAGCCCGCTACCTCACCCTCCCCAACATTCCCCAGAAAGTTTGCTGATGTTGAGTGGGGTTCCCGTAAAATTAACCCCAACAAAATATGTGCGGAGTGCTGGCCTGGAGCTGCCTTCGGACCCTATTGGCTGCTCACCGAGAGGCTCCGCTATGAAACGACCCCTTTACTACCTGCTCTGCGCGATTGCGTGCACGTCCATGGTCAGCGCGACGATGCCCATGGCAGCCATTGCGGAAGCCATCCGGCCTCGGGCAACAGCCGAGCAGCAGGCGCAAGCCGACGCCGCGAGCAGCGACACAGGCAAGGCTGAAGACGGCGCCAACACAAGCGCGGCAGCAGATACCGAAGAGGACGGCACCGCAACACCCACCGGCACCAGCGCAGCCAACACGGAAAGCGCAAACGGCACCGCCGCCACGCCCGGCACCCCCGCCACGCCCGGCACCACCGCCGCAACCGACACACCCACCCCATCCCTCCTCGCCCAAGCCACCCCCACGCCCGAGGCCATCTCCACCACGTCACAAACCACCTACGCCCACTCCGCCACGGCAACCCAAAACGGCGTCACCTTCACCGTCTCGTGGAACGACGCCCCCGCGGGCACCGCGACGACCTTCCACGTAACCCAGGCCAACGGCTCGTCCCAGGCCAAGGCGCGCATGGACGTGCCCACCTATTGGGACGGCGGCAGTCAGGAAAGCGTCTGCGACCCGTCGCGCCCGGCATGGGCCAGCTACCACAGCCTGGGCACCGCGGGCCACGACTTCACCTTTGACTTCACGGCATCGGGAACGTACCGAATCCACTTCTACTTTATGGACAACGACAGAAACGACCCCCAAAACGACAAGGGGATCTACTACCTGCGCACCACGGCGGAGGTGACCGTAAACGACGCCGCCCGCCCGAGCGTCACGCAGATCGTCAACGGTGCCGTAAACCTGTGCAGGCAACAGACAAACGGCTCGAAATACGACATGGCGCTGTGGCTCCACGACTGGACGCTCGACCAGCTGGAGTACGACCACAGCCTCAACTGGTGCTCGGCCGAAAGCGGCCTCACGCGCCACCAGGGCACCTGCGAGAGCTACCAGCGCATCTACTCCAAGCTCCTTGACGCCGCGGGCATCGCCAACGGCCGCATCACCGGCAACGGCCACACCTGGAACGCCGTAAAGATCGACGGCAAATGGTGCCAGATGGACCTAACCTGGGACGACACCAGCGACAACTGATACAGAGACCCGGAGCAACGCCTTGCCGTTGCGCGTGCGGTCTACTCCGGCTCCCCCGTGCTTCTGCTCGATAAATGTACAGCGGCCCTCGACCCCAAGACCGAGCGAGAAATGCTGGATCGCATGCGAAATCTCGGCCGTACCGTCATCATCGTCACGCATCGTACTGCTGCGATTTCACGGAGGTGAAGGACAGCCTTGTGCTGAAGTCACTAACAACCGCATAGGAGGCCAAAGAGACAGATATTTCGTTGATCGGAAGGCCTAGCACAAAGTTCAGGCCGAAGCCAGCTGAGACAATGGGCGCAGACACGACACGGCCCAGACCGTATTCAACGCGCACCCCATAAAGGAGTAGTACCCGAGGCTTGATGGCGAAGGTTATACGGATTCGGCCATAGACAGGATTGCAGACGAGGTCGATACTGGCAAGGCAATCATACGGCAACACCACAATCCTGCCGTCAGCAAAAGGCACCGAGTCCATGGCGGTCTCAGTGCCTAAGCGTCAAATTAACGGTATCGTTTCGTGTTATTCAGCAGCGCGCAAACGATGAAATACTCACAGGATATCCAGCCATCTCAAAGTGACCGTATTCATATTATCGCCTTAGCGTGTATAGAAAGCGTACGGCCTTCCACGGAAGAAGACGACGAATCCTCGCCGTAACACTCAACCGCGGCTTAAGAAGCACCCCAAATGCCTTATCGTAATCTCCATCGGCAACTGCTTTCTCTACTTCTTTGGCAAGTTGTTCTTGCTCTTCAGTTCGCTTGGTCGGTCCAGCCAGATTGCCATTCCGTGCAATCACATTCTCAACAGTTGAATCAATCCATTCACATTTATCAATGCAATAATCATTGAAAAACTCATTCGCCTCTATCGAATTAATAAGCACTGCTGAGACTCCGCGCTCATCGTAGAAATCCGGGTGGCAATCCTCTATTCCCCAAAAGTCACCGACTGTAAAGTCTCCGGCACGCTCTATTCGAGCAAAGGGGCAACTATAGCAACATTTACGATATATAATGCCCTTTGCAAACGCAGAGTAGTAGGGGTCATCGCTTGCCTGCCCAAGCTTCTCATGTCGTTTACCGGATCGGTAGTAGTAGTAGTAGTAGTAGAGCCCCCATCCCATTAGCTTATTTCTAAACTCATAGCCGTGGATGCCGTCATCCGTCCGCTCAATTGCTGAAAGCCAGCTGATGTACGCTTTGAAAATCTCTTGTCCAGGGGTGCCGTGACAGATCAAGTCGACACAGACAAGGGAGCCCGGCAGATTGGCCACATTTCTTTTTTTCAAATAGGACCTCAGCGCCGCAATCTGACAGGGCGTCCCGGAATACAGGACATCCACGCCCCTGCTCAGGTAGTCATAGCATTCTCCATAGGTATCCGCTACATCGCTGCGAACGTATTTCGAACCCTGCAAAGCTCGCAATTCTGAAACGTTCTTTGCACAGACGTGCTCAACCATACCAGATTCAAGAAGAGCCGCACCAAACACAACTCCCCCCCTGTTGAGCATTGCATGCGCAAGAACGACAAAAGCGCCGCCAGAGGCGGAAGAGGCAATACTCGCGTCATCAGTATTACGAAGCGCGATAACTCGTAATGGCGCATTAAGCAATGAAGCGAACGAGGAGGATTCGGAACGGGTATTCATCGGCCACCAACCCCCGTCAATGAAACGGCCTTCTTAAGAAACTTGTCAGTATCACATCTCGCGGCAGCCAGCTTTTCCGCTACGCCATCATAAACAACGTCTTCTAAAAGCAGACGGTCTCTCGATTCCACAGAAAGCCACCTATCTCGAAGGCCGCATATACCCAAAAGATTGTCAATTCGAGTATTAAAATTGCCTCTGCAATAAACCGCAAAGTTACGTTCCAACATCGTAGAGAATGCAGTCACATGAAAAGAGTCAGTAATGACCATGCTGGCACCCTTAATAAGACCGACAAGCTCCTCGACTTCTGGAATAAAAACAGGGGAACCGCCCTCGCGTACCTGATCATAGCGAAGGCAAACGCGCCTCAACTTAAGTCCACGGCTCCTCGCAAATTCAGAAGCAAAGCCGTCGATCACACGGTCAGGATGCAAGCGATAAAGAAGTACGTAGCCTTCTTCACCGACAAGTTTTTCATCGGCGAAATCGGACCAGAATTCTTTCCCCATTGCAAGTGTTGGATCGAGAACGCGCTGCGCTTTAATCCCAAGGCTCGCGAGCAAGTCAACGGCGCTCTGCTCGCGAACGGAAATCATGTCATAGCGACTGAGCTTGTCAGCTAAATAACTCGCTTCACTATCATCAACGCTCGTATTCCCGATGCTTGCCGCATAAGAAAACTTAGGCTTATCGTTCGGAACGAAGTCAAGATAGTAAGCTGGCAGAATACCCCCATTGAGCGTAGAATTCCAAGTCTGATCGCTACCGGTGCAATAAGCATCCGCAACAGGAAGATCCTCAAGTAGCTCATCATTTGAAAGATATCTCTTACGTGTCAGACTGATACGACGGTCAAGAAAGCCGTTGAACACTGTTTCCCATCTTTTGACCGACGGATACAGTATCGGCCGCGCAATAATATTCAGTGGGAAAGAATGATTGTTAGCATGTAGCGACAATAGATTCTCATCAAGATTGTCGGCTCGCCAATAATCGATGACTTCGACCTCACACCCAAGCTGCCTCAGCTTTTCCTGAGTAGCAAATGTCTGAAGTACTGAACCGTAGTTTTTTACAGCATGCAATGTAATAACATCAATTTTAGGCACAATACGCGTCCCTTCAATTTGTACGGATTATCGGAGCAATGTTCAGATCACGACTCTGCGTCACGATACTGTCAGGGGGAATATCGCTTGCAACGACAACATTTGCCCCCACAACGCAGCCATCTCCAATCGTCACTCCCTTGAGCACAACAACGTTGGTGCCCAGCCAGCAGTTATCCCCAATTTTGATAGAAGCACTTTTGTATCCCTGTTCTGCCAGCCGAGAAAAACTAGAAAAACGGTGATTGTGATCGTAGACAGTCACGTTTTCGCCAAATAAACAGTTTCTGCCAATCTCTATCCTCTTCATACAGTTGAGAGAACAACCGTTATTAAAAAAAGTGCCGTCACCAACAACCAACGAACCTTCGGGGCCCAGCCTCAGCCTCATAACGTCACGTGAGGAAACACAGTCCCCGAACTCAACTCGCCCAGGATACTCAAGACTCCAAATAGCAATTCGAATCTTTGTCTGGAGTGAATTCTTTAGATTTCTAAGTCTAATTAAAATATTCATTTAGACCCCCTTTTAATGGGATCGCTTCCAAGCAGATTGTATTTACAGACATAAATGGCCCTAAATGCAAGTAAAACAAACTCACAGAAACAACGAAGCGTTGCAACCGCGACAATGCTGAAGGCTCCAATTATATAAAGAGCCCCGAGACCAAGAAGAAGCAATACGGTTGCAGTCAATGAAGTTCGAGTCATCTCTTCAACATAGCCTGCTGCACCAAGCAGAGGCCAACCAAGAAGAATGACAGGAAAACCAAAGAAGAATAGAGGGGCAAGACAAGCAATAACGTATGAGCCCGCCACATAATCAACGCCTCCCAGAAGAAGCATGATCTGGTCAGAAAGGAAGAAGACCACTGCAGCAATAAACAGTGCGACTGGGGTCGCCAGCATCAACATCCTTCTCGCGAGCTTTTGGTCATATTCATTAATCATATGTGGGTAAAGAGCGTTGGTCAGAGGCGTATAGAGCGCGTTTACGGCATTTGCAACAGTCATACCAAGGCTCCAATATGAAACTACCGCAGAATCGGAAATCCAAAGCCCCACAGCGATTGTCGTCGCAGAAGACATAATGGTCCCTGAAACATTTGACAAGAAATAAAGAGCAGATCCTTTAATGGAAGCCCAAATAGACTGCAGGCTTGGCATTCCGATGACCAGTCCGAAATCACGTGAAAGTGAGACAAAAGATAGGGCAAGCGCAACAAATGCGGAAATGACATCAAGCAAACCGACAAGCCAAAGGTCATTTGGGCCCTTAACGAGAGCAAACGTGAGTACAGTCGCAAGAAGCTTTGAAATGACATAGCGTGAAGTCAAAATACCAAGTTTTTCATATGCCATAAAAATAAAATCCGGCATGAGAACAGAAAAACAGATGCTCAGATAGCATAGAAAAGTAAACGGGATGTTTTCGCCCATAAGTGGAATTGCGACACACATACCGAAGATGATTGGGAGACCGATGATCTGAAGCACTAGCTTTGAAGCCAGAATGCTGCCAATTGTCTTCTCAACGCGCTTCAAATCATCTTTAAATCCAGCAACGAGTTTAGCGCCGTGAAGGTTAAAGCCAAACTCAAGAAGCAACTGGGCAAAAGACATCACAGCCAAAACATAGGCACGTACAGCATATCCCTCAACACCGAGAACTCTGGTCAAATAGGGCAAAGTTACAAAAGGAAGGATGTACTTTGCAAGTTGCAGGGCATACTGCGCTGCGGAATTTTTCAAGAAGGTTTTTCGATGCTCGTTAACCATTATTCTCCATCTTTGAATTCAGTCCCAAATAAAGAGCCCAGGTAAACCTGAGGATCGTTTTCTCGTCTGACGCGCTTAACTCCGCTCTTGGACCAGGATTCCCATATCACCCGATTAATAATGAGACACTCGTTTAGCACTTTCGTGATAGCTGGCACGGACAAGGGGTTGAATAAAATCCCGTCCTTTCCAATCAGCTCTGGTATGCCTCCTCGATTAGAACCCAAGCAAACAGTACCGCAGGCAAGAGCCTCAAGAACAGTGGTCGGATAGTTCTCGATCCAGAGGGAAGGGGCAATAAGATACTTTGCCTTGACAATTTCCTCCAAAGTTTCCTCACGAGATAGTTTGCCAAGAACGTTGATTCCGTTCGCATCCTCCAGTAGAGAGGTAAATGTATCCTCGTAATCCCTCTCAACAGATCCAATAATTCGAAGGCGCCATCCTGCCCGAGCTAAGTCAGAGGATTTCCATGCTTTGATAAGATTCGTACAGCCTTTTCGTTCTGAAACGGCGCCAACATAAACAATGACATCATCGCGTTCACTAAACGACGAGCACGACACCTGTGGCGCTTTAAAGGGATTACGCACGCAATCCGCAGCGATGTTGTTCGCAGCACAGGTCGTAACCAAGAACTCACTGGGCGACACCAGCCTATCGAATGCATGGCGTCGAGCAGAGTTTATCCTATTCATTAACAATCGCTTTAGCTTATCTTGAAAGTTAAGACAGCATTTATCGCCGAAACAATTCTCAGCGCAATAACCCGAGCATACTGATCCATCATCGTGAATGCACCACGACCTTGGACAGACCACACCATAGTCATGCAAAGTCTGCAGGCTAGTAACTGATGGATGCCTAGCACGATATGCACTAATAGCACTGCAAATAGAAAGCATACTGTTAACCGCGTTATGCACATGGATAACCTCAGGCTGAAAATCCTCAATGAGTTGTAGAAGATCACTCCTAAGCGCGCTATCGCCAAACAGGCGAATACGCAGTTTCCAAGCGCTCCCCCCGTCAATGGGATAGTTATGATGATCTGGGAATTCAGACTTAATGAAATTAGGGTCAAATGTAATTGTTCTTACATCAAAACCAGCATTCAAACAAAGCTGGACTTCATCCCTAAAGACATTTTCGGCACCACCGCATTCATATAGCTCATTAGCGATAAGAAGCCTCATAAGTGACGACCACCATCTTCAATCAAAATACACCTATACTCAGCGACTCCATTACTATCACCGCTAAAATAAGTGTCATAAACCAGGCGCGATCCAAGAATAAGTGACAAAAAGACTGCAAGACCCAGCGATAGCAACTGTGTTTTGCAATACATACACAGGATTGGAATTAAAACGATATAAGCAACGGTGAAATACAAATCAAAACGCTCTGCATTGGGAATTGCAGCTGAACAAGATGCTGAAAAAAGAGCAAAAATTGCGGCGTTTATCAAAACACGATATCTTGAATCAAAATCAGGACTCTTACACTGAAGAAAGAGAGTTATCGATGCAACGAGAAGCGTAACAAAAAATTCAACGTAATAAATACGATTCTTAAAGTAGCTGCTAGCGAAATAATCACCGCGACCGAATACGTTCGCAACGGTCTTAAGAAAAGAGGGCGCCACAAACCCAAGTGCAAATAAAATTACGGAAAGAAAGAGAACGGTTACTTGCGAATACTTTCTTCTAAATAAGAAATATAGTGGAAAATAAACAAGCGCAGTGAAATGCAAGCTGGCCGCAAGTGAAATTAATACAAAGTAACGTGCTGGTTCTCTACTTGCAGCAAAACGAATCGCAAAAGCAACAATCGCAAGAGCAGCGGCTTGTCGAATGCCACTCAACGAAAAGAGCCATACCTGACTTAAAAAAAGCAATAATAACGAAAATGCAACGTTATTAGTCCATTCAAGAATAAACTTATACATAAAAAAATGAAAAATCAAAGCCATGATTGCAAAAACCCAGAAAGAACTTCCGTGAAAGAAGCCCACGAGAAAATTGATTGCAAGATAGCCAGGTTCGAATCTAGAATAATTCCATGAGCGCCCATGAAGCACTGACTGATAACCATAGTCATAGACCCAGAGGTAGTCCGTACCAATGCCATAGCGAAACACAGATACAAGTAATATAGGGAGTACGGGTAGCCATAAAAGAAGATTGTTGCTGCTAGATCTTCTATTACGACAAAAAAGCATAGACAAAAAAATAGATAGAGCAAATGCCCCGCAGTAAACAGGCATAAAGTACCTACCTAACTGAATCAATGTTAATAAGATTCATATACTGTTCGGCAATCGCATCCCAGTTAAAGTCAGGCAAATATCTTTCTGCAATCTCAGAGAGCCTATTTCGATCAACGTCGCCATTGACGACATCGATCATGCGCCTGATTAACGAATCCTCATCTTTTAAATCAAAGAACAGCCCATAATCTCTGGAGATCTCGCGATTGATCGGGATATCACTCAAGATAATAGGAAGCCCGACACTCATACACTCAATCTGGGCAAATCCAAATCCCTCATAGACAGTCGGGAACACAAAAGCCGCAGCTTCGTTATAAAGCCTATTCAAATCTGAATCACTTACGTATCCGGTGAAGAGGATATCGTTGCCATATTTTGACTCACGCGCCTTGGCGATGAATTCTTCACCGCCGTAACCGAGACGTCCAGCAAAAACCATTTTGTAGTCTTTCGCAAGCTCATGTTCTTTGAGCTTAAGGAACGCATCGAGAACAAGGCCGACGTTTTTCCGCTTTTCAATCGTACTTACGAACAGAAAGAACTTCTGAGGTGTAAGCAAAGATAGAGTTGCATTTTCATAGGGGTCAGGACAAAAATCTTTATGGATGCCTTCATAGAGACCAAGCCAAGTGTAGGCAATCTTTGATGAGTAGCCCGGAAAGAAATCAGCTATCTCCTTCTTTACCGATTCGGAAATCGTAAGAACAAGATCGGATTTCTTCACGCTATTGCGTATCATCGCTCGATTGTAATAACGATACGCCGTGGGAAGAGTATCAGGATGAAGGAACGAGACCATATCTGGAATGCAGCAAACGACCTTGCAGGGAAGCCTTCTATACGGTATGGCATAATTTGTAAATAAGACGGCATCATACTTTCCGGCAAGCCGATAAAACTCGCCGGAATTAACGTATTTAAGGTAGTCAAATCTATTTGACTTGCGACTGGAACTCGCAGGCTTCCACGAGATTAGATCGACGTCGATATCATCACGCCTCGAAAGCGCCTCATAGAGATACTGGCTGTATTTCCCGATTCCAGTCCCAAGGGAAATCTGCATCCCATCATCAATCAATAGCTTAAGCGACATTTGCATCCCCCTTCGCATCTTCAGAACTCTCAAACCCCAAGTAGCTGAAGTTTGCAAGAGACTTTTGCCAGTCGAATATTTCAATCGCCTTCCGACGAGCAGATGAGGCCAAACGTATAGCAAGGTCCTTATCATCAAGAAGCCTTCGTACCGCAGCGGCTTGTCCCGTAGCGCCATCGGCAACAAATGCATCAACGCAATCAATAAGGCCAATTCCTTCATTACCAATCGCGTTCGTTACTATGGGCACGCCAATTGCCATTGCTTCAAGGATCTTTGTCTTGATTCCGGTTCCGTACGTAATGGGTGCCAAGAAGACACTTGTAGATCGAAGGGCAGCACGAGTATCTTCAACCCTACCTAAAAACTTGATCTGATTGTTACTCTTAAACTCGTCAATAAGGTCTTCGCTGGCAGTTCCGACAACCTCAAGCATCACATCAGGCCCTATAAGCGGAAGCACCTCATCTGCGATATAACGAAGGGAATCCGCATTCGCAGCCGAGCGCATATCACCAAGGAACGAAACAACACCAGGTCGGGGAGAAGGCTCTGGGCCGGACGTGTAGAACGGGCAATCTACGCCCAAAGGAACTGCAATGATATTGCTATTACCTGTTTCAGCAGTCAGTCGCTCCGCCTCAACTGGAGAGACGAGAACAACGTAATCAAATTGTTTGGGAGCATCATGTTCCAGCCTGCGCATGCGAGCAGATTCAGTTCCAAGAACAAACTTCTGAAGCGTGGAATTAGACGCAAGTTTCGCCACCCCGCCCTTAAAGTTGGCAGTGTACTTGCCAGCAACACCGCCAGTTTTATTAAGTGTATTCAGACTATTAAGTTGCCGTTGGTAACGTACGGAAAACGAATCCTCCATGTACAGCACTTTTTTACAAGGTAGATCCGAAATGGCATCAATATATGGAGAAAGTCGAGGTAAATCAATGAAAACGTGAGAGGGCTTCAGCTTAACCGTAAGGTCCCTAAGTTGTTTAGCTACTGCTTTGGACTTGAATAGGGTACACTGAATAGGCCCCCCGCAAACACCCTTTGCAAGAGCCGTTGTGAGATTTTTCACGATCGTTTTCTTGTCAGGTTTATTGGCAAGCGCAACGCTTGAAATAAAATCGGGGCGCGACAAAACCGACTGCTCGTCTTGGCCTGCTTCCAAGAATGAGAGGACATGGACATCGCAATCGTACTCTGAAACGAGCCCCTTACAATAATTTGTCAAAACAACCTTATGCCCATCGTTGGCAGGCCAAAAAATACGATCCGTAAAGAAAAGGACTTTTTTCCTTTTTGTCATCTTCCTATTTCCAATTATCTCATTAGGCAATAACGAAACCGTCGTACATTTCTCGCAGCGTATCCTCGATCTTCCTTTTTGGTTTCCAGCCCAACTCCTTATTGATTTTTGAATAATCACAGCAAACGCTCGCTGTGTCATTCGGCCGAATAAGAGCGGTATCGATTTCAATCTCAATAGGTTGAGGACAAAAGCTTTTGATGGTTTCCAACAAGTCGCACAGAGGTAGCGCACGCCCACTTCCGACGTTATATACCTCACCAGCACGTCCACTTTCCATAATCAGACGATATGCGCGCACAACATCACGGACATCACTAAAATCTCGCGACACGCTAATATTTCCCACAGTCACCCTGCCGGGTTTAGCTGATTTCTCGATTTCGGCAGCCTGTCTACACCAGCTTGGGAGAACAAACGCCGGGTTTTGCCCAGGGCCAGTATGGTTAAATGAACGCGTGAGACAAACACCGAGACCAAATTCTTTTGCATAGAGTGCAGCAAAACATTCCTGGGTAGCTTTGGATATTCCGTAAGGATTATTGGCAATCGTAGGATCGCTCTCACAAAGTGGTCCGTCTTTGGGCGCGTACTCCTCCGATGATCCGACAAGCAGCACACGCACACAAGTTTCCTGAGCGCGCGCCGCCTCCATGATATTCAGAGCACCTTCAACGTTTATACGCATTGTAAGCGCAGGGGCTCTCCAGCTCTGCCCCACAGAACTTATAGCAGCGAGGTTTACGATGTAGTCGGCGTTAGACTCGGATACGAGGGACAAAACGCCTCTCGCATCCGAAAGGTCACAGGGATAATATGCAGAAACTTCCGAAATTATACATTTTTCATGCAAATCAGAGCCTATGACCTTATAGCCCGCAGAAACAAGTTCACGCACAAGAAAAGTGCCCACAAACCCGTTAACGCCGAAGATGAGAACGCGCTTCCCCATTAGGCCAGCTTCGCTTCTCGCTCGGCGATCTCAAGATCGTGCTCTACCATGATGCGACAAAGCTCCTCGCAGCTGGTCTTTTGAGGGTCCCAACCAAGTGCCGTCTTAGCCTTAGTCGGGTCACCCCAAAGGTTGACGACATCGGTCGGGCGATAGAAATCGGGGTTGACGCAGACAAGCATCTTGCCGCTCGCCTTGTCATAGCCCTTCTCCTCCAAGCCCTCGCCCTCCCAGCGGAGGTCGATGCCGGCGTGCTTAAAGGACCACTCCGTGAACTCGCGCACGGAATGCTGCACACCCGTGGCAATAACGTAGTCATCGGGCTCATCCTGCTGCATGATGAGCCACATGCACTCCACGTAGTCCTTCGCATATCCCCAATCGCGGAGGGAGTCGAGGTTGCCGAGCTCAAGATGGTCCTGGAGCCCCTTGGCGATACGGGCGGCCGCAAGAGTAATTTTGCGCGTTACGAAGTTCTCGCCACGGCGCTCGGACTCGTGATTGAAGAGGATTCCGTTGACCGCAAACATGCCGTAGGCCTCGCGGTACTCCTTCATCATCCAAAAGCCGTACTGTTTGGCGACCGCATACGGGCTGTACGGATGAAACGGGGTGTTCTCATTCTGGGGAACCTCTTCAACCTTGCCATACAGCTCGCTTGTCGAAGCTTGGTAAATCCTGCAGGACTGATCCATGCCCAGCATATGAACAGCTTCGAGGATGCGCAAGACGCCCAATGCGTCGCAGTCACCGGTATACTCTGCCGCGTCAAATGAAACACCAACATGGGACTGGGCGGCGAGGTTATAAATCTCGTCAGGACGAACTTCGCCCACAATTCGAATAATGGAGCTAGAGTCCGTTAAGTCACCATCATGAAGGATGATGGAGCCTTCTGATAGCAGATGATCAATCCTGTTCGTGGTGTGAACCGAGGAGCGACGGACAATTCCGTGCACCTCATAGCCCTTGTCCAAAAGCAACTCGGCAAGATAGCTGCCATCTTGACCAGTAATGCCAGTGATAAGTGCCTTCTTCATCTCAAAATCCCTTTCAACTGTGAACTAATTCCAAAAAGCGCCTAAACGCTCAATGTCCTCTTTAACAAGCGTCTCGCCGTGCTGGACCTCGATTACATGCAGGTCCCCACAAAGTGCCCGCGCAGAATGCGGCGTGGTCGCGGGAATCTGAACGACGGAGCCCGCGCGCACCTGCTGCACCAGACCGTCCAACACAACCTCGCCAGTGCCGGAGATGACTGTCCAGACCTCTCCGCGGTTCATATGGCGCTGGTAGTCGAGCTGGCCACCCTCACGGATGATCAGCTCCTTGGTCAGTGCCTTGGCCCCGTCGGGGAAGACACTGCTGTCAATGACGCGGTACTCGCCCCAGGAGCGCTGCTCGTACATGGGGCGGCTCTCCGCGACGGCGTTGACCTCAGACTTGATGTTGGCCGACGCCTCCTTGCCGGAGACGAGGATGCCGTCGGGCGTCGCTACGACAACCGAATCGGAGATGCCTGCGACAACCATCGGAAAACCGGTCTCATTGATAACGTGGACGTTCTTGCACGTCTTAGAATCGACCACAACGCGGCCGGATGTGTACTCGGCCATCTCGTCGGTCAGCGTGTTCCAGGTGCCCAGGTCCTTCCACTCGCCCGCGTAGGAGACCGCGCCGATGGACGACGCCCTCTCCACGACCTCGTAGTCGAAGGAGTTCCTGGGTAGCTCGGCATAGCGTGAGCGGAACTCCTCGAAGGTGTCGCAGGACAGGTACCTGGCGGTGAGGCCGGTAAGCCAGCCGAGCCTGAAAGCGAACACGCCGCAGTTCCAGAGGGCCCCTTGGGAGATGAGCTCCCGCGCAGTCCCCTCGTCGGGCTTCTCGGTGAAGCGCTCGACTCGGCGGGGCCAGCCCTCACCCGCCGCGGGCACGATGTAGCCGTACTTGCCGCTGGGGTAGGTGGGCTCCACGCCCATGAGGACCAGCTCGGCGAAATCCGACTGGACGGCCTCGTCGAGCCTCACGACGCTGTCGTAGTACGCCTGGTCCGCGTAGCTGTCGATGGGCATGACGATGACGGTGTCGCCCTCGCCGGCGCCCTGCTCGAGCGCGAGGTTCGCGCAGGCGAGCATGATTGCCGGTGCGGTGTCGCGGCGCTCGGGCTCGAGCACCAGCGCGTAGCCGCCCTCAACCTGTCGGCGGATGGACTCCTCCTGGCTGGCGCAGGTGGCGATGGTTATGTCGATATCCGCGTCGACGGAACCGATCTGGCCGAAGACGCGCTGGACCATTGAGACGTGGTTGCCGTCCGCGTCGCGCAGCACCTTGAGGAACTGCTTGGAGCGGGTGCTGTTGGAGAGCGGCCACAGGCGCGTGCCCGAGCCGCCGGAGAGCAATACGAGATGAATCATTATCGGGTTCCTCCCAAGATCGACTTGGCGTCCGCGACCAGCGCGGCGAGCTTGGCCTCGGACTCGGCACGGTCGGCACCCTTAGCGAACACGTAGGCCTTAGCCTTGGGCTCGGTGCCACTGGGCCGGAACAGGACGCGCGAGCCGTCGGCGAGCCTGAACTCGAGGACGTCCGCCTCGGGAAGGCGCTGGGGCTCACCGGTCGGGTTAACGACGGGCATCGGCGCGCCCTTGGCGTAGTCGATGCACTGCGCGACGGCGGTGTCGCCGATCTGCGCCGGAGCGTGATCTCGGAGACCGGACATCATCGCGGACATTTCGGACGCGCCCTCGGGTCCCTCGTATGCCTGACCGAGAAGAGCACTCGACCAGAAGCCATATGTCTCATAGAGGCGCTCCATGGCCTCGTAGAGGTCCAGCCCCAGCTTCTTCCAATGTGCAGCGAGCTCGCAGATAAGCATGGAAGCAACCACGGCGTCCTTGTCGCGCACGGAGGTGCCCGCGAGGTAGCCGTAGGACTCCTCGAAGCCCATGAGGAAGTCGCCCTCGCGCCCCTCGGACTCCAGCACGCCGACCTGCTCGCCAATGAACTTGAAGCCGGTGAGCGTGCGGCGCAGCTCGAGGCCGCGGGCACGCGCGACGTCGTCTGCCATGGGCGCGGACACGATGGTGGTGCAGGCGACCTCGCGGGCCATGTCGGCGCCGGACCCGCTCGCCATTGAGGCGAGGAAGTCGAGCAGAAGCAGGCCCACCTCGTTGCCGGTGAGCAGCTTGTATTCCCCGGCATGCGGAACGGCGATGCCGACGCGGTCGGTGTCCGGGTCGGTCGCCAGGAGCAGATCGGGCTTCACCCTGTCGCAGTACTCGAGCCCGAGTTCCAGCGCCTCGCGCACCTCGGGGTTGGGGTACGGGCAGGTCGGGAAGTCGCCGTCCTGGACGCACTGCTCGTCGACGGTCGTGACCTCCGCTACGCCGATCCCCTCGAGGACGCGAGACACGCACTCCAGGCCGACGCCGTGGAGCGGGGTGTAGACGATGCGGAGCGCCGAGCAGTCCTCGCCCGTGGAGACCTCGAGCGTCTCCTCTATGTAACGGTCAAGAACTCTCTCGGGAACCCACTGCACCAGCCCCTCTTCCAGGGCTCTATCGAAAACCACCGCTTTTACGCCATCGAAGCAGTCAACGGGGTCGATGGCCGCCTGGATGGCCTCCGCCGCCTCGACGGTAATCTGGCAGCCGTCGGGTCCGTAGACCTTGTAGCCGTTGTATGCCGCGGGATTGTGCGACGCGGTGATGTTGACGCCGGCCGAGCAGCCCAGCTCGCGGACGGCGAAGCTGAGTGCGGGCGTGGGCTCAACGCGCTCGAACAAATACGACTTGATTCCGTTTCCAGCGAGAACTTCAGCGACTCGACGCACAAACTCCTCGGAACCGTGACGCGTATCCCGGCAAAGCGCAACGGACGGCCTATCAAAAGAGTTATTCAAGTAATCGGCAAGACCTTGTGTGGCCTTACCGACGGTATAAACATTAAGCCGGTTGGGACCGAGTCCGAGCTTGCCGCGTAGGCCGCCGGTGCCGAAAGACAACTCGCGAAAGAAAGAATCCTTAATGTCGTTTTCAGATAAACCCTGCAAGTCTTCACAATGATTGCAGCATTTCATCCATCGCTGATACTTTTCGAAGATTTCCGTATTCAACAAAACAATCTACTTTCAAAATAGCCGAACATTCAATTGGCAGCAGAATGACTAGCTCGCTCCGCCACCGGTAAACACCTCAACAACAGTGAGGAGAACGATCTTGAGATCGGTAATGACGCCGCGCTTAGCGATGTACTCCAGGTCGCGGCGAACCATCCCGTCAAAATCAGTGTCATTGCGGTCGGTCACCTGCCACCATCCGGTGATGCCCGGCTTTACGGCCAGGCGCTTCAGGTCGAATTCTGTGTACTCGCCCACCTCGTTGGGCAGCGGCGGGCGTGGGCCGACGACCGACATCTGGCCCAGGAACACGTTGAGAAACTGCGGGAACTCGTCGATGGAGTGCTTGCGGATGAACCTACCAATCTTCGTTACGCGCGGGTCATCCTTAATCTTGAACATGGCACCAGCAATCTCGTTCTGTCCCTTGAGCTCAGCCAGGCGCTCGTCGGCGTCCTTATACATGCTGCGGAACTTCCACATGCGGAAGGTGGACAGGCTGCCGTCGCGGTGGGTCTGGCCCACGCGGATCTGGCTGTAGAACGGGTTGCCCTCGCTCTCCAGGCGGATTGCCGCGGCGAGCACAAGGCTCGGTACGGCGATGACTGCCAGCACGCAGCCGCTGAACACGATGTCGAAGGCGCGCTTGGCGGTGCGGTAGGCAAGGCGCGAGTTATCCCAGTCCCTGACGGCCTGCATGGCCTTGTAGCGCATGCTCACGTCGCCACTGTTCATTGCTTGGGCAACAAGCGCGGCCCCCGCCGGCGCGTTTTGCCCTGTCACTTCTTTACTAGTCAAGTTCAAATCCACGTCCCTGATTCCAGGGTCCCCCCCCCCATAAATGAATTCAAATTGCGAATGAATTGCCGCTGCAACGCCCCTTACGTTTTAATCGGCACGTCGAGCGGAAGTACTTCCCTAAAGCGGGAATCGCCCTCGCCCACGTCTACCAAGCACCAGCGTTTGCGACGATCGATCTTGTGCACGCGAGCCTCTTGCCCCACCAAGGGACCCTGCTCTATGTGCAACACGCCGTCTTCTATGCGCGCAACGCTGTTGCGCACCACGCCGTCGTCGTCCAGCACGCTGCGGTACCAGTCCTGCGCATCGTCCGGCATGGGCATGTAAGCCCGCTCCCTACTGCCGGCGATGCGGCAGCCAAAGCTCAGCTGGGCCAGGGCCCTATCAAGCGCTGCGACATCGTGCGTGGCGACGAAGAAATATTCCTTGTACATGGGTTTGGTTTGGAGCGACCAGGCACCGTCCCGCTTAAACCAGAACTCCTTTTGCATCACAAAAGCGTTCTGCATCAGCTCGTGCGGGATAATTCGGCGGACCTTTTCGCAGGTCTCGCGCTCTTTTCCATGGGGGGTGTGGACCAGATACCAGCGGACGCGGCCGTGCTGGCTGTTGGTGGTGGCGCCGTTAAATGCGCCCGGCAGCTGCTCTTGGCGCCGTGCCGTCTGCTCCATGTTCTCGCCCCCTCTTTTTGCTTTGCGATCCACGCAAATGCAGGGGCGTTTAGAACAGGCTTCTCGCTCGCAGCTAGGCGCAGTCGCAAAAGTACAGGTTTTTATAGAGGGGTATGGAGATGTACCTACTAGCAGTACATTTTACGTAATCTGGGCAAACGCTGATTAATTGCTCGTATAATGTCGTCTGTCGAAAGATACAAAAATCTGTACCTTTTTGTGCAACAAAAAAAGCCGCTCAACCAGCGGCTTTTCTAATTTAGGCATAAAAAAGGCGGCCGCCTTGTGTGAACGGTCGCCTTTGTTAATTGTTTTGAAGTTTGCCTTAGGCGCGAGTCTTGATCTCCTCGAGCACCTTAGCAACAAACTCGTCAACGCTCATCTGAACGGTCTCGTTGGAGCGATCGCGGACGGAAATGTTGCCGGCCTCGACCTCCTTCTCGCCCAGGATGAGCATGTAGGGTACGCGGTCGATGCTGCGGGCCTCGCGGATCTTGTAGCCGATCTTCTCGTCGCGGTCGTCGCAGACCACACGAATGCCGGCCTCCTCCAGCTTGGCGCACACCTCGTGGGCGTAGTCGCGGCTCTTCTCGGAAACCGGAAGTGCCTTGACCTGCACGGGAGCCAGCCAGGTGGGGAACTTGCCCGCAAAGTGCTCAATCAGAATACCGATGAAGCGCTCGATGGAGCCAAAGCACACGCGGTGCAGCATGATGGGGCGCTTCTTGGTGCCGTCGGCGTCCACGTACTCCAGATCAAAGTTAAGCGGCATCTGGAAGTCGAGCTGCACGGTACCGCACTGCCAAGTACGGCCGAGCGAATCCTCCAGGTGGAAGTCGATCTTGGGGCCGTAGAAGGCGCCGTCGCCCTCGTTGACCTCGTAGTCCATGCCCAGTTTCTCCAGAGCGGTGCGCAGGCCCTCCTCGGCGCGAGCCCAGTCCTCGTCCGAACCCATGGAGTCCTCGGGGCGGGTGGAAAGCTCAACGTGGTACTTAAAGCCAAACTTTTGGTACACGGAGTCGATGAGGTTGACCACGCCCACGATCTCGTCGGTCAGCTGGTCGGGACGCACAAACAGGTGGGCGTCGTCCTGGTTAAAGCAGCGCACGCGGAACAGGCCGTGCAGGGCGCCGCGCAGCTCGTGGCGGTGCACCAGGCCAATCTCGCCGGCGCGGATGGGCAGCTCGCGATAGGAGTGCGGCTTGGAGGCGTACACCAGCACGCCGCCCGGGCAGTTCATGGGCTTAATGCAGTACTCTTCGTCGTCGATGACGGTGGAGTACATGTTGTCCTTGTAGTGGTCCCAATGGCCCGAGGTCTTCCACAGCTGCTTATTCATGATGAGCGGCGTGGAGATCTCCACGTAGCCGGCCTTGTGGTGGATCTCGCGCCAGTAGTCCAGCAGCGTGTTCTTAAGGATCATGCCGTTAGGCAGGAAGAACGGGAAGCCGGGGGCCTCGTCGCGCATCATAAAGAGGTCCATCTCGCGGCCGATCTTGCGGTGGTCGCGCTTCTTGGCCTCCTCCAGCATGTGCATGTGCTCGTCGAGCTCTTCCTTGGTGGCAAAGGCGACGCCGTTGATGCGGGTGAGCATCTTGTTGTCCTTGTCGCCCTTCCAGTAAGCGCCCGAGACGCCGGTGAGCTTAAAGGCCTTGAGCGCCTTGGTGTAGCAGATGTGGGGGCCGACGCACATGTCGATGTAGTCGCCCTGCTGGTAGAAGGTGATACGGGCGTCGTCGTCCAGGTCGCCGATGTGCTCGACCTTGTACTTCTCGCCGCGCTCCTCCATAAGGGCGATGGCCTCGGCGCGGGGCTTCTCGTACACGGTGAACTTGAGGTTCTCCTTGACGATCTTCTTCATCTCGGCCTCGATCGCGGGGAAGTCGTCCTCGCTGATCTTGACGCCCTCGGGCAGGTCGACGTCGTAGTAGAAGCCGTTGTCGGTCGCGGGACCGTAGGCAAAGTCGGCCTCGGGGTACAGGCGCTTGATGGCCTGCGCCATGATATGCGCGGCGGAGTGGCGGATGACGTGCGTGACCTCATCCTGCGGGAGCTCGGCCACCGAACCGTCATTGTAGAGTGCCTTCATGGGTATGTTTTCTCCTCTCGGATGCCTGATGCAAGTGCGTGCGATGCGCTCGGCGTTTTTGACTTGCATCATTATAGGCAGGTTGCCTTGGTATACAAGCGCCCGCCGCACCTTAATGGCACGGCGGGCGATTTTCTACGCATGCTTCATCGTGTGGGGCGGGGTGTGGGGCGCGCGTGGCTTGCGTGGGACGCGCGGGGCCCGTGGCTTGCGGCCGCCGGGCGATGGATGCGTTACTGGATGCGAGTTCGGCAGTAGGGGCAAACCTTCCAGTGCGCATCGAGCGGGCGATGGCAGCTGGGACACACGTTGCGAACTTGGGTATCGCACACCGGGCAGACGACAAAGTCCTTCTCGATGGGGGCGCCGCACTGCGGGCAGGTGCCGTACTGGGCAAGCTGGCGTTCGCGCAGGGCCATATCCAGCTCCTGCTCCTCGCGGTCGGACGCGTAGGAGTGCGGGCGCAGGACCAGGTAGGCGATGAGGCCTACAAACGGGATGAGGGCAATGATGCCCCATGCCACGTAGGCGCTGGCGCCGCGGCGGCGAGCGTCGATGAACACATAGACGACCGACAGCACATACAGGGCGATGATAAAGCCAACGAAGGCATAGACGACGCCCATAAGCTGCGGCGACATGAGCTCGGAGATGTACTTGGACATTACGGATACCTTTCGGAATATTTATAATCCGGTCAAGTTTACCACGGGGTTTGTTTATATGGGACTACGGCTGGGTACGGGGCTGGTGCGGACACAAACATCTCAATCTGTAACAGGTGGGAGCGGGATCCGGGTCTAGATGTTACAGAACGAGACAAAGAAAAACGTCCAGGCTGAATGTCTCAATCTGTAACAACCACTCGGCAAAAACAGGTCTAACCGTTACAGATTTAGACATTCGAAATCGACTGATTGGTTCATCTAAATCTGTAACAACTAGACCCCAAAACGGTCCCTAGATGTTACAGAACGAGACAGAAGAATCTCTCCCTGACTTTAAATCTCAATCTGTAACACAAAGGACCGATTTTCCCCTCTTACTGTTACAGATCAAGACAAACGGAGGGGGCGTCTGGCAAACGTCTTTATCTGTAACATCTGGAACCCAAATCCTCGTCTAACTGTTACAGATCGAGACGAACGGTTGCCTTAGTTGTCGACAGACGAGGTTGTCGACGTTACTGAGTCTCCCCTCGCCTGCCGTTGGCGGGTGTTGCAGGGCTGTTCGCCGCATTGCCGCCGCACTAGGGGCGCGCAGACCGTAGGATAGTCTTATTGACGGCCTGTCAACTCGTCTGGGAGGCACTGTGACAGAAACGTTTGATATCGCGATTGTCGGCGCGGGCATCACCGGATGCGCCATCGCGCGGCAGCTCGCGAGGTTTGACCTTTCCATTTGCGTGGTCGAGGCGGGCAACGATATCGCGCTGGGCGCGTCGAAGGCCAACGGCGGCCTGGTGCACGCCGGCTACGATCCGGCGCCGGGCACCGTAAAGGCGAAGGTCAACGCCCGTGGCTGCGAGTTGTACGGTACATGGGCACAGGAACTGGGCTTTCTGTTCTGCCGCACTGGGTCGATGGTGTTGGGCTTTAACGACGAGGACCGCGCGCATCTGGAGAAGCTGCGGTGCAACGGCCATGTCAACGGTGTGCCCGAGCTGTCGATCGTCGGACCCGACCGCATCCACGAACTGGAGCCGCGCGCCAGTGCCGATGCAACGTGCGCGTTGTGGTGCCCCTCCACTGGCTTTGTCGACCCGTTTGAGGTTGCCATCGCCGCGATGGAGAACGCCGTGGCCAACGGGGTGACGTTCATGCGGTCCGCGCCGGTGGAAGCGATTGAAGTCGCGGGCTCGGGCGACGACGCGCGCTTTACGCTGGCGACCCCCGCTGGCAATGTGCGCTGCCGCTACCTGATCAATGCCGCGGGCAACGGCGCCGCGAACATCTCGCATATGGCGGGCGCCGAGGAGTTCCAGATGGTCTGGCGTCAGGGCAACATCGTGGTGCTGGACAAGGAGCCGCGCACGCTTATGCCGCTCTACCCCGTTCCCACGCCGGTGTCCAAGGGCGTTATCGTCACGGGTACCGTACACGGCAACACAGTGATAACCGCCACGGCTGCCGTGCGCGAGCCGGGCGACACGCAGACCTATGCAAGCGATGTCAACGCGCTCCTGACCGGTGCGCGCAAGCTGGTGCCCGATCTGGACACACGTCGCGTGGTGCGCGCATTTGCCGGCGGGCGCCCTGTCATTCAGGGTACGAACGACTTTTTTATTGGGCAGTCAGCCGTGGTGCCGGGGCTGTTCCAGGCGGCGGGCATTCAGTCGCCGGGTGTGGCAAGCGCGCCGGCCATTGCCGAGTGTATGGAACTTTTGATGCGTGAGGCGGGCGTGGAGCTGCACGAGCGGGCGAACTGGAACCCAATTCGCCGCGCACCAGACGACTTTGACCGCGCGACGCTAACGCGCAAGGAAGAGCTCATTGAGTCCGACCCCGCGTGGGGACAGATTGCCTGCCGCTGCGAGACGGTGCCCGAGGCCGAGATCGTGGCCGCGATCCGACGTCAGCCGGGCGCGGTTTCGGTCGAGGGCGTCAAGCGCCGCTGTCGTGCCGGCATGGGTCGGTGCCAAAGCGGCTTTTGCCAGAGCCGTGTGGTGACGATTCTTGCCCGCGAGCTGGGCTGCGACCCCAGCGAGGTGCTGTTGGAGGATACCGGATCTTGGCTGGTTGAGGGACCGTTGAAGGGGGTGCGCTAGGATGGCGGAATTCAAATCGAGCGCGATTGATTACGGCGTCGTAGAAGCCATACAAACGCAAGCCTTCGAAGTAGTCGTTATCGGCGGCGGACCTGCCGGCATGGCGGCCGCGCTGGCCGCGCATAAGGCAGGTGTACGCGTGGCCATCGTGGAGCGCGAGCAGCACCTGGGCGGCATCCTCCGCCAGTGCATCCACCCCGGCTTTGGCCTGTCGCACTTTAAGCAGGAGCTCACCGGTCCCGAGTACGCGCAGCGCTTTATCGACCAGGTGCACGCAACCGACATTGCGCTGTTCCTGAACAGCATGGTGATTGGGATTGATTCAGGCGAGGGCGCGGAAGACGCCGCAGTCCATACCGTCACGCTCATGAGCCCTGCCGGCATGCTGCAGCTCACCGGGCGCGCGGTCGTCCTTGCCATGGGGTGCCGCGAGCGCACGCGCAGCGAGATCAAGATTCCCGGCAGTCGTCCCGCCGGCGTGTTTACGGCCGGCCTGGCGCAGCGATACATCAATATCGAAAACCTCAAGCCCGGCTCGCGCGCCGTCATTTTGGGATCGGGCGATATCGGGCTGATCATGGCACGTCGCTGTACGCTCGAGGGGATTTCCGTCGAGGGCGTGTACGAGCTCATGCCATACGCCAACGGTCTGCGCCGCAACGTCAAGAACTGCCTGGACGACTTTGGCATTCCGCTGCACCTGTCCACCACCGTCACACGCGTAATCGGGTACGACCGCGTGGAAGCCGTCGAGGTGAGCCAAGTCGACGAGCGCCTGGCGCCCATTGCCGGGACGGAGCGCATCGTTCCGTGCGACACGCTGCTGCTTTCGGTGGGCTTGATTCCCGAGAACGAGCTTTCGGTGGGCGCGGGCGTTGAACTTGACCCGCGCACGCGTGGCGCCGTGGTTGACCAGAGCCTGCAAACGGGCGTGCCGGGCATCTTTGCCTGCGGCAACGTGCTGCACGTGCACGACCTGGCCGACAACGTGACAACCGAGTCCGAGCGCGCTGGTGCGGCTGCGGCGGCGTGGGCGTTGGGTGGCGACGACGGGCAGAGCGCTGCGGACACGGGCTGCGAGCTCACGGTCTCCCCTGCCGGCATTGCGGGATACGCACTGCCGGGACGCATTACGGCTGTGGCACTCACCAAACTCAACTTCCGCGTACGCCGGCCAGTCGATGCCGCCTGCGTGAGGATCTTGGCCGACGGCGAGGAACTGTTCGCCGGCAAGGTCCGCGCGTTTAAGCCGAGCGTTATGGAAAGCTTCCCACTGCCGGCAAAGGTCATCAAACAAGCACTCGACCTAGGTGCCAGCGAGATTGCCCTGTCCGTCGACCCCATTGAGGAGGCGTAAGGCCATGAGCACGAACGCAATCGAAACGCTGCGATTCAACTGCACCACCTGCCCATCCGAATGCCTCCTGACCGTAGAGGTGGAGCGTGACGCCAATGGCGCCCTGGTAGAGGTGCACTCCGTGACCGGCAACAGCTGCCCGCGCGGTGAGAAGTTCGCACACCAGGAACTCACCTGCCCCATGCGCGTGCTCACCACCACTGTGGCCGTATCCGGCGGCGATGAGGCGCTGCTGCCCGTGCGCACGGCCGAAGCCATCCCGCTGGCACTCCACGCCCAAGCCATGGACCTCATCCGAGGCCTAGTCGTCAACGCCCCCATCCGCATGGGCGACGTCGTACTGGAGAACCTCCTAGACACCAACATCAACCTAATCGCCAGCATGAACATCGACTAGCTAATTTGGGACGGGGCTCTTTTAGCTACCCCGCCATCCACCCCGCCCCTCCTCAATTGCGGTGAAATAGTTCCTGATTTCCGCCAAAACCCCGGCATCCAGGAACTATTCCACCGCAACTTGCCTTGGGATCGATAATTAGATTGTGCCTACTTTAGTGCTATTTCAAAACTATGCCGGATTACGGGGCTAATTCGGAGACCCCCATCCATACCGGCAATTTTCGATTTACGATAAGCCGTCTACCTGCGGTTTTAATTTCGCGATTTTTCCCATGGTCAAGTAATACAGGTCCAGCCCCGTAATCCGCCATACTTTTGAAACCAGCCCATTTGGGACGGGCCGTTTATGACTACTTTTGCCCGAACTCTCGTTCAAATGATTTTTCTGGGACGGGGATTAAATAATCATTGGGTTCCGAATGATTATTTAATCCCCGTCCCAGAAAAATCATTCCGCATGTTTGATGCAGCTAAAATAGCCCCGTCCCAAATTGACTACCCTGGCATTGGGGATACCATGGTGGCAGCCTAGCGAAAGGATGTTTCATGGCACATGTCGATGACCAGCGTGTGGCGCGCGTGCTCGATGCGCTCGAGGCTCAGCACCCAGGCGCACAGCTGCTCGTAAACGACCCGTGGTCGATCTATTACCTGACCGGCTTTTATGCCGATATGTTCGAGCGTTTTTGCGGCGTGCTGCTCGCGCGCGATTGCGAGCCCGTGATCATGGTCAACGCCCTACATCAGCTGCCCGAGTACGACAATGCCCGCGTCGCCTACCACACCGATACCGATATCGTGACCGACGCCATCGCGAGTGAGATCGACCCAGCCAAGCCGCTTGGCATCGACACCGTCATGCGTTCCGGCTTTTTGATGCCGCTCATGGAGCGTCACGCCGCAAGCGAGTTTTTCCTGGGTGACTTTGCCGTCACCGCCGCACGCACCTACAAGGATGCCGCCGAGCAGGAGCTTATGCGCGTGTCCTCGGCCGCTAACGACGCCGTGATGGCCGATGCGATCAAGCTCGTCCACGAAGGCGTGACGGAACGCGAAATTGCCGACCAAATGCTCGGCCTGTACCGCAAGCACGGCTGCGAGGACTTTAGCTTTCCGCCGATCGTGAGCTTTGGCGCCAACGCCGGCGACCCGCATCACGAACCCGACGACACCGTACTCAAGCGTGGCGACGTGGTGCTGTTCGACATTGGCGGACGGCATCGCAACTACTGCTCGGACATGACGCGCACGTTCTTTTGGGGCGAGCCGGACGAGGAGACTGCGCGTATCTACGATATCGTGCGCCGTGCCAACGAGGCCGCCGAGGCGCTGATCGCACCGGGCGTTCGCATGTGCGACCTGGACCGCGCCGCACGCAACGTTATTGAGGATGCGGGCTACGGTAAGTACTTTACGCATCGCCTGGGTCACTCGATCGGTCTGCAGGACCACGAGCCGGGCGACGTCTCGCTCGTCAACGAGCAAGTCGTAGAGCCAGGCATGACGTTCTCCATCGAACCGGGCATCTACCTCCCCGGCCGCACCGGCGTCCGTATCGAGGACCTAGCCCTGGTGACCGAGAACGGCGTCGAGATTCTCAACGCCTACCCCCACGATCCGGTCCGCCTAGACTAACCTCATCCCCAAGTCCCCAAACTAAGTTGCGGTGAAATACGGACTGCTTAAGGCTTCTAGCCCATAAAATAGTCCCTATTTCACCGCAACTGCCAAGGGGACCAGGGTAGTCAAAAAGTCTCGACCAAAATTAGCTGCCCTACAGTCAAACGAAAGGCCTCCCGATTCCCCGACGAGAACCGGGAGGCCTTCTTATGCCCTAGAGCCCTAAAGCTCTAAGCTCGCAGCCTTACTCCGCGCGATGACGCAGTTTTTCAATCGCTGCGGCAATCAGCGCCAGCAGGCCAGTTCCGCCAAGCGCGGCGACGGTCACGGCAGTGTTGTCGCCCGTCTCGGCCAGGCTTCCCTTAGCGGCCTTCTTGCCATTCTTCTTGCCCGAAGGGTTCTTGACATCGGGCTTGGCACCGTTATCCTTGCCGCCCGTCGGCTCCTGTACAACAACAGGCTCAACAACCTCGACGGTCACCGAAGCAGTGAGCTGTTGAGACGCCGGCGTCTCCGCAGCGCCATCCTCGGCAAGCGTCGCAATCGCCGCGGCGTCACCGTCAACGGGCATCGTCGCGGTAATGACGACGGTTCCGTTCTTGAGGGCCTTGACCTTACCGTTCTCGACCGTGGCGATCGTCGGATCGGACGAGGTCCACGTCACGGCACCAAGAAGCAGCGCGCCATCGGCCGCATTGCTCGCTGCGGCAGCAAGGTCAATTTCCTTGCCGCGCTCGACCTTAAGCGTGGTCTCGGCAGTCGTGGCCTTGCCGTTTTGGTCAACGATAACGAGGCCCTTGGCCGCCGGGCGCGGCTTAACGCGCACCATGCAGCTGACCGTAAGCTCCGTACCGCGAACCTTACCGCCCACGGTCACATCATCGGCACCCCAATCCAGCGCGGGAACAATCTCCCAATCGACGTCGTAGTCTTCCTGGCTGCCGTCCTTCATCATCACGGAGACCTTCTTGGGCAGCGCCTTCAGCACATCGGCGGCAGAGCTTGCCTCAAACACCTCAACGGGAGCGAACGTCGCAGGCCTCACGGGAATCTCACTTGCCGGCGTCTCGACGACCAGTTTGCAGGTCGCCTTAAGCGTCGTGCCCTCGACGGAGCCTTCGATCGTGTGCTCACCAACAGCGGCAAGTTGCTTGTCCAGGCCATCCGTATTCCACGTGACCGCCGCCTCATCCGTGTGGCCATCGGAGTACGTCACGGCAATCTTCTTGGGCAGCTGCCCCGTCACGGTATCGGCCTTGGCATCGCGCTCCACCGTAATCTGCGGCACCTCAGCAACCTTGTTGATCGTCGTCGTGGAGGTAACAATGACCTCGACCGGCAGGTTACCGATCACCGTCACGCCCTTGGCGACGACGCTGTTGCCGTACGTGTCGGCCGCGGCAGGAACCTCGGTCCATGTGACCTCGGACTCCGCCGTCGTCTTGCCGTCCTTCATGAGCACGGTCGCCTTCACGCCCTTGAGCGCATCTCGCATGGCATCGGCCGACGAGCCCTCGGGAACGTTAACTCCCGCGAGAGGCTCAACAGAGGCCGGAATCTCGGCATTGCTCTTCACGACCGTGACCGTGCACTTGGCCTTAACCGAAGTGCCCTCTACCTTGCCCTCAAGCGCAACATCGCCCAGCTTGCCCAAGGCATCTGCCGTAAGCGGGGTCTTATCCCACGTAACGGCGGCAGTCTTCGTCGAGCCGTCGGACATGTTGAGGGTCACCTGGGCAGGCAGCACGATGTCAGCAGCAGCCGTGTTGCGGGCAACCGAAAGCTTGACGCCAGCGATGCTCTCGACGACCGGCACCAGATTGACCGTAGCCTTGACCTCAAAGCTGCCAACCGCGGTTTTACCCGTAATGACAACGCTCGCGCCGTCATTCTTAATGGTGAGGGCCTCCTTGGGAGCGGTCCAGTCGATCGGAGAGTCGACCTCGAAGCCGTCCTTCATGGCAACCTTCACGGTCTTGGACAGTGCGGCCACAACGGCATCGGGCTTCGCCCCGTCGTCGAGCGTCACAGCGTCAACCGTGCCGGCCAGGTGATCAGGAATCTCGCGCAATGGCTTGACGACCTTGATGGTGCACTCCGCCTTCTGATCCGTGCCGGTAACAGTGCCCTTAACCGTAACTTTACCTTCCTTGGCAAAGTCCTTGTCGGAGAGGCCCTTGGTATCCCACGTTACGTCGGCTTCGGAATCGGTACCATCAGAGTAAATCGCCGTGACCGTGGTGGGCAGCTTGGCCTTAGCCTCGTCCGCCTTGGTATCGCGCTCGACCTCAATCTCGTCAACGGTATCAAAGCCCACGATATGCGCCGTCACCTTGACCTGAACCTTTACGGTCATGCCGTTGTCCGTTAGACCCGTGACCTCAAACTCGTTGCCGGCGCGGCCCAGGCTATCGACCTGAGACCACTTAACGGGCGTCTCGTTCTTGGTCTTGCCGTCCTTCATGACAACCGTCACCTTGGACGGCAGCTTTTCCATAAGGTCGCTGACCTTGGCATTGTCCGCAATCTCAATTACATCGATCGGCTCGACGTGGTCGGGCGTCTGGGCATCCTGATCCACCACGGTCACATTGCAGGTCACCTTGGCGCCGTTGAGCTTAACCGTGCCCGTGATCTTCACAGAGCCGGTTCCGTTGAGCAGCTTGTCCGTGACGTTAGAAAGATCCCAAACGTCAATGTCGAGCAGATCGGTCGAGCCATCGGAATAGGTCGCCACAACTTGCTTGGGCATCTGCGCGTACAGATCCTGCTTGGACGTGCCCTTGACAACGCTAAACGACTTGGCCTCGAGCTTGGTGATGGTTCGCGGCGCCTCGGAGACGTTGACGTACACGATAGCGTTGACGTTGTCGACATCCCTGAGCTTACCGACGAGTTTGTACGTACCCTTCTTGGCGAGCGGCTTGGAGAGGTCGATGCCGTCGGTGTCGGTCCACTTTTCGATCTCGATGCCGCCCAAACTGCCCCGAGTATCCCGCGCTGAGCCATCCGAGAAATATACAGACACGGCATCGGGCAGCTCCAGCATCGATCCGACCGTAGTGTTGACCACGACGGCCTCGGGCTGCAGCGCAACCTTCTTCGCCTTCTTGTCGGCAACCGTCACCTTGGCGGTCACGTTGCCGTTCTCATCCACGCCGACCTTTTGGCCGTCATCGTCAAGCAGCGCCATAACAGCAGCGGCATCAAAGCCGACCACATGGCCGGTCGCATAGAATGTGCCGGGCTGCTCGTACTTCTCGGGCGCGATCGGATCCCAATCAATAGCCGCCGTCGAAACGGAGCCGTCGCGCATCTCGACCGCCATCTTGGACGGCATGGTCGGAGCGGTACCAGCCTTGGTGGTCACTGCGGTCTCGCCGTTATCGATAGCTTTCTCAACACCTTGGATAATGATCTTAGTCTGAACAGTAAGGCCGGTGTTGGTGCCGTCGGCGTATCCGTTAAGGCCGCTTGCAAACAGCGTGCCGGACACTGTCGTGACCTGAC
This sequence comes from Collinsella sp. CLA-AA-H302, assembly GCF_040093305.1. Classification (NCBI taxonomy): domain Bacteria; kingdom Bacillati; phylum Actinomycetota; class Coriobacteriia; order Coriobacteriales; family Coriobacteriaceae; genus Collinsella; species Collinsella sp. CLA-AA-H302. The sequence goes on from NZ_JBBNJW010000001.1 coordinate 170,756, forward strand.
CCGGCTCTCCGGTATAAACCGAGGGGCGAATGCCATCCCACTGAACCTGGGCATTGTGCGTTTTACCGTCGCTCGTGGCAACCGTGACGTTCCATGGCAGCTCAGGAACGACGCCATTGGCCGTGGCAATGCGCTCAGGAACGGCAATAGAGGTGACAGAACAGACGTCGACAGTGATCGTCGCCTCGGCACCACCTTGGAGCTTGCCCTTCACCTTAAACGAACCGTCCTTGGCATAAGCGTCTTCGGCGACACGATCCCATGTGACCTTTTCGCGCTGGGGCTCAGAGGATACATTGTTGTCGTATCGGACCTCAAGGTATTCCGGCAGCACCGGTTTAGTGCCCGGAACAGTCCATATGGTTCCGCCCTGCACCGAGGTTGCCTTGTTCGCAATCTTAACGGTGGCAGTAATCGGAACGTCGACCGTCTGCATGCCATATCCCGTGCTATAGCTCATTGTTGCCGTGCCGCGGACCACGCCGCCCTGATTCCAATCAAAGCCCTTCGTGTTCCATTTTGCCTCGGCATATTTGTGCGAATACTCCGGATGGTCAGTAGCATCGGGACTGACGAGATCGAGATAGCTGGGAAGCACGCCGGTGCCGTCGCTGCCCTTGAGCACCGTAATGGTTTGCGGCTGAGCCTCCCAGTTTTTAGTCACGATGACGTGGACCTTCACAGGGATTTTCGTTCCGGCGACCGTTCCGCTAATCGTGCGGTCCTTCTGGGGGCACCTATCATAGGTGTCCCAGTTGACGCCAAGCTGGTCAAAGGCTGTTCCGTCCTGCAGTACGCCAGAAACGGTGAAATAATCCAGATTGACCTCTTCACCGGGATAGACAACACGCCAATCCTCGTACGACTGTCCAAGCGTCACACCGTTATCGCTGTAGTTGTTGACACCCTTGACCTCGCCGCACGCTGCTATCGCATGGATCTTTGCCAACGAGCCAGTGATAGTACCGGTAATTTCGTACTCGCCCGGCTTGCCGTCCAGCAGTTCTTGGGGGAACTCATCCCAACTATAAGGCTGCCCCGAGGAATACTGGGGATAGAACGAGCTGCCATCCGACAAATACAGCGTGGATGTGTAACGCGGAGCCAGAAGTCCGGCGCCGGGAACATAAGCGATCTTGCCGATGTTGCTGTCCTCGAGATCGCAGACGTTGACCGTCGCCGTAGCCGGAATGTTAGAGCCGGTAAAGTATCCGCTAACCGTAATCTGGCCAAGGTTCTTTAGGGCGTCCTGACTAATCGTCGACCACTGAACGGGGAAATTGCCTCGCGAGCCATTCCACATCGTGGCCTCGATTGAACCCGGCATATTGGGCTGGCAACCGATAAGCGTGCTTGTCGATGTCGAGGAAGGCATCTGCAGGGCGCGGACGGAGATGGTCGCCGTGGCTCGATTGCTGTCACCCAGCTCCACCTGAGTAGACGATGAAGATGAGGTATTGGTCCAATACGACAGCGAACCGGAAAGCTTAAACGACCCCTCACTTGCCACCTGCGTGTCCAAAATCGGGTCCCACGCAATGTTGCACTGCTTCTTTGTACCGTCGGTAAATGCAACCTCAACGCTGTAGGGAAGACCGCCGCCCGCTGTAGGACGTACGCCGACGGGCGTGTTAACGGGAGCTAAAGCATCGATAGAGGCAACTTCTTTGACCTCGACCTGACCAGTTACCTTTAGGCCATTAGCGGCTGAAGATTCGTTATATGTCACAAGCGTGCCCGTAACCGTATAGGTGCCTGCCTTTTGGAATTGAGACACGTCGGCGTTGTCCCAGGTAACCTGATAACCTTGGGTGTATGTAGTGTTATTTGACTGAGTAACGGGGAAATAGACATACGTGCTAAGAGGAGAAATGTCGCCGACCACGCGCTCGAACCTCAGAGAATTAAGATCGAGTACGTCCTTAGGAACTTTGACGGTAACGGTGCAGGTAACCTCACGGTAATCAAAACCGTTTAGTTTACCTTTAACCGTAAACGAGCCCACCTTAGAGTAAAGCGACGCGTCGAAAGAATCCCAAGTCACCGGAATCTGCTCGGTGGCTCCGTTATCGAAGGTTACCGCTGCAGAATACGGCAGAGACGGGGCCTCGCCGGTTAGGGTCGTACACGTCAACTCGGTCTGGACGCTCTTAACCGCGCGGACTGTGACCGTGCAGTGCGCAAGCATGGAAGGATAGTTCTTCAAATGTCCCTCGACAACAAAGGTTCCTTCCTTTTGGTACTGGTCTGCCGAGATTTCATTCCACTCAACCGGGCACGTATAAGATTGTCCATTTGAATAATCGACCGACATGCTAGACGGAACCGCGGGAGCAATACCTGCCGCGGTCCATATCCATGAGCCATTGCTGGTTGAGCGAGGAACGTATACCTTAAGCACGCCGCTCACTTCGTACGGCTCCGCGAGCGTGATCCAATTGCCATTCACGCTAACGCCGGTAATCTGACCGGTGATGGGAATTTCGGATTCATCGGTCGCCGCATTAAATGCCACCTGCGACTTATCGTCCCAATCAACATAGGCCGAGGTCTCGGTACCATCCGACAGCTTTACCTTAACGCTCGAAGATTGGATCTGGCCGTAGTAATCGGCGCCGACGTATTTTTCTAGAATTGGGTTAGCGTCGATCGACTCAACGGTAATGCCGCTTTCGTTGCTCGTCTCCGTGGCATCTGGAGCGTTTACTGCCGCCGGATCTGCCGCTGCCAGGTCCGCCGCAGTAGCCTCGATGACCACGCGCTGCTTGACTGTCTGCGTGGTGCCATCGACGGTGCCTTCGAACTCATACGAGCCGGCAGGCAGCTGCGCCAGGGTTGCCGGAGCGTCGGCGCAGTTCAATTTCCAGATAACGTTCTCTTGCTTGGTGGCACCACTCTCATAGGTCGCCGTCACGGTCTGAGGCAACGTGGCGTCGGAACCCTCGGCAACGTGCAGCTCGTTCAGGCTGGCAATAGAGACGATCTTATCTTCACTCTGGTCTTGCGAGGTTGCCTGGCCGGTGTCCGCAGACGCGGCAGCCGCACCCGTCGCATCACTTTGCTCGGCAACGACTTGGGTGGTATCACCCTGCATCATCTCGGCGAATGCCTGCGGCGGCACCGAGCCGACCGTCATCGTCAGAGCCAGACCCGCGGTAATGGCCGCGTTGACATGCCTTCTGTTCATGTTTCCTCCCGACACGCTCAACGGACCAAACAGCACTGGTCCGATTGGCAAGTTAAGTTGAGCGTATCCTTCGCCAATGGAGGTTTGCAATATGCCACAGGTTAAGCGGCATAAATGGTTTCGTAAACGGGAGAAATCAGGTGACGTATCTATGTGGCAACGGGATGGTCCCTTTGTCACATCCCGATTACGCAGCGCCACGAAAACGGGCTATCTACTACGTTTAACCCGCATGGGTCGACCATGCTGGTCTTTTTTGAAAACCAGCAAGCCGTCTACCTGCGGTTTTGATTTCACGATTTTCCGTGTGGTCGAGGGTAGTCGGTAAAACGTAGTAGATAGGCCCATTTCGTGGCGAGCAGGTCAACTCGGGGCACTGGGTAGCTAATTTAGGATGGGTTAGCGGAGCAGGCCGGCTACTTCGCCGGCTAGGGTGATGGTGCCGGCTGCTACGAAGGGCTCGCCTGCGGCATCGAAGGCAGCGAGGGCCTCGGACACGCTTGGGTATACGCCCGCGATCTTATCGGCATCAACGAGGGCAGCGAGCTCCTCCGCCGGCAGGGCGCGATCGGACTCGGTCTGGGTCACGACCACGCGGGGGAACGCCGGAACCAGAACGTCAACGATACCCGCCACGTCCTTATCGGCCAGCGCGGCGCACAGCAACGTGGGGCGGTTCTCCACGCACGGATCGATCTCGTCCAGCGCGCTCACAAAGTTCTCGCAGCTCTGAGGGTTATGGCAGGCGTCAATCAGCTTGAGCGGATCGGTTCCCAGCACATCAAAGCGACCCGGCGTGGGGCAGCCCATAAGCGACGCATCGAGCTTGTCATGATCGAGCTCGCGACCCAGATACCCCTCGCACAGCATAATCGCGCACGCGGCATTCTGCGGCTGATACGCCGGCTTGACCATGCTAGAAGTATAGATCGCACGCGGCGTGGTGCAGCTAAACTCAACCGTGTCGCCCACATGTGCCGGCACCTTGGTCGTGGCATGGTTCACCACCAGCGGCACTATGCCGCACTCGCGACAACGTGCATCCATCACGCGCTGAACGCTCGCCTCGTGCGTACCCTCGCCCAAAACAACCAGGCGTCCAGGCTTAATAACCGCAGCCTTCTCCCCCGCAATGGCCTCGAGCGTATCGCCCAAAATGCGTGTGTGATCGAGCCCGATGCCCGTAATGGCAACGGCAACGGGATCGGTCGCACTCGTGGCGTCCCAACGGCCGCCCATGCCAACCTCGAGCACGGCAACGTCCACCGCGGCCTCGGCAAACACGACCAGCGCGGCAGCCGTCAGCAGGTCAAACGGCGTGATGGTATAGGCACGCTCCCCCGCCGCCACACGGCGCGCATTCACGCGATGTCCCGCCTCAACAGCCGCCGAAACGCCACGGGCAAACGCCTCATCGCTCACAACGCGCCCATCGACCTCCATGCGCTCGGGATAGCGCACAAGCTGCGGCGACGTATACAGCGCGGTCTTGACCCCCTCACCGCGAAGAATGGCAGCCGAAAAACGCGTCGTCGAAGTCTTGCCATTGGTACCGGCAACCTGAATGCAATCGAAATATTCGTCGGGACGTCCCAGCTCATCGAGCATATCGACAACCGTCTCAAGCAGAGGACCAGCATCCCCAGAAATCCGCCCCGTATCAGCAGCAAGCCCCACAGCCTCACCAAACGAAAGCAAATCAAACTCAAAAGGAACGGTATACAAGCCGGAACGCTTAGGCATTTTTAGAACCGCCATTCATAGAAAAATAAAACAGTATAGGTTGAGGATAGTCAGCGAAAACGCCTCTGATGAGCCAAGGTGCCGTGAAACAAGGGCGCATAGGGCTTATGCCCATGCGCCCGAAGTTGAACGGCAGATTGGCCATCAGAGGCGTTTGCAGCGTCGAGTCAGCCGCCGTTCGTTAGAACGGCGGAATAGGTGTCCGCAGTAGCGAGCAATGCCCCAAACCGCGTCCCCCAGTAACGCTTACGAGAAGTCAGCAACCTGAGCAGTCAGCGCCGCCAGGATCTCCTTGAGCTCAGCTGCACGGTCCCTCTTCTTCTGGACCACCGCGGGCGCGGCCTTGGCCACAAAGCCCTCGTTGGCCAGCGTCTTCTCGCAGCCGGCGAGCTCCTTCTGGGCCGCGGCGATCTCCTTCTCCAGGCGCGCCTTCTCGGCCGAAAGGTCAACCTTGCCCTCGAGCACCACAAAGACCTCGACGCCGCTATCGACCACGGCAATGCTCGCGGCCGGCTTCTCAACATCGGTACCCATAACCAGCGAGGCAGTGTTTGCCAGAGGCTCGATGGTCGAACGCAGGCTCTCGAGCTTCTCGATGTCCTCGGCACCGGCGCGCACGACCACGTCGAGCTCGGCCTTGGGGCTCAAGCGATAACGCGAACGGGTAGCGCGGGCGGCAGACACGACGGTACGGCACAGCTCAAACGCGCGCTCGGCGTCCTCGTCGACGTACTTGGCGTAGTCGGCGGGCTCCGGCCACTTGGCGATCATGAGCGCCTCGGCGCGGTCAACGTTGCCCTCGGCGTCCAGGTCGAGCACGCTCGCCGGCATGTTGTCCCAAATCTCCTCGGTGACAAACGGCATAAGCGGGTGCATCAGGCGAATGGAGGTGTCGAGCACAAAGATCAGGTTGCGCTGCGCCTGCAGACGGCCCTCGCCCTTCAGACGGGCCTTGGTGACCTCGACGTACCAGTCGCAGACCTCGTTCCAGAAGAACTGCTGCACGCCGCGGGCCATGTCGCCAAAGGTGTAGTTCTCGATGCCCTCGGTGACCATCTTCACGGCCTTGGCCAGGCGGCTGAACATCCAGGCGTCGGCCGGCGTCTCCACGACGGGCTCGCCGGGCGTATAGCCCTCCATGTTCATAAGCAAAAAGCGGCTGGCGTTCCAGATCTTGGTCACAAACGACTTGGCCTGGTCGGTACGCGGGCTGTCGATGAGCTTCTTGGTCTTCTTGTCGATGTTTGCGTCGAACTTAACATCCTGGTTGTTGGTGCACAGCGTGAGCAGGTTGTAACGCATGGCGTCGGCGCCGTACATGCCAATGAGGTCCATGGGGTCAACGCCGTTGCCCTTGGACTTAGACATGCGGCTGCCGTCCTTGGCCAGGATCGTCGGGTAAATGACGACGTCCTTAAACGGAACCTCGTCCAGGAAGTACAGCGAGCTCATGACCATACGGGCGACCCACAGCGCGATGATGTCGCGCGCGGTAACCAGCGCCGTCGTGGGGTGATGTCCCTCGAGCAGCTCCGGCTTTTGCGGCCAGCCCTGCGTGGCGAAGGTCCACAGCTGCGAGCTAAACCAGGTGTCCAGCACGTTCTCGTCCTGATGGATGTGATGGCCGCCGCACTTGGGGCACACGTCGGTGTCCTCGGTAAGGGCGTCCTCCCAGCCGCAATCCTCGCAGTAGAACACGGGGATGCGGTGGCCCCACCACAGCTGGCGTGAGATGCACCAGTCCTTGAGGTTCTCCATCCAGGTGGTGTAGGTCTGCGTCCAGCGCGCGGGGTGGAAGGTGACCTTGCCGGAGTTGACGGCGTCGAGCGCCGGCCCTTTGAGCTTGTCGACGGCCACGAACCACTGCTCGGACAGCCACGGCTCCAGGGCGGAGTCGCAACGGTAGCAGTGCATGACGGAGTGGTCGAGCTCTTCAACGTGGTCGAGCAGGCCGTGCTCCTCAAACCACTTGATGACGGCCTCGCGGCACTCGTCACGGTTCATGCCGGTAAACTCGCCGTAGCCCTCGACGACCACCGCGTGCTCGTCGAAGATATTGATCTGCGGCAGGTCGTGGGCCTGACCCATGGCGTAGTCGTTGGGGTCGTGGGCCGGGGTGACCTTGACAAAGCCGGAGCCAAAGTTGGCGTCGACGTGCCAATCCTCAAAGATGGGGATCTCGCGGTCGACGATGGGGAGCTTGACGGTCTTGCCCACGAAGGCAGCCTTCTCGGGGTCCTTCGGGGAGACGGCAACGCCCGTGTCACCGAGCATGGTCTCGGGGCGCGTGGTGGCGACGACGATGTAATCCTGGCCGTTGACGGGCTCGGTCAGTGGGTAGCGCAGGTGCCACAGGTGGCCCTTCTCGTCCTTATACTCGGCCTCGTCATCCGAGATAGCGGTGGTGCAGTTGGGGCACCAGTTGACGATGCGCTTGCCGCGGTAGATCAGACCGTCGTGATACCAGTCGCAGAAGACCTTACGCACAGCCTGGGCGTAATCCTCGTCCATGGTGAAGCGCTCGTTGTCGAAGTCGACGGAGCAGCCCATGCGCTTGATCTGCTCGACGATGATGCCACCGTACTCGTGGGTCCAGTCCCAGCAGGCGTCGACAAACTTATCGCGACCAATCTCCAGGCGGCTGATGCCCTCACTCTTGAGTTTCTTGTCGACCTTAGTCTGCGTGGCGATACCGGCGTGATCGGTACCGAGCACCCAGCGCGTGGACTTGCCGCGCATGCGAGCCATACGGATGATGGCGTCCTGGATGGAGTCGTCGGTGGCGTGACCCATGTGGAGCTTGCCGGTCACGTTGGGAGGCGGAATGGTGACGGTGCAGTCGCCCACGCCCTCACGGCGCTTGTAGTAGCCGCCGTCAAGCCACTTCTGCAGGATCGCCGGCTCATTGGTCGACGGATCGTAGTTCTTGGGCATCTCTTCCATATATCTCTCCCTTGCCCGTCGGCGTGTCCGCCTGCTTGGTTTTCGCTCGGTCAAGTCCTGGCTCGCACGAAGAGCACATTTAGTGCTCTTCGGCTCGTGCGGAATCTACGAAAACCAAGCAGGCGGACACGCCTTAGGTATCGATTACTTCAGTCTGAATTGACTTCGCTTTGGCTTAAACAAACACACAGAATAACACAGGTAGTTGGGGTTATTGCGTATATATAAAATAGCCTCCGACGACAGATGGTCGGAGGCTATTTGCAAGCACGTTTTTGGCAGGTTTACCCGTAGATGCGTTGGGGCTGTTCTTCGCCCTTAACCGCCGCTTCGGTTACGACGACCTTGGTAACGCCTTCCTCGCTGGGGAGGTCGAACATCGTCTGCTGCAGCACGTCCTCGCAGATGGAGCGCAGGCCGCGGGCGCCGGTCTTGCGGGCGAGCGCCATGCGGGCGATCTCGTGCAGGGCCGCGTCCTCAAACTCAAGCTCAACGTCCTCGAGCTGGAACATCTTGCGGTACTGACGCACCACGGCGTTCTTGGGCTCGGTCAGAATCGACACCAGGTCGTCCTCGTCGAGCGCCTGCGTCTGGGTGACAACGGGCGTACGGCCCACGAACTCGGGGATCATGCCAAAGGCGTTGAGGTCCTGCGGGAGCACCTGACGCAGCAGGTCGTTCTCGTCGACCGAGGTGGGGCCGGCGATCTCGGAGTTAAAGCCCACGCCCTTGTTGCCCACGCGGTCGGCGATGATCTTGTCCAGACCCACAAAGGCACCGCCGCAGATAAACAGGATGTTAGTCGTATCGATCTGCAGCAGCTCCTGCTGGGGATGCTTGCGGCCACCGGTAGGCGGAACGCTGGCCACCGTGCCCTCAAGAATCTTAAGCAGCGCCTGCTGCACACCCTCGCCCGAGACATCGCGGGTAATGGAGAGGTTCTCGGCCTTGCGGGCAATCTTGTCAATCTCGTCCACGTAGATAATGCCCACCTGAGCGCGCTCAATGTCGCCATCGGCAGCATTGATGAGCTTGAGCAGGATGTTCTCCACGTCCTCGCCCACGTAACCAGCCTCGGTGAGCGCGGTGGCATCGGCGATGGCAAACGGCACCTCGAGGATGCGCGCGAGCGTCTGGGCCAGCAGCGTCTTGCCGGTACCGGTGGGACCGAGCAGCAGGATGTTGGACTTGGCGAGCTCTACCTCGTCCATATCGTCGTCGAACTTCGAGTCCAAACCGTCGTCAAAGGCCGAAAGCGCAGCGCCGCCCTCGATCACGCGACGGTAGTGGTTGTACACGGCAACCGACATGGCGCGCTTGGCGTCTTCCTGGCCCATGACATAAGCCGAAAGCTCGTCATAGATCTCGTGCGGCGTCGGCACGTGCGTAATGACCTGGCGGTCGTCCTCGAGCTCAAAGCCCTCGGCCTCGGGGTCCACGGCGGGCTGACCGGCAGCCTGGCCGTGGTCGTTGAGGAAGCCCGGCAGCTTGCCGTTGCGGGCAGCGTCCATAAAGTCCGAAGCCAGCGACTCCTCAAGAATCTCGGAGCAGGCGGCGACGCACTCGTCACAGATAAAGATGTTGGTCGGACCCTTTACGAGGCGACGGACCTGCCCCTGCTCTTTTCCGCAGAAGGAGCAGCGGATGGGGTTGCCATTCTCGTCAAAGTTGTCCTGCATGTTTCCTGCCATCCTAGGCGTCCTTCGCGGCGAGATCGCGCGAGGTGACGATACGGTCGATCAGGCCGTAGTCGAGGGCCTCGGCAGCGGTCAGGTAGTTGTCGCGCTCGGTATCGGCCTGGACCTTCTCGATGGGCTGGCCCGAGGCATCGGACAGGATCTGGTTGAGCTCGCGGCGGGTCTTCTTGATCTCCTCGGCCACGATCTCGATCTCGGTCTGCTGACCTTGAGCACCGCCGCTGGGCTGGTGAATCATGACCTTGGAGTGCGGCAGGCAGAAGCGCTTGCCCTTGGCGCCAGCCGAAAGCAGCACGGCAGCCATAGACGCGGCCATACCAACACAAATGGTGGAGACCTGCGGCTTGATAAAGTTCATGGTGTCAAGAATCGCCAGGCCAGAGTAAACCTCGCCACCGGGCGAATTGATGTAGAGCGAGATATCTTTCTCGGCATCCTGGCTCTCAAGATGCAGCAGCTGGGCAACGACCAGATTGGCGCTGACGGAGTTGATCTCCTCGCCCAAGAAGATGATGCGGTCGTTGAGCAGGCGCGAATAGATATCGTAGCTGCGCTCGCCGCGCGGCGTCTGCTCGATAACGTATGGCACGAGGGCGGAATCGAACTTAGCGATCATACGCATCTCCATTTCTCTTACGGACCAAATTGGTTCTAGATAAACGTACGGTGCCCGCATGCTATGCATTGGCTGGCACCGTACGAAGCAACCGGATAACCGGCTTATAACTTTACCCCATCACGGGCGCATGCATGCGCTCGTGGGCAAGGTGGCGAGAATTACTCGGCGTCCTTGGCGGTCTCGTCGACCTCGGTCACCTTGGCGTTCTCGACCAGGTGGTCGACGGCCTTGGAGCGACGGATGGACTCGCGGACGGCAGGCATGCGGCCATCGGCGATGAACTCAGCCTTGGAAGCCTCGACGTCCTTGACGCCGGCCTTCTCGAACTCGGCGTTGATGTCGTCCTCGGTGACCTCAATCTTGAGCTCGCGGGCGAGGGCGTCCAGAGCCAGGGACTCACGGGCAACGTCGTTGGCCTGCTTGTGCAGGTCGCCGATGAACTGCTCCATGGTCAGGCCGGAAGCGGGCAGCCAGGTGTCCAGCGTCATGCCGCGGGCAGCGAGGTTGGACAGGAAGTTCTGGCCAAGCTCCTCAAAGACGGACTGCTCGTAGTCGGCATCCATCTCGTCGAGCTGCAGGCGCTCAGCGAGAGCGGAGACGCAACGGTTCTCCTTCTCGGCCGGGAGGCGGGAAGCCTTGTCCTGCTCGATCTCAATCTTGATGGCGTCGCGCATAGCGTCGATGCTGTCGAAGCCGAAGTCGGACTTGACGAGCTCGTCGGTGAGCTCGGGGGTGTTGCGGACCTTGATGCCCTTGACGGTGACCTCGACGGTGTGGGTCTCGGCCTCCTCGCCCTCCTCGGCCTCGTCGGTCCAGGTGACGGACTTGACGTCGTCAACGTTGGCGCCGATCAGAGCCTCGTTGAACTCGGCGGGGTTGCTGTCGCTACCGGCGATGAGCATACGGCCCTCGGCGGCGAAGTTATCGGCGTTCTCGACGGCCTTGAGGTCGACGGTGACGTAGTCCTCGGCCTCGACGGCGCGACCCTCGACGTCCTCGAAGGTGGCACGGTAGTTGAGAAGCATCTCGACCTGGTTGTTGATCTCGGACTCGGTGACCTCCGCAGGGGGCATCTCGATCTCGACAGCGTCGAAGGAGGAGAGCTCAGCGGCGGGACGCAGGGAGAACTCGACGGTGTAGGTGTAGTCCTCGTGATCCTTAGCGAGGTCGAGCTCCTTGTAGTCACCGTTCTTGGTGGGGACGATGTCCAGCTCGTTGAGGACGGCGGGCTCGTTGGCGGCGATCAGGTCGTTGGTGGCCTGAGCGAGGGTGGCCTCGGCGCCAAGTGCGGAGTCGATGACCGGACGGGGAGCCTTGCCGGCACGGAAGCCCGGGAAGCGGTACTTCTTGGCGGTGTCCTTGTAGGCCTTCTTGATCGCGGCGTCGACGTCGGCGGCCGGGATGGTGACCGTAGCGGTGAGCTTGGCGTCCTTGACGTCAGAAGCGGTGATGTTCAACACGTTCCTCCTCATACTGCCCAGCTTAACTGAGGTGCTGGTACCTTTATGCAACAAAGTGTCGCGACGGCCAGGGCCGACGCAGATGCGTTGGTGCGGGCGAAAGGACTCGAACCTTCACGGGAATCCCACCAGAACCTAAATCTGGCGCGTCTACCAATTCCGCCACGCCCGCATGAGCGCACAGACTAGGAATGATAGCAGATACGAACGGCAAGCGCACGCACACCTTTTACAGGCTCACGACCTCACCACGAGTGCAAAAGGCGGGGCGAGTTGCCCCGCCCCGCCCATTACGACTTGTTCGCTGCCCCGCTACTCCCCCAGCAGGGCCTTCTCGGGCGTGATCGGCAGCGAGCGCACCTGGTGGCCGGTGGCGTGTGCGACGGCCGAGGCAACGGCGGCGAGCGGCGTGTTGATGACGACCTCGCCGATCGACTTGGCGCCAAACGGGCCCGTCGGCTCGTAGCTCGGCTCAAAGGCCACGCGAATGCTGCCGATATCCAGGCGCGTGGGCAGCTTGTAGCTCATAAAGTTGCCGGTGCGCAGGCGGCCGCGATCATCATGCTCGACAATCTCGTAGAGCGCGTGGCCGATACCCTGGGCAATGCCGCCCTCGGCCTGGACGCGTGCGAGCGCCTCGTTGATCACGGTGCCGCAGTCCACAGCCGCCACGTAGTCCACAACAGTCACCTTACCGGTGGCCTTGTCGACCTCGACCTCGGCAATGCCGGCCATAAACGGCGGAGGCGAAACGGGCAGGCAGGCAGAGGCATGCGAGGTGAGCGCGTCGCCGCCCGCGATGTTCTTGACGCACAGGTTGGCAAAGTCGCGCAGCGTGAGGTAGCGGTTCTGCTCGCGCGCGGCGCGCTCGTCGGACAGTCGCACGTACTGGCCATCAAAGACCACGTCGGCGGCGTCCACATCCCACATCTGGGCTGCCTTGGCGCAAATCTTCTCGCGCAGCTCGGTCGCGGCGTTCTTGGCGGCCAGGCCCGTCACGTACGTACCCGAGCTCGCGTACGAGCCGGCGTCGAACGGCGACACATCGGTGTCCACGCCGCGCACCACGATGAGCGAGCTCTCCACACCCAGCTCCTCGGCGGCAATCTGCGCCAGGATCGTGTCGACGCCCATGCCGTTATCGGTGGCGCCGGTGCCGATGGTAATGAAGCCGTCCTCTTCCAGGCGCATGTCGATGCCGGCGATATCCACGTTGGAGATGCCCGAGCCCTGCATGGTGAGCGCGCAACCCAGGGCTCGCACGCGGTCGCCCAGGTCCACGGCCAGCGGCTTGTCGCGCCAACCGATCATGTCCATCGCGCGCAGCAGGCAGCGGTCGAGCGCGCAGGCGTTGAGCTTCTCGTTGTAGTACTGCGGCATGACTTCGCCCTCGCGCACAATGTTTTTAAGGCGCAGGTCGGCGGGATCCATGTGCAGCATGTCGGCGAGCTCGTTGACGGCGCTCTCCACGGCAAACTGGCCCTGGGTGGCACCGTAGCCGCGATACGCGCCGCCGCGGTTGGTATTGGTGTAGACGGCGTCCCAGCTAAAGCGGCTCGCCTTCACATGGTTATAGATGGGCAAGCTCTTGTGGCCCGACAGGCCGATCGTCGTGGTGGCGTGCTCGCCGTACGCGCCGGCGTTGGACAGCGTGTGCAGATCGATGGCCGTGATGGTGCCGTCGTTCATGGCGCCCAGCTTAACGGTCATCTGCATCTGGTGACGCGAGTTGCCCGCAGTGATGGTCTCCTCGCGGGTGTAACAGCAATAGCTCGGACGGCCAGTCTGCTGGGTCACGAACGCTACGAAGATCTCGCAGCAACCCGTCTGCTTGGAGCCAAAGCCGCCGCCGATGCGCGGCTTAATGACCTGCACCTGCGACTGCGGAATGTCGAGCGACTGCGCGACCATGCGGCGCACGTGGAAGGGCACCTGCGTAGAGGTGGTCACCGAGATACGTCCAAACGCGTCGGTCGTCGCGAAGGCGCGGAAGGTTTCCATGGGCGCGGTCTGCGTGGCCTGGCTGGTGTAGGTGCGCTCAAAGACGATGTCGCTCTGGGCGAAGGCCTCATCCAAGTCGCCAAAATCGCTGGTACCGCTGCACACCAGGTTGCGAGCAACGTCGCCGCCCTGTGGGAACATAAAGGTCACGTCGCCCTCGGGGTGGACCACGATGTCGTTATCGAGCGCCTGGGTAAAGTCGAGCAGGGGCTCGAGCACCTCATAGTCGACCTTGATGAGCTTGAGCGCCTTATCGGCGGCCTCCTCGGTCTCGGCGGCGACGATCGCCACCTCCTCGTTTTGGTAACGGACGAGGTTCTCGAGAATCAGGCGGTCGTAGGGACTCGGCTGCGGATAGCTCTGGCCGGCGATGGTAAAACGGCGCTTGGGCACGTCCTCGTACGTGTAGACGCCCACGACGCCGGGCACCTTCAGGGCGCGCGACGTATCGATGGAGCGGATCTTGGCGCGGGCATAGGGGCTGCGCTTGAGTTTGACAATGAGCGCGCCGGCGGGCACCAGGTCGCCCGTGTAGACGGGACGGCCCTCGAGCAGGGCCTTCGAGTCCTTCTTGGGCTGCTTGTGAGTGATCTGCTTGTAAGAGACACCGTCGCAGCTGGTGTCGTTGACCGGCAGCTCGGGCAACTCAAAGCCAACCTGTACGCCGGACTCGTTGAGGAAGCGCACGATGGCGCGCAGCTGGCTCTCGTAGCCGCTGCAACGGCAGAGATTGCCGGCGAGCTGGCGCGAGAGCTCCTCGCGCGTGGCGACGAGGCTCGGGTCCTCCTTGGCGGCGCGGGCAAGCGCCAGCACGTTCATGATGAGGCCGGGGGCACAAAAACCGCACTGCTCGGCGCCTTCGGCAGCCATCGCACGGGCGAGCGCCTCAGACTCGGCCTTGAGGCCCTCGAGCGTGGTGATGGAGCGGCCCTCGACGCGCGCGGCGGGAACCGAGCAGCTCAGCACCGGGTCGCCATCGAGCCACACCGTGCACAGGCCGCAGTTGGTGGTTTCGCAGGCACAGCGCACCGATGCGCAACCCTGCTCGCGCAGCAGCGCAAAGAGCATGGTATCGGGGGCAATCTGAACCTTGACCTTGCGGCCATTGAGCGTAAAGGAAAGATCGATGAGTTTGGCAGCCATTAGCGCACCTCGCTAGAATCGACGCCGGGCACGCGGCGGCAGGAATACTCGTCCGTGGCAAACTTGGGGATCTGCACGGTCTCGAGCTCGCGGGCAAGCGCGGCCGAAAGCTCGATGCCGGCGGCGCGGCGCACGGCCTGAATCGCAAGCGGCGCCGAGATGCGGCGGCGGTAGTCGGCCGAGCCCCACATATTGGTGCCATAGCTCAGCGCGCGTACGGACGCGGCCAGGGCGCGAAGCTCGTCCTCGGAAGGCTGCTCGCCGGTAAGGCCACATGCCTCGCCCTGCAGCAGGGTCGCGCGCAGCGGGCGAGCACCCACGGTGACATGCCAGCTGTTGTCCCACCAGGCGGCGGTGACGTTTAAGGAGGGGAAGTCGGTCGCGGCCTTGCGCACGGCCTCATAGCTTGCGCGGTAATCGTGCTTAACGACCACCACGTGCTCGATCACGTCGCGCACATAGCCCATGTCCACGAACTCGGCGAGCGGCACACGGCCGGCCCCCGTCAGCTCGACATAGCAATCGAGGGCCAAAAATGCCGAGAGCACGTCCGAGAAACCAAAGCGACCGTAAATGCTGCCGCCCACCGTGGCGGTGTTACGCAGCTGCACGCCCACGATATCGTGGACGGCGAACTCAAAGACATGGTTGACAAGCGCGTTGAGCTCGGCATGGCGCTCGAGCTGGCGCAGGGTGCACATGGTGCCGATGCGAAACTCGGTCTCGGTCTCCTCGATCTGATCGAGTCCACAGGCCGAAAGGTCAATCGCCGTCGCCAGGCGACGCGAACCCAGGCGCATCCAGATGCCGCCGCCCACAATCTTATTGTTGCGGTTCTTCTGTAAGAGCTCATAGGCTTCGGCCGCGCTTCCAACACGGACGTAGGTACCGAACTTGAGCACGTTCTCCCCCATCTCTCCACTTGTCCAGTACTTTTAAGTGTACCAAACGAGGGGCCGCGACCTTCCACAGCACAAAAACCTCCCTCCCATCCATAACTTGCGGTGAAATACGGACTATTTGTCGGGCTTAGGGCGCCCAACAGTCCGTATTTCACCGCAACTTAAGGGGCGGTCGGCAGAGGGCCGAGGGAAATGATCCATTTTCCTCCGTCGCATGCGGATCAAAAAAGGCTCCCAGCCGGATAGCTGGGAGCCTTATCACATGCTATGTCGAGCGAAGATTTAGCAGACGCCCTGGGCGAGCATGGCGTCGGCGACCTTCAGGAAGCCGGCGATGTTGGCGCCCATAACGAAGTTGCCCTCCTGGCCATACTCCTTGGCGGTGTCGTCCACGTTGTGGAACATGCCGCGCATGAGCTGCTCGAGCTTGCCGTCGACCTCCTCGAAGGTCCAGGACAGGTGCTCGGCGTTCTGGCTCATCTCCAGGCCGGACACGAGCACGCCGCCGGCGTTGGCAGCCTTACCGGGCATAAAGGCGACGCCGTTCTCCTGGAAGCAGGTCGTGGCCTCGATGGTCGTGGGCATGTTCGCGCCCTCGCCGACCACCTTGCAGCCGTTGGCGACGAGCGCCTGGGCGTCCTCGAGCAGCAGCGTGTTCTCGCGAGCGCAGGGCAGCGCGATGTCGCAGGGCAGCTGCCAAACGCCACGGCCGTCGCCCTCGTGCCACACGGCGTTGGGCTTCTCGTCAACGTACATAGCGAGCGTAACGCCCTTGTCGTGGCCGGAGCGCTTCTTGTTGTAGACGTGCTCGAGCACGGTGTAGTCGATGCCGTCGGGATCCTCGACCCAGCCGTGAGTATCGGAGCAGGCCAGCACCTTGCCGCCGAGCTGGGAGACCTTCTGGACGGCGTAGATGGCGACGTTACCGGAGCCGTGAACGACGACGTTCTTGCCCTCGAAGGAGTCGCCGCGGCTCTTGAGGTACTCGTCCACAAAGTAGGCCAGGCCGTAGCCGGTGGCCTCGGTACGGGCAAGCGAGCCGCCAAAGGAGAGGCCCTTGCCGGTAAGGACGCCGGTCCACTCGTTGGTCAGGCGCTTGTACTGACCGAACAGGTAGGCAACCTCGCGGCCGCCAACGCCCAGGTCGCCGGCGGGAACGTCGGTGTTGGGGCCGATGTGGCGATAGAGCTCGGTCATGAAGGACTGGCAGAAGTGCATGATCTCGTTGTTGGACTTGCCCTTGGGGTCAAAGTCGGAGCCGCCCTTGCCGCCGCCCATGGGAAGGGTGGTCAGGCTGTTCTTGAGGATCTGCTCCAGACCCAGGAACTTGAGCATACCCAGGGTGACCGTCGGGTTAAAGCGCAGGCCGCCCTTGTAGGGTCCAATGGCAGAGTTGAACTCGACACGGTAACCGCGGTTGACCTGAACCTTGCCCTGGTCGTCGACCCAGGGAACACGGAACATGACGATGCGCTCGGGCTCGACGAGGCGCTCCAGCAGGGCGGCCTCCTCGTACTCGGGGTGGGCGTCGAGCGCCGGCTGGATGGTGCCGAGGATCTCGGTCGCGGCCTGGATGAACTCAGGCTGCTCGGGATAGCGGGCCTTGAGCTCTTCGAGAACTTTCTGCGTGTAGCTCATGCTTCCTCCAATGATGGGAAACGAAAAATGTTGGTCGCGGCACCCTATGCGCCGCGAACTTTATCGAGTATGGATAATATCGCACTGTTGCAGCAAAGTTTCGCATAAGCCGACGAGCAGATGTTTCGTTTTGATTACGATGCAGGTAGAAGCGTTTTTGAACACCCGACGTACAAATCGCGTGTTTCGAAGCTGTTTCGTCCACGTGTTCCAAACCACCACATTGGGGACAGGCACCTTTGTGGTGGTTTTGGTGGTTAGAGGACGAGCTGATGGTAGTCGGCGGGGGTTATGCAGCCCTCGGTGGCGGCGCGGAAGGCGGCGAGGGCATCGCCCGAGAACGGCATGGCCCAGCACAGTCCGCAGCCGGCGGTGATGGAGCCGGGCAGCGGCATGATGCGCCCGGGCACACCGGCGGCAAGACACAGCTGCTCGCATTCCATCACATCGAAGGTGCTGTCGAACGACACGATAATCTTGCGTTCGTGGTCGAGGGCATCACCGGACGGGCCTTCGCGGTGCGCCTCACGATACGCCGCGGCGGCCGCTTCCTCTTCCGCAGTATGTCCACAGCCGCCGCAGCCGCAGGTACAGGGCTCGGAACCATCGCAAGTGCAAGGCTCTCCCGTGTCGGGGCAAATATCGTGAGACATGGCAACTCCAATCGTCTAGGCGAGTAACTCGGCCGCCGCAAACTCCTCGGGCGTATTGACGTTTTCGAAGCAGAGCGTCGAGCCTGCGACCTCGACAATCTGGGGCTCATCCAGATAGCCGGCATGGACCCGGTCAATCAAACAGCGGATGCGTTGGCGGTCCTGGTCGAGCAACTCACGGGCAACCGGCGCACACGCGTCACGGCGCCAGACAGCGCAAAGCGGCTCAATCCCCCGCTCCTCGCGCGGGACGCACACATCGAGCGGGCCTTCCTTGACCCGATCCGAAAGCGCGCCGATCAGTTCTGGTGAGACGAACGGCATATCGCAGGCGACGATCGCCGCGAGGGGCAACCGAGCGGCAGCCAGCGAGCTCGCGATGCCACGCATGGCACCCGCCGACCCTTCAAGGTCCGCCACCACACGCGGCACCAGGCCGCCAAACGCGCGCTCCTCAAGATAGGTAAGCTCGCTGGGGCGCGAAGTCGTCACGACCAACTCGCCGGCAACTGGCGCCAGCCGGCCCAGCACGCGTTCGATGAGCGGCTCGCCGCAAAACAACATCCGTGCCTTGTCGCAACCCATGCGCGATGACAACCCGCCCGCCTGGACGACACAAGAAAGATCGGCTCGTCTTACGGTAGTCATACGGCAAACCACCCCCATCGGCATGCTCGAAACCCGGTGCACGAAGCTAAACACAGCCGCCGAAATATCGGCGCTACGAAAAGCTCGTGCAAAAACAAAACAGCGCCTTTGCGGCACGCAGCAAGACCGCGAGCACAAAAGCGCTGGTAGCGTATGGCGGGAACGTATGTGAATCGAACACATCCAAGACGTTTTGCACGCCTCGCAACGGTTTTGAGGACCGCGGAGCCCACCGGAGCCCATCCGTTCCCAAGTGCGGCGGTATTTTACCAAACCGAGCAGCCAATCTAGCGCAGGGAGCGCAGGCCGCCGGCCTCCTTGTCGAGCACCGTGAAGCGCACGGCATCCAGGTGCTCCAAGATGCTGATGGCACGCTTGCGCGACACACCCAGGGCCTCGCGCAACACACTCGTGGTGGCAGCGCCACCGGCTGCCTCAATGGCAACGGCAACAAGCTCGCGCGCATGGACTTCCGAGATAGCAGACAGGGCAACGTCGCGCTCGACCTTCACGATGGAACGGTTGAGCGAAAGCTCGCGCAGGGCACGCGTCATGGTGTCGCGATCGAGCTTCAACTGCTCGCCAACCTCGGGCAGCGTCGGCGCATCGAGGCCGGCTTCGTCCAGCAAGGCAACGATACGTTCGCAGGCCTCATGCACTACACGTGCGGCAGCGGCGGCCGAATGCGGGTCGAACACCTCAGCGCCCTCGGCGGCGCACACGCCACGCGAGCAGCCCTCGGAAATCAGGGCTGCGGCAACATTATCGTCAGCGGTAGGCCACGCAGCATGGGCAACGGCGCCGGGCGTAAAGCCCGTCTCCTTGGGAGCCGCCGCGTGCATGGCTGACAGAGTCGCCGCCAGTGCATCCATCGCGGCGTCGAGCACCACGGCGTCCGCCAAGAGGTCCACATCACCCACGGCAAGCTTGCGAACGGAGACCTGCGACACCAAACCGCGCAGTGCGGCATCGACCTTGCCGACACCAAGATCCAAAGCCTCGGCAACATCAACCGCCGTAACCGGCAGCGTCTGCAGCGCCAGCCAAGCGCCCACACCGCCCGCGATATCGCCGGACTCGAGCGCCGCATACAGCGCACGCTCCCCTTCAGCAAGCTCGCGCGAGCGACGGCAGCGCGAAAGCAGCACGCGCCCGCCGCCAATGAGCATCACGGGCGAAAATGACAGCACCACGGCATGGTCCCCGGCACGTAGCGGCAACGAGTTTTCCAAGCGCACCTGAACGATACGGGTCTCGCCCACCGCCATGGGGGCTTCGCCCTCCATGAGCATGATGCGACCGACGACCTCGGCCGTGCCGGCCATCACATGCACACGCGCGCCCGACTCGAGCACGCGCGGCTTGGCGCCCTCGCGGCCCAGGTAGGTGAACGTCATCATAAAGCGCAACGTCTGACCAAAGCGGTCCGCCACGCCCAGCATCTCGCCACGGTCAAGCGCCGCGACACCGTCACCAACCAGGTTGAGCGCCACACGCTGACCAGGCAGCGCGCGCGGCGTATCGCCATGCACCTGGATCCCGCGCACGCGACAGACCGTACGCGACGGCAGGGCGACGAGCTCGTCGCCCACCGCAACCGGCGCATCGTGCAGCGTTCCCGTCACGACGGTGCCGACGCCCTTGATCGTAAAGCAGCGGTCGATAGGCAGACGCGGTGCGGCATCGGTGAGCTCGGCACGGGCACGACAGGAATCCCAGCAAGCGGCAACCTGCTCGTCAAGCGCAGTCAGCAGGTCATCGATTCCCGCGCCGGTCTTGGACGACACGGGGACAATCGACGCGTCCGCAAACACGGTACCCGACAAAAAGTCATCGACATCGAGCTCGGCAAGCTCGGTCATCTCGTTATCGGCCAAGTCGCACATCGTCAGCGCGACGACCATATGCGTGACGCCCAGCAGCTCCAGCACGTGCACGTGCTCGCGGGTCTGCGGCATCACGCCCTCGACGGCCGAAACCACCAGCACGGCAACGTCGATGCCCGTGGCGCCCTGCACCATGGCGCGCAGGTAATGCGCGTGGCCCGGCACGTCGACCAGGCCGACGATCTTGCCGCTCGGCAGCGCCAGATCGCCAAAGCCCAGCTCCACGGTCATACCGCGACGGCGCTCGACCTCCAGACGGTCGGGATTCTTGCCGGTCAGTGCCTCGATCAGTGCGGACTTACCGTGGTCAACGTGACCCGTCGTGCCAACGATAACGGGACACTCCACCAGCGTTTGAACCTCACTCATCGAGCAATCGCCTTCTCAACGCACGCGACGAGCGTCGATGCCGCCGTCTCGATATCGCGGTCACCCACGAGTGTGCGCACGTCAAACAGGACGCGATCGTGCGAGGCGCGCGTGACGACCGGCGTGTCGAGATCTTGGACGAGCGAGCGCTTGAGTGCGTCAACGGAAAGACGCTCATCGACGAGGCGCACGGCAACGCACATGGTGGGCAGCTCGACGGTAGGCAGCGAGCCGCCGCCGGGAGTCGACGACTCCTCGACGATCTCCACCTGAACGGCGCACGGGCAACCGGCCTTATCGAGCCCGTCGACCATCCGATCGCGCAGCTTGCGTGCGCGACGCTCCAGATGAGCCTGCGGAAGCGTGAGCATGTTGAGCACCGGCACCTCACGATGGGCCACATCCGCCCCGTCCATGTAGATACGCAGCGTGGCCTCGAGCGCCGACAGAGCCAGTTTGCCCGGGCGCAGGGCGCGCATAAGCGGATGTGACCCACAGGCCTGGACCAGATTGCGACGGCCCATGATAATGCCCGCCTGCGCGGCGCCCAGCAGCTTATCACCCGAGCACGACACGATATCGAGCCCCGACGCCACCGAAGTGGGTGTAGTCTCCTCGCCGCCACGAACCAGGATGTCGTCGGGCAGGAGCGCGCCCGACCCCTGGTCCTCGTAGAACAGCAGACCATGCTTGTGGGCCAGGGCGGCAAGCTCCCGAGAGCCCACCTCCTCGTGAAAGCCCTCGATGCGATAGTTGGAAGGATGGACCTTCAGGATCATGGCCGTTTCGGGCGTAATGGCGCGCTCGTAGTCGCCCAAATGCGTGCGGTTGGTGGCGCCGACCTCGACGAGTTTGGCGCCCGAGGCCGCCATGACATCGGGGATGCGGAAGCTGCCGCCAATCTCGACAAGCTCGCCGCGGCTGACAATGACCTCCTTGCCTGCGGCATGGGTCGCCAGCACCAGCAGCACGGCGGCCGCGTTATTGTTAACGACCAGCGCGTCCTCGGCACCGGTAAGCGAGCGGATCAGCTGCGCGGCATGCTCCTTGCGCGACCCACGCGAGCAGGTGTCCACACTGTACTCGAGCGTGCTGTAGCCGCGCGCGACCTCGGCCACGGCCTTGGCAGCTGACTCCGCGAGCGGGGCTCGACCCAGATTGGTATGGATAACGACACCCGTGGCGTTGACGGCAGGACGCAGACTCGGCAGTGCTGATCGATGCGCACGCCACTCGATCGCCGAGGCCAGGTCGCGCTTAGAGCGCGGGGCGGCACCGGCGCGAATGGCGGCGCGCTCCTCGTCGAGCTCCGCCGTGACGGCGGCATGAACCACCGCGTCGCAGGTCTCCCCCGCCGCCTTCACTACCGGCCACTCGGCAAGCAGCTCGTTGACGGAAGGGATAGCGCGCAGGCGGGCGCGCACCTCATCGGACATGTTCTGGCTATCGCTCATGTGCGGCCTTTCAAAACCAAAGGTGAATCAATCGTTCGAACGTCAAACTATCAGCCAATTCGATCGGCTGAGTCAATCAATCGCTATTATCCTCGTGCGCCGTGATCTTTTCCACGCGAACGGCGTTTTCCTGGGTGAGCGCGGCGCCCGTCAACGGGTCCCAACGCAACGGTGTATGGTCGAGCGGGCCGACGCCCAAGGCTTGAGCGTCACCGGCATCGGCGCCAAACGAACGTCCGCCGGGGGCGGCCGACGTAAAGATACATGCCGGATGCAGATACGGCGTCGCCTCTACGCGCACGCGGTCGCGGCCCATATCGCTCACGAGCTCGACGATCTCGCCGTCGGCGATGCCCATGTGCTCAGCAGCATCGGCATTCATCTGCACGGCATCCAGATCCGATCCAGCCTCGGCGGCACCTTGGGCCGCAAGCCTGCGCGAGGTGTGCGACTCAAAGGGACGGTTACCGCTAATGAGGCGAAACATCCCCGGGGCAGGCTCCACCATGGGAGCGATCCAGTTGGGTACACGACCCAGACCGGCTCGTTCCCATACGTCACTTGCCAGCGCAATTTTGCCGCGATCCAAGGGAATCGCCGGCTCGCCCGTACGCGACGGCATCGCAACACCCGTGTCGGCCCAGCCGCGCTCCTTGAGCTCGTCCAGATCGATCCCAAAAGGCGCCACCTGGGCAGCTGCCAGATCGTCAGACGTAAACTGGAAGTACTCGCCCACGCCACACGCCTGCGCCAGACCGGCAAAAATCTCCCGACCGGGACGCGTGTCGTCATGCTGCACGGGCAGCACGGCGTTGCGGTAGAACACGCGCGCATCGTTGGCGCCTGTCACCGTTCCCACGCCGCGGTCAACCTCCAGATACGTCAGGTCGGGCAGCACGAAATCAGAAGCACGCGCCGTCTCGGACCAGCGAATATCAATCGTCACGAGCAAGTCGAGCTGCTGCAAAATACTCAACCAAGCCTGTGCATTGCCATAGCCCGCACCGGGGTTACTGGCATAGACGATGAGCCCACGCAAATCGCCGGCAAGAATCGACTGACCGATGGTCGTGCACAGGCCGCGCACCGGATCGACCAGTGGATAGCGCTCGGACCCCAGCTTGGATATGCGCGGCACCGGCGGCGTCGCAAAACGTGCGGGATCAAGGTCGCCCAGCACAAGCGGTGTGGGTGGATTGAGCGCGCCGCCTGCGTGTCCGATGCAGCCCAGCAGCACATCGACCAGACAAATCGCGCGCGCGGTCTGGGTGCTATTGGCATACGCGATACCGATACCACCATGAAAGCCGGCGTCCACCACAGCGGCAGGCGCGGCGGCAGCGAGATCGCGCGCCGTGGCGACAATCTCTGCGGCCGGCACGTCGCACATCGATTCGGCCCACTCGGGTGTCCAAGCACTGGCCGCCTGCGCCAGCTCGTCAAAACCCGTGGTATAGCGGGTCACGAACTCGTGGTCATACAGGTCCTCGGCAATCAAGACATGCGCAATGCCCAACAGCAAGGCCAGGTCGCAGCCCGGGCGCACGCGCAGCCAGCGGTCTGCAAGCGCAGCCGAGCCGCTGCGCCGGGGGTCGACCACGATGATCTTCGCCCCGCGGCGACGGGCATCGTTGAGCGCATCAACGGCCCCCATCGTCGACGAATCGACAATGGAGCGCCCCAGGTACATGATGCAATCGGTATGCGCCAGGTCGGAAGCGGGACTATAGCCCAGGCTGTGCTCCCATCCGGTGAGACGACTTACCTCGCAGGCGCCATCGGCACCGTACACGTTGGGCGAGCCCAGCGCATGCATAAAGCGATACGCCCAGTAGCGGTCGAACGAGGGCACGCCGAGCGTCATGCCCAGCGCACGGGGCCCGCACTCGTCAACAATCCCCAAAAGGCGCTCGGCAATCTGCACGAACGCCTCATCCCACGAAATCGCATCGAACCCCGAGCCATCAGCTCGCCGACGCATGGGGTGCACGATGCGGTCGCGCTCGTCAAACGGCATTGCCAGGCGATGCCGTCCGCGGGCGCACAGGGCACGCGCAGCGCACGGGTGCCCCGGCACCGGCAACTCGGCTACCACACGTCCGTCCTCAACGCGTGCCGCAAAGGCGCAATCGGCATAGCATCCCCCGCATGTGGTCACCACGGCGCGACCGTCACGCTCCACAGCAGATGCCATCTCGATTACCCCTTTCACCAGTCAAACACAACAGGTCAACAGCCCAGCAACGAGCCCAGACCAAAAAAGCCTCCCGCACGGCAACGCCCCGCGGGAGACCTAACGTCAAACAGACGGCACCTTACGCCTCGGACTTCTTGGCGTAGATAAACCAATAGCCGAGCACGACCAGAACCGCACCGCCCACAATGTTGCCCAGCGTGGCAGCGGACAGGTTAAACGCAATGCCCGCAACGTTGAGCGCATCGGCGCCGGCGACCTTGGCACCATAGCCGCATGCATGCATTACGGCACCCATGGGCAAAAAGTACATGTTGGCAACGCAGTGCTCAAAACCGCAGGCCACAAAGGCAGCGATGGGCAGCAGAATGCCCACAACCTTATCGACAACGGTCTTGCCGGCGGTACCGATCCACACGGCCAGGCACACAAAGATGTTGCACAGGATGCCACGGAAGAAGATCGTCACCCAGTCGATCGTCACCTTGCCGGCGGCGACGCTCACCATGGAGTTGGCGACCGCCTCGCCATTGAGCTTGTAAATGCCGGCCATGTACACCAAAAAGACGATGAACAGGGCACCGACAAAGTTACCGACCCATACGACGACCCAAGCCTTGAGCATCTGAGCCAAGGTGATCTTTTTGCTCTTGAGCGCACAGACCATAAGCGAATTACCGGTAAACAGCTCGGCGCCGCATACCAGTACCAGCACCAAGCCCAGGCAAAAGCACAGGCCGCCCACGACGCGCTGAGCACCCCAGCCGAGCGTGCTATCGCTCAAGAACACCGTAAAGAACAGGCCACCGAAGGCGATGAACGCGCCGGCGAACATTGCCAACAGAAAGGCCTTTGCGACCGGCAGGTTGGCCTTAGTCACGCCGGCGGCCTCGGTCTTGGCCTCGATCGCGGCGGGCGCCAGGCAATCGGGAGCGGGGTACTCCACCTTGGAATCTGCCATGTCAATCACTTCTTTCCTAATCAGCAGAGACAAGCGCTCCTATTGCTCTTGCCCCAAGCGGACAAAGTGGGAAAAGTCGTTGGCGGCCACGGCGTCGTACACGGCGTCGACGGCCTCAAAGACTTCCGGGGACATGGGGTTGTAGAACTCCGTGTCGCCCGGCTGAATCCCGACGAAGACGATATCATCGCACGATTGCTCGATTTCCTCGATCAGAATCGACAAAGGAAGCGAATGCGTGGTGAACATCGACTTGCGGGCCACATCGCGTTTGTCGAGCAAACGGATGGACCCGACGGGCAGCGCCATGTCGGCGGCATCGACCAAGACCAGGCGCGGCGGACGCTCGCGCTTGACCTCGATGATGTCGTCCTCGGGCGTCTGACCGCCGTCGATGGTGTACCAGCCGGCGATGGGTGCGTCCTCCATCTTTTTGGAGAGCACGGGGCCGGCGGCATCGTCGGCACGCAGCACGCTTCCCGCCGTGAGCACGATACCCGCAAACGGGGCGCCGTTCACACGTCCATCCACAACGCGACCCATTACTGCAACCTCCCCGTCAGATACACGCCCGACACATCGCGCACGCGCTCAACCAGATCACGGAACTTCATCAGAAACGCGACCTGCTGGGCATGCAGGCCAAAGTCGTCGTCGAACACCGAGATGCCGGCCTTGGCCGACCCGCGAAAACCGCGCTCGTCGAGCAACGCATCGCAGGCCTCGAGCAGCGACGGCACCGCCGCCTTGTCGAGCTGGCACTCGCCAAAGGAGCGGATGGCCTCAAACTTGGTTTTGGCCTCCCCCTCCGGCAGCGCGTCGATAAGCGTATAGAGCACGTTCACCGGCACCGACAGACGCGGCTCAAAGCAGTCGAGCACGCCGGTGTGGTGGCCCACGGCGAGCGTGTAGTACAGCACGTCGCAGGCCTCCTGGGGAACGTCTTCCTCGGTCTCCACAAACTTACGCGTGAGCTCATAGAAGACCACCTGGTCGGGCGCATGGCCCAGGCAGGGGTCGGCGACGCCCTCGGCAGCCTCGTCGCTTGCGCGCGAGGCATCGCCAAAAGAGCCTCCGAGCATGCCGGGGCCCGCAAAGTAACCAGAGCGGTCCGTGAGCTCCATCTAGCGACCTCCGGCCAGCACCAGATCCTGCAGCGCCGAGTACACCTCGACGCGGCGCGGATCGTCCTGCTTGTCGATGAGCAGCGCCATGGCACCGCGGATATCGCCCTTGGGCGCACCCTCGAGCGTATCCATAAACTCATTGGCCAGGTCGCGGCCGTAACGGTAACCGCTCATGGCGCGAGCTTCGCGCTCGATGGCAACACGCAGCTTGTACGGCACGCCGGGGTGCAGGATATCGGCCTGCTCGCCGGTAGCCTCGACCGTGGTCTCGGCATGGAGCTTTTGGTCCAGCAGACCGAGCGCCATGGCAAAGCCGTAGACGGTCTGCGCGGGGCTGGGCGGGCAGCCGGGGATGTAGACATCGACCGGCAGAATCTTGTCCGTGCCGCCCCAGACGCAGTAGTTGTCGTAGAAGATGCCGCCGGTGCAGCCGCACGCGCCATAGGACACCACGATCTTGGGATCGGGTGCGGCCTCAAAGGCGCGCAGGGCCGGCATGCGCATGGCACGCGTCACGGCGCCGGTGTACAGCAGCACATCGGCGTGGCGGGGCGAGGGCACGACCTTGATGCCAAAGCGCTCGACGTCGAAGACGGGCGTGATGGAACCGAAGATCTCGATCTCGCAGCCGTTGCAGCCGCCGCAGTCGACACGGTAGACGTACACCGAGCGCTTGATCTTCTTAAGAAGGGTCGCCTTGGCCTTCTCGATGCTCTCGTCGAGCTCGATCTTGGTCGGGCGGTACTGAAGCCGCTCGGGCAAAAGCGTGGGTTCGGCCATGGTTACTCCTCCTTCGTTTCAAAATCCATGATGATGCCCTCGACCGGCGCAGGACCGGCGGGAATCTCGGGCGCATCGGGGTTGAGCTCGCGGTCGATATACTCCGGGTTCACGCCGTGGCCGCCCAGATACTCCATGCCGGGGCCCTGGGGCTCACCGGACGCAAGCGTCTCGTTGGCAGCCATGCCGTGCGCGTTGCCGGTCTTTACGGCCGAGGCGGCGCGAAGGGCGTCGAGCTCGCGCTTGCACTCCTGGCACATGCCGACGGTACGGGCGGCCTGGATGGCCTCCATGCCGCCGGCCTTTTGCAGCAGGCGCTTGGCGTAGTCGATCTCCTTGTGCGGGGCAAACGGCTTGCCGCAACGCGAGCAGTGCTCGAGCGTGTAGACGCTCTTGCTGGTAAGGTCGTCTTTGCTCATGACGGCCAGCTCAAACTCCTCGGTGAGCTTGATGGCCTCCATGGGGCAGGCTTCCTCGCAGCGGCCGCAAAAGATGCAGCGACCGTAGTCGATCGACCAGGTGATGGTATCGGCCGCAAGGTCGGTGTCCATGCGAATGGCATCGGCCGGGCACGCCACGCCGCAGGCACCGCAGGCGATGCAGAGCTCCGCGTTGTGCTCGGGCTTGCCGCGCATGTCCTTGTTGGTGGGAAACGGCGCAAACGGGTACTTGACCGTCGCGTCGCCGGCCTTGGCGTTGACCTTCCAAAGCTTAAGCATATTAGAGCGCCTCCTCATCGAGCGGAGCGGCCATGGTGCCCTCGCCCGCAAGCGGCGACTTGTCGCGCCAGACGTTCTCGAACTGCTCCTTGTCGAGCACGTGGTCGCGCTTGGCGGCGACATCGGTCACCGTCACGCGGTCGGTGCAGGAGTAGCACGGGTCGAGCGAGCCGACGATCAGCGCCGCGTCGCCCACGGTGTTGCCGCGGAACATGTAGCGCAGGACCGGCCAGTTGCTGTACGTGGCGGCCTTGGCGCGCCAGCGGTAGCACTTCTGGTTGTTGCCGAGCATGGCCCAGTGCACGTCCTCGCCGCGCGGCGCCTCGGTGGCACCGATGGCGTACTTGTGCGGGGTGTACTCCCAATCCGTGGTGAGGATGGGGCCCGACGGGCAGTTTTCGAGCATGGTCTCGATCATGTCGATCGAATCGTAGACCTCCTGGATGCGAACGGCGGTACGGCCGAAGGCGTCGCAGGTGTCGGCCGTGGCGGCGTGCATCTTTTGGACGTCCGGATCGGCGTAGCCGTCGAAAGGATGGTCAAAACGCACGTCGCGGGCATAGCCCGAGCCACGCATAAGCGGGCCGACCGGCGAGAAGTCGCGTGCGATCTTGCGGTCCAAGATGCCGATGCCACTCGTACGCTCAATAAAGTTGGGCGTGGAGAGCAAGACGTCGACGAGTTCCTGAACCTCGGAGCGCAGCTGGTGGATGGTCGTGAGCGTGGAAAGCTTCTGCTCGGCCAAAATGTCGCGACGCACACCGCCGATCACGTTGAGACCGTAGGTCTTACGGTGACCGGAGAGCTTCTCGGCCAGGTCCATGGACTTCTCGCGGACGCGGAAGAACTGCTGGAAGCCGGAGTCGAAGCCCGTGTAGTGCGATGCGAGACCAATGTTGAGCAGATGCGAGTGCAGGCGCTCGACCTCGAGCATGATAGCGCGGATGTACTGGGCGCGCGGCGGGACATGAATGCCCTGGGCGCGCTCGACGGCCTCGGCATAGGCCACCGAGTGGGCGCAGCCGCAGATGCCGCAGATGCGGTCGGCGAGGAACGTCACGGCGTCATAGTTCAGGCGCGTCTCGGCGACCTTCTCCATACCGCGGTGCACGTAGAACAGACGGTAGTCGGCGTCGACGATCGTCTCGCCCTCGACGAACAGGCGGAAGTGGCCGGGCTCGTCGGAGGTAATGTGCAACGGGCCCATGGGGACGAGTGTGGTCTCCTTGCCCTTGGTATCGGCCAAGAACTCGTAGTTTTCCATGTCGCTCGCGGGAGCGGGACGGAAGCGGTAGTCCATGGAGTCCTTGCGCAGCGGGTACAGGCCGCTGGGCCAGTCATCGGGAAGCACCAGGCGACGACGATCGGGCAGGCCCTCGGGAATCAGGCCGAACATGTCGCGAAGCTCGCGCTCGCCCCACACGCAGGCGGGGACGAACGGCGTCACGGACGGGAACGTCATCTTGGCGGGATCGACCTCGGTGCGCACGGTCACCCAGCCGGGGTCCTCCCCCTCCATGGAGATGACGTAGTACACGGCGTAACGGCCGCACAGACTGCGCTCATCGTTGCCGATGATCACGGGAATCCAACCGTAGCGCTCGTAATACAGGTAGTGGACGGCCTCGGGCAGCTTGTCCTGCTTGACGGTAATCGTCAGCTGGTCCTCGCACTGCCACTCGACCTTCTCGATGCAGCCCGGAACGGCGCGGCGCAGGGCCTCGACATGGCTCTCGCAGCGACGGGCATACACCTTGTTCTCAGTTTCAATCATTCGTTACTCCACCTCGCTCTGAGCGGTCTCGGTACCGAACACAGCGCGGTACATCGGCGTCGCGTGAAGTTCCTCGGTGCTCTGCTCGAGCACGATGCCAGTCGCAGTCTCCACACCGTGCACGAGAGGCAGCGGGGTGGCGATGCCAAACCACAAGATCATGACAGCCAGGATGATTTCGGGGATAAGCATGAGCGCCGGGGCCTCATGCTTATCCATGCCCTGGGGCGCATGGCCGAATACCGACTTGAGTGCGATGCGGGTGAGCGCGGAGATGGCCACGGTAAGACCGAGGGCGACCACGACGACCAGCCACATGGGACCGGCGGTAACACCGGCGACAAAGGTCAGGAACTCAGAGATAAACATGCCAAAGGGCGGGAAGGCACCAAGGCCGAGCAGCGCCAGGATGGCGAGCGCGGCGGTTGCGGGGGCAACCTCGACGACGCCTTGGATCTTGGCCAGGCTACGCGTGCCAAAGGCGTGCTGGATGTTGCCGGACACGCAGAAGGCAAGCGTCTTGGTAAAGCCGTGGAACACGCAGTGCAGCAGGGCCGCGGCGATACCCAGCGGGCCACCGATACCCAAGCACAGGGCGATAACGCCCACGTTCTCCACAGACGAGTACGCAAAGCGGCGCTTGAGGTCGTCCTGGCGAAACATCGAGAGTGCCGCCACCAAAATGGACAGCGTGCCGACGATCAGCAGCAAAAGTTGCGGATACTCGGCGCCCACGGCTTGGATAGTAAAGCCGTAGAAGCGCATGATCACAAGCATGGCGCACTTAAGCAGCACGCCCGAGAGCAGGGCCGAGACAGGGCTCGGGGCCTGGGAGTGGGCATCGGGCAGCCACGTGTGCATGGGGAACAGGCCGGCCTTGGTGCCAAAGCCGATCACGATAAACGCAAAGGCGAGGCGCATGAGCGTCGGGTCGAACTGGTCGGCATACGGCAGCACGCACGACAGGAATGCGGCCTCGTGGGCGTTGGGAATCACGTCGGCGGCGTTGGCGTAGATCAGCAGCGTACCGAACAGGCCAAAGGCCACGCCGGCGGTGCAGACCATCGCATACTTCCAAGAAGCCTCGAGGGCCGTCTTGTTCTTGTAGATGCCCACGAGGAACACGGTGGAAAGCGTGGTTGCCTCCACGGCGGCCCACGTGAGGATCATGTTGTTGGACAGGCACGCGAGCAGCATGGTGAACACAAACAGGCTAAACAACGCAAAATACTGCTTGGCGCGCTCGGCGGGCATGGAGCCCTCCTCGATATCGGCCTTTACATAGGGCAGCGAGAACAGCCCCGTAAGAAAACCGATAAAGCCGATGAGCAGCACAAAGATGGCGCCCAGCGAATCGAGGTGAAACCACAGGCCAAGAGCGCTCGCGGTGTCGCCGCTCATAAGGACGTCACCGGCCGACATAATCGACAGCACCAGGACGGCTGCGACGGAGACCAGGTTGAGGCCGGCAAACACGTTATAGGACGTGTTCTTGGGCAAAAACGCCATGACCAGCGAGAACACCAAAGGAGTCGCGAGCAGGGCTAGAATCAACGTTTCCATGGACTACCCCCTCAGCTCGGACAGGTCGCGCGCATCGAGCGAGTGGGAGTCGTCCCAAATGCGACGCACGACGATGGACATGATGATGACGGCAAAGATGGCGTCGGTGGCGATACCGATCTCGATGATCTCGGGAGCGGTGGGGGCCAAAAGCGCGAGCGTCACATGGCTGCCGTTTTCCATAAGGCAGTATCCAAAGATCTGCTTCATGATGTTGCGCTGCGAGATGATGCAGGTGAGGCCCACAAAGAAGTGAGCGAAGCTAATAGCGAGCGCAGGCGTTGCGACCTCGGCCGTGGGCAGGCTGATCTGCGTCACGACGGCAAAGCAAATCGCGACCTCCACGGCGATGATGCAAATGGCCCACGCGGGCTTAAGGCCGGCCTTGAGCGATGCGTCGCTCGGCTCGCCCATCTTCTTGTATGCGCGGTTGAGGATGTAAGGGACCAGGACGACCTTAGTGATAAAGGCAGATCCAGCCCACATAAGCAGCTCCTGCGCACCAGTGGTGACACCGAGCGTGGCGAGCAGCCCCACGAGCACCAGCGACTGCACCGCATACCAGTGGATGGAATGTTTGATGTTCTTGGAGACAACCACCATGGTGGACGTGACGATCAGAAGGCCGCCAAGGATGTTGACGATCGAATAACCCATGTCGTTCTACCTCCTAACCGATCCAGCTGGCCGAAAGCGGGCCGCTGACGATGACCATGATGATGAGCACGATGAACACGAACGCCATCGCGCGGGGAAGCGGGGCACCCGCAGCGACCTCTTCGCTCGGCTCGCCGGGCAGGCAATAGCCCATCCACTTAAGGAACCAGGCAAAGGTGGCGACGGTCTCGGCAACCATGATGCACACGAGCACCAGGATTGCGACGTTGCCGGCACCCACAGAAAAGCCGCCGGCGATGATCTGGAACTTCGAGAAGAACGTGTTCATGGGCGGCACGCCGGCAATGGCGAGCGCCGCGACACCAAAGCCCACGCCCGAGATCGGGTACTTCTTTACGATGCCGCGAAGCTTGGGCAGCATACGCGTGCCGAGCGTAAAGGAGAACGAACCGGCGATCAGGAAGAACAGCGTCTTGGCGAAAGCGTGGTTAAAGATGTGGCAAACGGCGCCATCAAAGGCTAACTGACTGCCAAAGACCGAAAGGCCCAGACCAAAGAACACATAGGAGAGCTGGGCGATCGTGGAGAAGGCCAGCAGACGCTTCATGTCCTTTTGCGGCAGGTACATCAGGAAACCAAAGAGCATCGTGACCATTGCGTCGATAATGGCAACCCAGCCCACGATCTCGGGAACCTCGCCGGCAGAGACGAGTGCACGCGCGAACACGCACACGCCGACCTTGACCATCGAGGCACCATGCAGGTAGGCCGAAACAGGCGTCGGCGCCTCCATGGCCGAAGGCAGCCACATATACATGGGAACCTGTGCGGACTTGGCCCAGGCCGCAAACAACACGAGCAAAAGGACGATGGCCTTGAGCTTGGCGTCGAGGCCGGCAATCGCGGTAATGGCGAAGGTGCCGGTGTGGGCAAACACGATGGCGGCGCCCAGATACAGGCCGAGCGCACCGATATGCGTGATGATCAGGGCCTTCATGCCGGCCTTCTTGGCCGTAGGCGTCATGTAATAGCTAATGAGGCCCCAAGAGCACGCACCCGTGATCTCAAAGAACACGAGCTGGCCCAAAAGGGTCGAGCTGTACACGAGGCCGGCCATGGCGCCGATGAAGGTCGCGAGGTACGCGTAGAAACGACGACGCGGCGCATCGGGATGCTCACGGTTATTCTCGCTCATATAGGGAATCGAATAGATCACGACAAGCAGGCCGATACCCACAAAGGCGGGCGCGAGCAGCGTGCTCATGCGATCGAAGGTGAAGCCCATAACGAGGGTCTGCCCAAACGAGATCAGGGGGACCTGCGTGTCGGGCATGCCGGCGCCAGCGAAATTCGCGGCGAGGGCGATGGTGCAGGCCGTCGAGACGGCGGCACCCAAAACGCTGAACCACTTGGCGTACGGACGGGGGAACAGGGAGACGAGCACCGAGGCCACCATCGGGGCCGCGATAGCGACCAAGCCGAGAAGGGACAGACTGACTGCAAATGACATTGTTTCTCCCTTCTCCTACACGCCGACGACCACGAAGACAAACGCCAGAACGGCGATGCCCACGACGGCCCAGGTCTGATTGCCGAGCACCTTAAAACGCGAACGCGAGCAGGAGTTCTCGATCACGCCGCACACGACAAAGTCGATCAGGCACTTCACCAGGAAGATGACCGCGCCCAGAACGGCGGCGGCGCCCACGGTCGCGGGCTCGCCCCAGGGGACGAAGATCGCGCAGAACCAGGCGACGACCAGGACCTGCTTCATGGACATGGCGAGCTTGGCCATCGCAAGCGACGGGCCGGAAAGCTCGGCGAGCGGGCCTTCCTGGAGCTCCTGCTCGGCCTCGGCCTGATCAAACGGCAGCTTGCCGAGCTCCATGTAGCAGGCGATCGCAAAGGCGATGCCGGCGAGGATCACGGCGACCGGCGCGTCGACGGCGCCCGTCATGATGTGCTGACCCATGGTGGCGATGTCGGTGGAACCGCACACCAGGGCGGCGGCAAACAGCGCCAGCAGCATGGACGGCTCGATGAGCACGCTCATGAGCAGCTCGCGGACGCCGCCGATGCCGGCGTAGGCGTTGGACGAATCCACGCCGCAGAGGGCGAAGAAGAAGCGGGCGAGCGCCAGGCTGTACATGATGGTGATAGCGTCACCAAAGACCGGGATGGGGCTTTGTGCCGTAAAGAGCGGCAGGCCCATCGCGAGCATAAAGGCGACGGCGAAGAACAGCGGCGGCATAATGCGCAGCGCAAAGCTCGCGTCCTCGCTCTGGGACTCGGGGCGCGCAAAGAGCTTGGCCAGGTCGCGGTAGTCCTGCATGATGCTGGGGCCGCGACGGTTGTGCATCTTGGCGCGGATCACGCGGCCGAGACCGGAGAAGAACGGCGCGACGGCCATAACGACCACGCCCTGCAGAACGGCAAGTACGATGTTGTTCATGCTCTCCCCTCCTTAACCCATTTGCACGGCGAGCACGAGGAACACCACGAGTGCCGCGACGATGTAGCAGATATAGATGCTGTAGTTGCCGCCCTCGAGCTTAGTCGCGAGGTCGGCGAGCTTCTCGACACCCTTATGCGGGGCATCGACGAGAACCTTGTCGGGTACGGGCTCCACAGCCTCGGCCACACCGGTGAGCTTCTGGAAGAAGTGCGCGATGGACCAGCAGACGGCCGTGCAGCGGTCGCGCAGCGTATAGAGCGGCTGCATAAACCAGGACACCTCGGAGGCAAAGGTCGTGGCCACGACGGGCATATGCTCGTTGGGAGCATAACCGCACGCCCACGGCTGGGACTTCTGCACCTTGCCGACGGTCTTGAGCTTGCGATAGCCGCAGGCAAGGCCGACGAGCACCACGAGCGCAATGGCGATCGCGGGCGTGGAGGTGGCAGCGCCGGAGTACTGGTTCATGAGCTCCATGCCCTCGGCGGCAAACACGCCACCGTACGGATGCAGCACGGACGCGGCGACATCGACCAGCACGGGCGCGATCACGGGAGCGCCAATGCCCAGCACGACGCAGATGGCCGCGAGCAGGCCCTGCGCAAACACCATGGGGGCGGGAACCTCCTTGGCATTAGCCGCGGCCTCGGAGCGGGGCGCGGAGGCAAAGGAGACGCCATAGGCCTTGACGAAGCACGTGACGGCCAGCGCGCCGGTAATGGCGAGCGCGACGGCAGCGAACACGGCCACGATCATGACGGCCTTGTCACCCTGCATGGCAGCATTAAACAGCGACTGATAGGTAAACCACTCGGACACAAAGCCGTTGAAGGGCGGGATGGCCGAGATGGCAAGCGCGCCAATAAGGAAGCAGATGGCTGTTGCCGGCATACGGCGGAACAGGCCGCCCATCTTCTCCATATTGCGCGTACCCGTGGAGTACAGCAGCGCACCGGCGCCCAAGAACAGCTCGCCCTTAAACATCGCGTGGTTGAACGTGTGGTAGAGGGCGGCCATCAGAGCCAGGACGGCGATGCCGACCGAGTCGAGCGCCATGGCGGCC
This sequence comes from Collinsella sp. CLA-AA-H302, assembly GCF_040093305.1. Taxonomy (NCBI): domain Bacteria; kingdom Bacillati; phylum Actinomycetota; class Coriobacteriia; order Coriobacteriales; family Coriobacteriaceae; genus Collinsella; species Collinsella sp. CLA-AA-H302. The sequence goes on from NZ_JBBNJW010000001.1 coordinate 206,353, forward strand.
ATGGAGGCGCCGACGCCGAGCAGAATGATGCCGATGTTCTCGACGGAGTGATAGGCCAGCAGGCGCTTGATGTCATGCTCCTGCAAGGCAAAGGCCACGCCGAGGACCGACGAGATCGCACCGAAGACCATGACCATAAGGCCCCACCAGACCTGAACACCCGAGGCGGAGAGCAGGTCGAGGCCCACCTTGAGGATGCCGAAGATACCGATCTTGATCATGCCGCCGGACATGAGGGCACTCACGTTGGACGGCGCCTCGGGATGTGCCTTGGGCAGCCAGCCGTGCAGCGGGATGATACCGGCCTTGGCGCCAAAGCCAAAGAAGGCGAGCACGAAGCACACGGATGCGACCGCGGGGCTAAACTGCGTGGCGCGGAAATCCGCAAAGGCAAACGAGCCACCGGCGAAGTTGGTCATGGTGAGGAAGCTCGCCATGATGAGCACAAAGCCCACGTGCGCGATCACAAAGTAGAGCCAACCGCCGTGGATGGAGTTCTCGTTCTCCTCGATCACGACCAGGAAGTACGAGGTCAGCGACATGAGCTCAAAGGCGACCAGGAACCAAAACACGTTGTCGGCGGTAATGACGAGCATCATGGACGCCACGAAGGTGTTAAAGAAGAAGCCGGCGCGGCCCTTTTTGCCCGGGTACTCATCAAAGTAGTTGAGACCGTAGATCGAACCGGCAAACGCGAGCACCGAGATGAGCGCCACGAACAGGCCGGACAGCTGATTGAGCAGCAGCTGGAAATGGGCAAACGGGAAGAACACGATGGTGTCGACCGACGTGACATTGCCCAGCACGGCCTGGATACCAGCCACAAACGAAAGCACCGCGGCGACGGCGCCGATAAGGCAGCCGGCGGTCTTGGCGGCGTTATCGGCCTTGATCAGCAGAACCGAGGCGAGCGCACCGATGCACGAGACGGCAAGCGATGCGATAAACAGCGTCATGCTATCCATTGTTTACGCTCCCTTCTGCTTTCTCGGACAGGCCCTGGGCAACAGCGGTAACGTCGACGACCGGGCCGTTTTCGATCGAGCGCAAGCGCTTGGCCTCGTCGAGCTCGCGATCGGCCGCGCCGCCCATGACGGTCAGCGCCTTGGTGGGGCACGCCGCCACACAATGCGGGCCGTCCGGATCGAAGGCGCACAGGTCGCACTTCACAGCGCAGGTGTACTGGCCGGGAGCCCACGTAAGCAGGCTGCTCAGGGACTTAGGATACGAAGGCGTCGGATCGCACATGCCTGCGACGCCGGCAATAGACGTGCCATCGGGATGGATGGCACCGAAGGGGCACGCGATGGCGCACAGCCTGCACCCGATGCACTCCTGCTCCTTGACGTGGATGCGATCGCCATCGTGCTCGATGGCATTCACCGGGCAAACCTCGGCGCAGGGGGCACCCTCGCAATGGTGGCAGGCAAGGGCGGCCGAAATACCGCCGGTCTTCACGAGCGCCAGGCGTGGCGTATCCTGAAGACCCTGCATCCGGTGGGCGTCGGCACAGGCGGACTGGCATGTTCCGCAACCGATGCACCTCTCCGGGTTGATGTCGATGAAGCGGTTCATCCCCACTTCCTTTCAAAATAACGGGCCGGGCTCCCGAACGTACGGGACGCCCGGCCCAAAAAGCCAACGAGAACGGGACTACACGATTTGATTCACGTGCGTCTCGTCATCGAACTTGGCGGCACCGGGCTCGACGTCCTGGGGAGCGGCGGCGTCGACCAGAGCCTGCTTGAGCTCGGTGTACTGACGCTCGACTTCGCCCTCGGCCCAGACCTGGTCGGCAATGGCGTCGACCTGGCAGGCGGAGAACTTGTCCTCGGGCGTGTGCGAGACCGGGTCGACCTTGTGCATGGTCAGCTCGTTGCACTTACCGATCCACCACTGGTAGGTCATATAGACCGTGCCCTTGTTGATACGGTCGCTCACGTCGGCGCGGCTGTATACCTGGCCGCGGCGGCTGTGAATCGAGACGATGTCGCCGTTCTTGATACCGCGCGCCTGGGCGTCCGCGGGATTCATGCGGACAAAGCCGGGCTCGTCGGCGAGCAGCGCCAGCGTCTTGCAGTTGCCAGTCATCGAGCGGCAGCTGTAGTGGCCGACCTCACGGACGGTGCACAGGATGAGCGGGTACTCATCGTCGGGAAGCTCGGAGGGCGCCTCCCAGTCGTGCGCCATCAGGTTGGCGCGGCCGTCCTTGGTGGTGAACTTGCCACCAGCGAACATGTCGGGCGTACCGTGGTCGTTCACATCGGTGCTCTTGACGGGCCACTGAGCGTAACCGCCCTCGGGAGCCATCTTCTCGTAGGTTGCGCCCACAAAGTTGGGGCACAGGCTAATGCACTCGTTCCAGATCTGCTCGGTGTTGTCGTAGTGCATGGGGTAGCCCATGCGCGTGGACAGGTCCGCGAAGATCTCCCAGTCGTGGCGGCACTCGCCCTTGGGCGGAACGGCCGCGTCAAAGTGTTGGAAGCTACGGTCGGATGCGGTAAAGACACCCTCGTGCTCGCCCCAAGAGGTAGCAGGCAGGATGACGTCGGCGAGCATGGTCGTCTGCGTCATAAAGATGTCCTGGCAAATGAACAGATCCAGCTCGGAAAGCGTCTTGCGCATACCAGCCGAATCGGGCTCGGTCTGCACCGGGTCCTCGCCGTAGTTGTAGAAGCAGTGCACCTTGCCCTCGTCGACCAGGTGACCCAGATCGGTGAGCTTGTAGCCCTCCTCCAAGGGGAGCTTTTCCTCGGGCACGCCCCAAGCCTTGGCAAACTTGGCGCGAGCGGCGGGGTCGGTGACTTTCTGGTAGCCAGGGTACAGGTTGGGCAGCATGCCCATATCGCAGGAGCCCTGGACGTTGTTCTGGCCACGCACGGGCGCGAGGCCGGAGTTGGGTTTGCCGATCTGGCCGGCAACGCAGGCGATGGAGGCGATGGTGTGCACCGTCTTCAGGTTCTGCTTCTGCTGGCATACGCCCATGCCCCAGCCAATGATGGCAGAGGGCTTCGCCGTGGCGTACATCTCGGCAGCTTGGTGGATCAGCGCGGGATCGACACCCGTGATGTCCTGTACGGATTCGGGAGTGTAGTTCTTGATGGTCTCCCACCACTCGTCAAAGCCGTTCGTGTGCTCGGCGACGAATTCCTTGTCGTAGAGGCCATCGTTGACCAGACAGTTGGCAAAGGCGTTGAGGAACGCGACATTGCAACCGTTCTTGATCGGAAGGTAGAGATCGGCGATACGCGCAGTTTCGATATGGCGCGGGTCGGCGACGATGATCTTGCAACCCTTTTCTTTGGCTCGCACGATACGCCTTGCGACGATGGGGTGCGAATCGGCAGGGTTATAGCCGAAGAGGAAAATGCAGCCCGCATCCTCCATACCGGGGATGGAGCATGACATGCAACCTGAACCAACCGTGTCCATCAGACCGAGGACAGTAGGGCCGTGTCAAGTACGGGCGCAGTTGTCCACGCTGTGGGTGCCGATGCACGCACGCGTAAACTTCTGCATGACGTAGTTCGCCTCATTGCCGCCGCCTCGCGAAGAGCCGGTGGTCATGACAGCGTTAGGACCATATTCGTCAATTATGGCCTGCATCTTAGATGCGGTGAAATCCAGTGCCTCGTCCCAGCTTACGCGCTCAAGATCCGCGCCCTTGGTGCGGCGGATCATCGGGTGCAGTACGCGAGGAGTCAAGATCTTGGTGTCGTTGATGAAGTCGTAGCCGCTCATGCCCTTAAGGCACAGCTCGCCCTGATTGGTGATGCCGTTGAGCGGTTCGGTACCCACGACCTGGCCGTTTTGGACCAAGAGGTTAAACTGGCAACCGGCACCGCAGTACGGGCAGATCACTTTATGCTTCTCCATGACACCCTCCTTCCTTTCTCTGCTACCGATTACTCGGTACGTATTTGACAATCGTTGGGCCTGTATGGCCGCCCGCCTACGCCTCGTTTTCGATGGTGGCGCGGGCACGCTCGGCAGTCAGCTCCGCCAGGCGCTCCTCGTCTACCAAGGTGAGACCCTTGGTCGGGCACGCCTCGGCACACGCCGGACCGCCGGGACGGTCCACGCACAGGTCGCACTTGAGCACGAAGCTCTTAGTCTGCGAACCCACGCGCACGTCGCCCATCAAGACGGGGACCTGCGTGGTCGCCACGCTCACGGCGCCAAAGGGGCACGCCATGACGCAGCTCTTGCAGCCGATGCAGTTGTCCTCGTTAACGCCGATGCGATGGTTCTTTGGATCAAAGAACAAAGCACCCGTGGGGCAGGCCTTAGCGCACGGGGCATCCTCGCAGTGATGGCAAGCCACCGGTGCGGAGATCTCGTACGTACGCGTCACGCGCAGGCGCGGCGCGGCGATGTTGCCGGGAATGTCGTGCGCCTCGATGCACGCCGCCATGCAGGTTTGGCACCCAATGCAGCGCGATGAATCGGCTACGACTCGTTTATTGCCCATGTTGTTCACTCCCTCCTGAATCCCATGCCGGAGAGACCCTGTCGACGTTGCCCCGGACCGCCCGTGGTCCGGCATCGGCGTATCGAGAGCATGCGGCGAAACAGGCACTCGGTAGAATATCTCCAACGGTATACAGGTTAAATATACGCAGTTGCAGGGGGTAAACTTGAGCATAGGCCCTGCATTACGGGTGTATTGCAGGGGTTTGGGCTGGTTAGGATTATTCTCAATAGGATATAAAAGCGAGTGTATTACACGCGTACGCCCAACAAAGATTTCACGCTCGCTTCTGAAGGATGTAGTACGTTTGTAATAATGATCACACTCAATTACTCGAGTGCAATAAAGTAATTGTTATAAGATTGGCAATTACTAGCCGAAGCTGTATTTGACTATTCATATTGCACGCTCATTAAGGGAGGCCAGTGATGTCATCGACTCAAAAACGAGCCATCCTGCAGGTGCGCATTCGCGAGGAAGACAAGCAGCATGCTGAGCGTCTCTACGACGCCATGGGCACATCGCTCGCCGAGGCCGTACGTCTTTTTGTCGCGCAGAGCATTTTGATGCGTAAGCTCCCCTTTCAGCCGGTCGCAGTACGATCAAAAGACGGCACCGCCGCCTATGGATCGCTCAAAGCATATGGGGACCCCAATCGCCGCTCCAAGGAGCGCAATGCTTGGATTGAATACCTTGCTACAGAAAGCGACGATTCGATTTTGGGTCCCGAGGAAGTAGATATCCATGAGTAGCACCATCATCGACGAGACCGTCATCCTGCGCTATCTGCTCGACGACGACGAGGTCCTGTCGCCGCGCGCTGCCAAGGTCATCGCCACGCGCACCGCTCGCGTCTACCCCGAGATCATCACGCGCGTCGTGGTCACGCTGCGCGACGTCTATAAGGTTCCACGCGTTGAGATTGCTGCGGCCATGAAAAGGCTGATCGATGACGTCATGGTCGACGAGCCCACCGTTGTCGCCCTTGCCGTCAAACTCTTTGGCAAGACCCATATGGACTTTACCGACTGCCTCCTCGCAGCCCGAACCGCCATCTACAACGATGATGTCATGAGCTTTGGCAAGCCCATCATCCAAGGCAAGATCGATTACCGCCGCAAGCGCCAAACCGCAGCCGAAGCCCGCAGCCGCAGCATCGACTCCACCATCGACAAGCTCCGCCACCGCCCCCGCAGCTAACCCCATGCCCACCCAAGTTGCGGTGAAATAGTTCCTGGATTTAGGCTTATTCGAGCTTTTCAGGAACTATTTCACCGCAACTTTCTGTAAGGGCAGGTTTTAATACCGCCGAAAGGCCATTATCGACCGTTTGCCGATGTGCCCAGCTCCGTTATAAGCCCCTGACCTGCACCGTCAAGCTTTTGGCCAGTTCATGGCAAGGTCCGACAGAATGAATATGCGATAGCTTGATGTCATTCGTTCCCTCTCAATGCCTTGGGGTCGCCAATGAGTAACGATGGCCGCTGTACTAAACCACAGGTAAAGCTATTCTTCTCGATATTCGAGGCTCATCATGACGGGCGCCTGTTTGTAGCTACGGAAAAATGGGATGAACGATGCGCCTACGCACTCATGAAAAAACAAATGATCGTTCGACTCTATAACCACGTCTATGCCGACCCCGCATATTGGAATGACCTCGGCGTCGAAGATCGCATCTTTCAATTGGCATCCGCCATTGCGGTCGTTGAACCGGATGCCGTGTTTTGTGGAGCAACGGCGGCACTGCTCTATGGCATCGGTTCTGCATATTCGCTTCTCGACAAGGTGCAAGTGCTGCTGCCGCGTTCCACCAGACGCGATATGTACGAATTCGTTGAATACCGACGCTGGCGGGCGGGCGAAGTGTGGCAGCTCGGTCCGTTTGCGCTCACGGATCCGTATCGAACGGTTGTCGATATCGCCCGAACGACCGCGTTTCGCTATGCGCTGGGTTATGTCGACGGGTTGGCTCGTGAGTACGGTGTCGAGCGTGAAGAATTACGTGCATATGCACAAGCGAACTGCCGCGGACTGCACGGCATCGCGCGCGCATTTGACGTTTTTGAACACATGGATGGCAGATCGGATAACGGTGGAGAATCCGAAGCACGGGCAGCAATGATTCTGGCGGGAGTTGCCGCTCCCAAACTTCAGGTTGAAATCACTCGACCGGGGAACGCCGGCTACTATCTGGCCGACTACGGCTGGCAGATGCCAAACGGCTCCTGGATGCTGGCTGAGCTGCATGGACTAGGCAAGTTTGAGGACGATGCCCAAAATGATCCGGAACATACTGCAGCAAAAACCTATCGAGCTGCCCTCATGCGCGACGCGAACCTGCGTGCCATGGGCCACAACGTCATTCATTTCAAACTTTCAGACACCTACGATGTCGAAGCATTTGGCACCATGATGCGCGGCTACGGTATACCAACCACAAAACCCTACGCAGACTCCTGACCGGCTGCCCTCATCTTCTCGACAACAGAACCCATCATCGACCCAGCCCGCTCGGCCTCAATAAGTTGCGGTGAAATAGTTCCTGGATAACAGCTTTTGCGGCTAATCCAGGAACTATTTCACCGCAACTTAGGAGGGGATATGGGGTCCCCGGCATGTATATGAAAACGGCTCTGATCCCCAATGGAAACCAAAGCCGTTAAAAAAATTCTTGTGGAGCGGGCGACGGGAATCGAACCCGCGTCATCAGCTTGGAAGGCTGGGGTTCTACCATTGAACTACGCCCGCAAGATATGGTCGGGACGACAGGATTTGAACCTGCGACATCCTGCTCCCAAAGCAGGCGCGCTACCAAACTGCGCCACGTCCCGAAGGTGTTGAGCAGCTAAGGTCTAAACCTTGCGTGTCCCAAAGCGAAGGAAATTATAGGGGAGACTCCCCGCCTGTGCAAGCGACGATACCCTAGCTCCTCGAATGTGCAACAAAACGACTATGGAGCAGGCCGATCACAAAGGCAACTACGGCGACCGGCGCCCACGCGGCACCGATATCCGCCAGCGGCAGCGCATCGAACGGTAGCCACGCACCCGCAAAGAACGCGTCGCGAACCGAGGTGATCACACTCTGCACCGCGACCACGCCGCCGACCCAGATCCACACCTGCGGATGAGCGTCGCAAAAGCCGTGCACCAAGCCCATAAGCACCAGCACGATGGCGACAGGGTACAGGGCGTTGAGCATGGGCACCGAGAACATGAGGATCACGTCGAGGCCCACGTTGGAGAGCACGCACGAAAACACCGCGAACACAAAGGCGAGTATCGCAAAGGGACGGCGCATGGCCTCCTCGGAAGCCTCTGCTCCCCCTTCGACCACATACGTCTCGCAGAAGTAGCGCGAGCAGCAGCTGATAAGGCCGATGCACACGTTCATGCAGGCAAGGAAGAAGATAGCGAAGACCACGACCGTGCCGGCAAGCCCAAAGTGCATGGAGGCCGAACGAGCGAGGATGGCGGCGCCGTTGGTAGCGTCGGGCATCACGGTGCCGAGCTGCATACCGGCAAGGCCCAAGCCGCAGTAGATGATGGCCATGAGCACGCCGGCGATCACACCGGAACGCGAAATCTCGAAAGCCACGCGCTTGTCATCGGTAACGCCCAGCTCGTGGATGGTCTCGGCGATGATGATGCCAAAGGCGAGCGACGCGAGCAGGTCCATGGTCTGGTAGCCGGTCAAAAAGCCCTGCACGGCAGCACCGGCATCATAGGGAGCCTGCGGCGCGGCGGCGGGGCCCAGCGGCGAGACCATGGCGGCACCCACGACCAATACGATAAGAGCAATGAGAGCGGGGCCCGTAATGCGGCCGAGCACGCGTGTGATGACGCCCGGGCGCAGCGTGAGCGCAAACGCGACGACGAAGAAGCCGACGGCAAACACCAGGCGCGCCGTGCCGAGCGAGACGCCCTCGGGCAACAGCGGCACCAGCATCTCGAAGGCCGTGGAACTCGTACGCGGAATGGCCAGGCACGGGCCAATGGCCAGATACACCGCCGCGACAAAGAACTCGCCAAACTTGGGGTGCACGCGGCCAGCAAGCTCGCGCGCCGTTCCGGCAAGCGCCACGGCGATAAAGCCCATGACGGGCAGGCCGATGGCGGCAATCAGAAAGCCGAACATGGCGACCGGCGTGGCGGAACCTGCCTGCAGCGCCAGCAGCGGCGGAATAATGAGGTTGCCGGCGCCAAAGAGCATCGAGAACAGGGCGATGCCGACGGTGACGACATGGTCGGAGCGCAGACCGCGCGGAGCGGATGAAGCCATGGGACCACCTTTCGAGTCAAAACAAAAACGGGACGGGCAAAAGACCCGTCCCGCAAGTATATACGCTTTAGCAGACTAAATCGCACAAAGCTTCAATCTAGCCACCCCTTTTGAGCCGTTACGCGTCCGAGCGATGGCGACGCAGCAGCTCGAGCCCCAGCGCGACAAGCGCAGCGGCGCCTGCAGCGACGACGACGGCCAATGGCGCACGATCGCCCGTGTCGGCGAGCTGCTGAGCGCTCGACTTGGAAGATTCCTTCTTGCCGGAGTTTTCCGCGCCCGATGCCTTTGCCTTATCAGCTGCGGAGTCATCCGAACTACCGGGTTTTGTCGGATCCTTTAAATCCGGCTGGTCGGAATCGGGCGTTCCGGGCTTTTCCGGCTCCGGCTTACTCGGGTTGTCGGGCTCAGGCTTATCCGGGTTATCCGGGTCCGGCTTGTCCGGCTGATCAGGCTCCGGTTTGCCGGGCTCGGGCCTGCCCGGGTCAGGCTGGTCGGGCTCGGGCTTGTCCGGCTGGTCCGGGTCCGGCTTGTCCGGATCGGGTCCATCGGGCTTGTCCGGATCGGGAACCACCGGGTCCGGGCCGATAGGCTCCTGCTTCTTCTTCACCGTCAGCGTACCGGGCTCGACCGTGACATCAAAGTTCGGGTCGGTGACCGTCGCCCCGATCTGGTACTCGCCCGCCGGTGAGCTTTCGTCGGCGTCGCAGGAGTACTCGACCTTCACGCCCGAGGTATCGGCTGAGCTCTCAAGGCTCGAGGTAAACGAGGGGTTCGCCTCTCCCTCGAAGCGTTCAACATCGTCGACCTTCACCTTGAGCTTCGCCGGTGAAATCTTGAACTTGCGCGAGGCGGCGCCGATATACCCGTCGCTTCGCAGCATGGCAACGGCGCGATACGTGCCGGCATCGGTCGGGGCCTCACTCGACGAATAGTGCGTGCCGCCCGTCCCGTAGTACCTGACCCTCAGGTCACCTTCGCAGGCCTTGGGAACCCCCGTGACCTTGGGCGCTTGAGCATCACCGCTATAGACGAAGTTACCGCCCTCAAATGCAAGCTCGACCCGCTTCGCCTGAACGACCAGAACGAAGTGCGCGGTCACGATCTTGCCCTGAGCATCCTTGCACGTGATGTCAAAGGTAGACACTCCGGCCTTGGACGGGGTGCCCGAGAGCGTCAGACCGCCCGCTGTGCGGGCAAGCTTAAACCCGTCGGGGAGCTTAGCGTCGTCCCACGTGTACTCATACGGAGCTTCGCCACCCGCGGCACCCGAAATCGTCGCGCGATACGTGCTATGCACACGTGCGACCGGCAGTAGACCGCCGTTGAACACAAGGGCATCGCGGGGCACAACGGAAACGACGGCACGATCGCTTTCCACCTGCGTCTCGGTACCAAGGTAGCGCTGAGTGACACAGCAGAAATACTCGCCGGCGCAATCCTCGTTGAGACCCTCGATGAGGAATGTCTCCCCCGTCTCGCCCTCGAGCGCCACGACCTCGCCGCCCACCATGTGGAACCATTGATAGGAAAGTTCGACATCGGCGGCAGAACCCGTGGTCGAGGACGCGTGGTCGAGGACGCCCTTGCCCGCCTCGGCAGCAACCGAGAGCACGACAGCATCGCTCTCGTGAGCGCTCGCATCCTGCGGCTGGGCGATCACCTTCGGAGCGTCCGCCTTCACGAACTCGAACGTGACCTCCTGCGACGCGGTGACGCCACTCAGCGTGACCTCGTACGCCCCGCCCTCATAGTCGGAGATATCGAGATCGATGGCCTTGTCCGAGCCGGCTTCCGTGACCGTCACCCGCTCGAGATAGCAGCCCTCGACGGGCGTCGCCGAGAGCGTCACGTCGCCGCCGGCATCAACGGTGACGGAAGCGTTGTCGACCGAACCGTTGACCGCCTCTGCCGTCACCTCAAAGCGCTCGGGCTTGTCCGGGTTATCGGGCTCGGGGTTATCAGGGTCGGGATTATCGGGATCCGGCTTGGGGCCCGGATCAGGATTATCAGGTTCAGGGTTAGGATCCGGGTCGGGGTTGGGATCCGGATCAGGCTGATCGGGGTCCGGATTGTCCGGGTCCGGAACCACCGGGCCGGAATCAACGGGCTCCTGTTTCTTTTTCACCGTCAGCGTTCCGGGCACGACCTCGACATCGAAGTTCGGGTCGGTGACCGTCGCGCCGATCCGGTACTTGCCAGCAGGAGAGCTCTCATCGGCATCGCAGGAGTACGCGACCTTCACACCCGAAGTGTCAACCGCACTCTCCAGGCTCGAGGTAAACGCTGGGTTCGCCTCTCCCTCGAAGCGCTCGGCGTCGTCGACCTTCACCTTGAGCTTTGCCGGAGCGATCTCGAACTCGCAGGCAGCGGCACCGATGTAGCCGTGGCTGCGCAGTGTGGCGACAGCGCGGTATGTGCCGGCATCAGTCGGGGCCTCCGTCGAGGAATATTGCGTGCTTCCGGTCCCGTAGTACTTAATCTTGAGATCGCCCTTACAGACCTTGGGCGCACCGGAAACTTCGGGCGCCTGCGACGCGCCATTAAAGGTATAGTCGCCATCCGTAAACGTAAGTATTACGTGCTTTGCCTGGACAACGAGCGCAAAGCGGGCGGTCATGGCCTCGCCACGGGCATCCGTGCACGTGATATCAAAGGCGGAAACGCCCGTCTTGGACGGGATGCCAGAGAGCGTCAGACCGCCCGGCGTACGGGAAAGCTTGAGCCCGTCGGGGAGCTTCGTCTCATCCCATGCGTACTCGTACGGAGCCTTGCCGCCCGCGGCCCCGGCAATCGTGGCGATGTACGTACTGTGGGCGCTCGCTGCCGGCAGCAGGTCGCCGTTAAACACAAGGGTGTCCCAGGCAACGACGGAGACGGAGGCGCAATCACTGTCCGTCTGCTTCTCAGTATCAAGGTAGCGTTGAGTGATGCGGCAGAAGTACTCGCCGGCCTGCTCGTCATCGAGGTCCGCGAGCGAGAGCGTCTCCCCCGTCTCGCCATCGAGCGCCACGGCCTTGCCATTCACCATGCGGAACCACTGGTAGGAAAGCTCAACCTCGGCAGCGCACCCCGTGGACGAGGTCGCGTGGTCGGCGACGTTCTTGCCTGCCTCGGCCGCAACCGAGAGCACAGCCGAATCGCCCTCATGGACGCTTACGTCCTGCGGCTGCGCAACCACACGCGGAGCGTCCGCCTTGACAAACTCGAACGTGACCTCCTGCGATGCGGTGACATCGCTCAGCGTGACCTCATACGCCCCGCCCTTGTAATCAGAAATGTCGAGGTCAACTGTCGCATCCGAGCCGGCCTGCACGACCGTCACGCGCTCGAGGTAGCAGCCCTCGTCGGGCGTCGCCGAGAGGGTTGCATCCCCGCCCTCAACAACCGAAACCAAAGCACTATCGACCGAACCGTTGACTGCCTTCGCCGTCACCTTGCAGTGCTCGGGCTTTTTCTTGACCGTCAGCGTGCCGGGGTCGACCGCGACATCAAAGTTCGGATCGGCGACCGCCGCGTCAATCTGGTACTCACCCGCCGGCGATTTCTTATTCGCCGAGCAGAAGTACGTAACCTTTACGTCCGAGGTGTCGCAACGGCTCACCAGGCTGGAGGTAAACTCGGGATTCTCCTGGCCCTCAAAGCGTTCGGCATCGTCGACCTTCACCAGCAGCTGAGCCGGCGCAACAGCAACCGTCAGTTCAACGTCTTCGGCAGCAAGATAGTTACGCGAGGCAGCGGCATGGGCGACAACACGTGCCGTACCGGCGGCCTTCACCGTCGCGCAGCGTCCCTTAATCGAAACCGGGCTCGCATCGTCATCGGAATCAACCAGATCAAAGCTCACGGGAGTCTGGGCAACGTTGTTAAACACAATGGGGTCTCCACCGTAAACACCCGAATAGCTCGTCGTTCCCGTAATGACTTGGCTTGCCTTTGCAATCGAGAAGTCGGCGGACTTTTTACCCTGATAGTTGGGGTCAGTCACCTTAACCGTGACGCGATAGTTGCCACTGTCACACGGCTCCAGCGCCGTCGGACCATAGGTGGTTCCATCTATACCGCGATAGGCAACGGAATAGGCAGACGCATCAAGGCCGGCAACCGCAACCGCCGCACCGTGTCGTGCGCCATCGTATGTCACATCAGACGTCTCGATCAGAATATCGACTGGGGCCTTCTCGATCGTGAAGTCACAGGAGGCATTACCGACATATCCCTTAGCGTCGAGCGTCGCCACCACACGATACGTGCCGGCATCCACCGGCGCCTGATCCGACGAGTAATGTGTGTCTCCCGTGCCAACATAGGTCAGTGTGATATCGCCCTCGCAACCCTCGGGCACGCCCGAAAGCTCCGGGGCCTGCGCCGTCGCGTTGTAGGTGAAGGTCTGGCCCTCAAATGCAAGCGGGGCTTTCTTCGCCTTCACGAGCAGTACAAAATGCGCTACGCGCTTATTACCCAGGTCATCGGTACACCTAATCTTGAAGCTATGCACACCCGTAGCCGCAGGCACGCCCGAGAGCACCAAGGCGCCCGATCCGTCATCTGCCAGCGTCAGCTGCATGCCCTCAGGAACCTCAACGTCAGCCAAGTTGTACGCATACGGCGCCTTGCCGCCCATAGCGCCGGCAATCTCTGCACGGTACTCATCATGAGCGGTCGCCACCGGCAGCACGCGCCCGTTAAACACAAGTGCTTCTCGGGGCACGATGGATACCTTCGCATGTTCGGTATCCGTCTTTGCCACCGTGCCCAGGTAGTTCTGCGTAATGCGGCAGAAGTACTCGCCTTCGCCGTCGCTGTCGAGCTGGGCGATCGAAAGAGTCTCCCCCGTCTCGCTCTTCAGCGCCACCGCCTTGCCGCCATCGTCAGACACGCGATACCACTGGTAGCTCAGCTTGACGTCTGCGGCGGATCCAGAAGACACAGCCGCATGGACGCGAACGTTGCGCCCCGCCTCGGCGGCAACCGAAAACTCAACCGGATCGCCCTCGTAAGCACTCGCATCCTGCGGCTGCGCAAGGACCTGTGGAGCCGCAGCCTTCGCGAATTCAAACGTGACCTGCTGCGGAGCACTCACGCCACTCAGTGTGACCTCGTACGCCCCACCCTTATAGTCAGAAATAACAAGGTCACAGGCATTGCCGGCCGGTCCGTCATCACCCGCCTCTTCGGCAACGGTCACGCGCGTCAGGTAGCAGCCCTCATCGGGCATCGCCGAAAGCGTCACCTTGCCATCCGTAGCGACCAAAGCAGACTCCGGATCAACCGATCCGTTGACCGCTCGGGCCGTCACCTTGTACTTGGGCGCCTCCGCAAAGCGTGCCTCGACGGTCATATCGTCCTCGGGCACAAACGTCCAGGAAGCATCCGTGCTCAGCGGTTCGTCGCCCAACGAACCATCTTCGTTACGCGTATACCACCCATCAAACACATACCCCGCATCGGGAACGGCAGTCAGGGTCATGGACTCACCGTTCTCGACTTCGTTGGTCACGGCATAGCCCAGCGACTCGTCCTCGGAGGAGCCCTCGACGTGTCCTCCCTGACGCGGATCAACCGCCGTAACCGTCATCGACGCCCGCTCGTAAACGGCCGTAAAAGTACGGTTGCCAAACACTACGCGGTTGATCACCGGCGTGGCGCCCACAGGCATGCCGTTCTCATCAACCCAGTATTTAAACTTCCAACCCTCGTGCGGCACGGTAAACATAATCGCCGCGGAGTGGTAGGAGCCGCCGGTACCAAGCGCAACCATGCTAAAGCCCGCGTCCTTGGGATACGTAGCGACCTGGACATCGCAGCCCGTCTCATAGAACACGGCCGTAAGCTGCCTATTCTCCTTTGCGGTACCGATATAGAACGAGCTGTAGCTCACCGTGACACCCGCATCGTCGACCCAATGCGAGAAGTGGTACTTCTTCCACGGGATCGCGATCGCCATAAACATGTCGCCCCTGTCGTAGGACCTGCTACCGGCAGGAATACCGTCGACCAGAAGGGCCGTACCGCGGAAGATGGACGACCCCGTGACGGTAATGGTCACTTGTCCATCGGATTCGAACTGCGCGTAGTACGCTATGTCCTGCGTGGCGGTCACATCGAGGGTCGTCGCGGTCTCGACAATCGAGGTACCCTCCTTATCGGTGCTCCAGCCCACAAAGCGATAGCCCATACCGGCAACAGCGGTCAGCTCCACTTGATCGCCCACGGCAAAGCTACCGCTGCCCGTAACACGGCAGCCCCTGTTCGATGCCTTGTCCTTCACCACGATCTCGCCCGTAACGGTCACCTCGTACGGATCGGCAAACACGGCCTGGAGCTCCAGCGTATCGTCCTCGAGCCCCTCGACCATATCCTTGTCGAGCTTAACCCAACAATGGGCGTCGCAGCTCAGCAGCGACTTGTTGCCCTCGGCATCCAGGACATACCAGCCGACAAAACGTTTGGTTCCCATAGGCGTAGCGTTGAGTTCGACCGTATCACCGAATTGATAGGAGCCCTCGCCGCTCAGGGTGCCCACGCCATCGTCACTTGCGCTCAAAACGACCTGATAGGACTTAGGCGTAAAGGTCGCCGTATAGGTGGCGTCACCCGTGACCTTAACGGTATAGTCGGCGTTCACGCTGACCGTCTCACCCTTATCGTCGATCCAGCCCGCAAACGAATATCCGGTGTTGGCGATCGCACGAAGCGTTGCGCGGTCGCCGGCCTCATAGCCACCAAAGCCGCTCACGGCTCCGCCCTCGGCAGGCGAAGCAACGGTATGCACGACATACGAACCCGACGCAAAGACGGCATAGAGCGACGTATCCTCACGCACGGTAAATCGATAGGTTTTCTTGGAGCTCACGCACGTGCCGTTACGGAACCAGCCCACAAAAGCCGTATCCTCGGCGGCGACCGCACGCACGGTTGCGACCTGTCCGGCGGCATACGCCCCCGCGCCCTCGACCGTGCCCATGCTCTCTTCGCACGAGACGTCCACCGTATATTGCTTTGCCGAGAACACGGCCTGGAGCGTCGTGTCGGACGTCGGCACCACGTGATAGGTGCCGTCACGGCTTACCACGGTGCCCGAAGCATCGGCCCAATACTCAAACGCATAGCCCGAAAGCGCATGCGCGGTCAGCATGGCGGCATGCCCCGCCTCGACGGTGCCTGTGCCCTCGACCCAGCCGGCGGCATTTGATTTGACCAGTGAACCGGTGCCGGAATCGACTACCGTCGTGGCGTCGACTTCATAGCTTTTTGCCATAAAGCGCGCGACGTGCACATGGCTGCGCTCCTGGTGGCAGGTGAACTCCGCATCGGCAGACTCAAACGTGCCGTCGGCCGTATACCAACCCGTAAAGACGTAACCGGGGTTGGGCGTCGCCTTCAGGGCAACCTCCGCGCCGCGGTCGGCAAGGATTCGGCTCGCCTTGACGGTGCCGCCCTCCGCGGGATCGGCGAGGGGCACGCAGACGGTATCGATAGGCACAAAGGCCGCGGTAATGACGCAGTGCCCGGTTTTGCCGCGAGCTTTGGCAACCAACGTGGTCTCGTGCTTAAGGCTCTTCAGGCGGCCATTGACGTACCAGCCCCAGAACAAAAAGCCAGGATGGGCCTTGGCCGTCAGATGAAGGGTCTCACCTAATTTGAACGTATCGGTCGTAGGCTTCACCACGGTCCCATTGCACGTCACGGTACCGCCGAGCCATGAATCGGCCGTGACCATAACCTCGGGCTTTGAGTCGGTAAAGATCGCGGTATAGGTATCGCTCTTGGTGACCTTAACGACCAGCTCGGCGGAGTCATACTCCTTACTGGAGCCATCCTTCCAATGGTCAAAGCGGTAGCCGTCGTTGGCCTTCGCTTTGAGCATCACCGTATCGCCGTAGCCGCAGGTAACAGAAGACGCGCCCGGATGCCCCTCGATCTCAACCGTACCGCGCTCCACAAAAGTCTTTTTTGCCTTCGCCGTCACGGTATACGTGTTTTCCTCAAACACCGCGCGCACCGTGCATTCCACGTCCTCGGGATAGAACTCGAGGTAGCTGGGGTCGGTGCCCAAAAGCAGGTCCGTCTTGGCGTCGTACCAGCCCTTAAAGGTAAATTGTTTGCTCGCCTCGGCCGTGAGCTCTATGCTCAGCGTGGCAGGCTCGCCCTTCATGCAGTAGCCCTCGCCGTGCACCAAATATTTGCCCGCCATGGCCGCGGCTGGCTCAACGACAACGTCCACCTTGCAGGCACGCGTAAACTTTGCCTGGATCACGCAGTCGGTAATGGGCTCAAAGGTATAGGAGCGCTCGCTCGACACCAGCGTCGACGTGGTATCCGAGCCGCCGTTGCTCAGATACCAACCGTCAAAGATATAACCCTCGGATGGGGTGGCCTCCGCGGTCAGGTGCTCGCCCTCGGGAACCTCGAGCACCATGCCGGCAGTCTCGCCGCGCTTCAGCGTAACGGTACCGCCCTCGAGCGGGTCGGCCTCGGCGCGCACAGTATGCGCATCCCTGCCGTCCATTACGGCCTCGATCCGGGCATTTCCGTTAACGCGGTATTCGCAAACTTCCTGTTTGTTGGCAATCGTGATGCCCTGCGCATCGGTCTCTCGCCACTCTACAAACCGGTACGTCTTCTCCGGATTGTCGGGGCGCACCTTGGGCCGCATCGTAAACGTGAGAATGTCCCCATCCTTCGCGCGAACCTTGCCATCCACGACCGGCACACCATCGCACAGCACCTCGGCGCTGTCGAAGGGATCGGTATTCACCAGGATGGTCTTATCCGCCTTACGGAAGCGTGCAACCAGATGGCGGTCGACCTCGGCCTTAAAGATATACGTACGCTCGGGCGAAACCTCGATGCCGTCCTCAAACCATCCCACAAAGGCATAGTCGGGACCCTCGCTCGCAGTGACCATAGCCTGATCGCCAGGGGTGATGCTCTGCTTTACGGGGCTTGCGGTGCAGCCTGTCGAAAAATCGGCCTGAATGCCATCGGCTTCGGCAACCGCAGTGACCTCGACTTTTTTCTCAAAGACGGCCGTCATTTTTACGACCTCGGGCGTCAGGTCCGTGATCGTCATCGTCTTGAGAGGAGATGTCGAGACCTCGACGCCGTTCTCTTTCCAACATACGAAGCGATAGCCGGGATTTGCGACAGCCTCGAGCGTGGCGACCGTCCCCTCATAGTGGATACCGCCGCCGGTAACGACGCCGCCCACCTCGGGCTGCGCGGTGGCAATAATTTCGATCTTATGGTCGCCATGGGGCTTGGGCTTCTTGTGGTCGTCGATGATGTCCTTAATCTCCTTGAGCACCTTGGTGCCCACAGCGGCAACATCCTCAATGTTGTCGGCCATGCCAATCTCAATCACCGCGTCGGCCGCGATGGGGTCGACAATCTCGCCCAAGCCATACATGGTAGCGAGAACGGCCGCAGCCGTAATCGCAGCGATGAGCGCGGCCTTCAGCGCCGCGAGTGACTCATCGGGGCCAGTCGCCTCGCGGAAATGCGCGGCGTACTGCACATCCCCCTCGAGCACAAACGTGTAGGACGGACCATCGTCGCCGGTAAAGACAACGTTGCCGAGGGCATCGGTCGCGTAGTCAAACACATAGCCGGGTAAAGGGACCGCTACGACCGTTACGCGTGACCCGATGCCGTACAGACCGGTGGAAAGGAACTGTCCGAGCGGCTGACCGTTCTCATCGACCCCGTCCACGCTCAGGACCACGCTCGCCTGAGGGGCACAGTAGCGCGGCGTAATCTCGATCTTGGAGTCGCTCTCATCCTCGGACTCAGTCGCGTCCGCCTCGTTCACCGTATAGGTAAAGTCGAGCTGATCGCTCACGGCGTAGGCGTCATCGCCCTCACCCAGATACCAGCCCAGGAACAGCGCGTTATCCGTTACGGCGGAAACCTCAACCGTCTCGCCGGTATTGCGATAGCAGTTTTGAGCGGTAACACTCAGGTGCGCATAGTCCTGTGACGAATCGGTAGCCTGCGCATTGTTGATGTGCACCGCATAGTCCTTGAGCTTAAAGCGAGCCTCCAGGGACAGGTCCTTATCCGGCGTAAACGTGTAGACTGTCTCTTTGGAGATGTACTTGCCGGACTCGGTGTCATACCAGCCCTTAAAGGTAAGGTTGTCGTTGAGCATCCCCAAAGCACCGGCATCGAGCGTGATCTCGGCGCCCGCATCGATCGTCATCGCGCCGGAAACATCGGGCAGCTCAACGCCGTCCATTAGCTTGCGTTCGCCTTTATCGATCGTTTGGGCATAGGAGATCTGGAACGACGTCGGCTCAGGCTTCTTAAGCTGTAGCGTGCCCTTTGTCTGGGTTTCAAAATGTGAATAGCCGTCGTCATACACGAGCTTTACGGACTGTCCGTCCATCGACTCATCGAAGACGTCACCGTCGCAGGGAGTCGCCGTAAGGTACTCGCCGAGCTCATCCTGTATGAGCGCCTCGTAGTTCCAAATCGATACCGTATGCGGGTAATCGAGCTCAACGCTCATGCCCTCGAGCGAAATGGTCTCCCCCGTCTCGTAGGTCATGTTGTTGGGGTCGCATGAGATCTCAACGTTCTCGAGCACCTTGCCCACCGGGACGGGCAGGCAGCCGTTGCACCTCTCCCAAACAGCTTTGGGATGCCCGTTAGCATACTTCGGAATCATCTTGGCAGGGACCATGACGGTCATGTTGTATTTGGGGAACGTGTCGGTGTTAATGAGCACCGCATGGTTGCACCCAAAGAACACGGTCTCGAGATTGGTACTGCCAAACGCCTTTTCCGGCAACTCCTCGATCTTGGAGTTATATGGCAGCGTCAGCCCGCCGCTCAAGTCGGTGCCGTAGAAGCAGGTGTGGCCAAGCGTTTGGACCGTTGTGTTGCTCTCGAGCCCTGTGGTGGCAAGGTTCGTGCAGAACCTGAACGCGCAAACGCCAATCGATGTAATGGAGGTATTCTTGTCCAGGCCGGTATCGGTCAGAGCCTTGCAGCCTTCGTAGGCTCTGTCGGGAATCGATGTGAGGCCGACAACCTTGTCGAGCCCCGTGGACACCAGCCCACAGTCGACAAACGCGGCTTCACCCATAGAGCCAATGGTGGCAACCTCGTTGATGTTCAAACTTGTAAGCGACTTGCAGCCATAGAATGCCTCTTTCCCGATGGTGCCGATGGTCATACCGGAAAGGCTGATATCGGTGAGATTCGGGCAGTTATAGAAGGCGTGCAATCCGATTTTAGAAATGGAGCTATTCTCAAAGCGCACTGAGCGCAGATTGGTAGAGTCGGCGCAGAGCTGTGCGTCGACTTCATCAACCCCGTAATCGACAATCAAATTCGTTACCATTCGACCGTCGACAGAGTTCTCGCGCGGGTTGTTTTCATCGATTTCTACCGTAAGATTTCCGTTTGCGTCGCACGGATACAGATAGTAGTTGGGCATGAGCTTGGCATACTCGTAGGCTGCCTGCTGCAGGTTGCCCTTGCTGTTCGTGACAAGGTGTGTGTAGCCGTCGTCATACACCAGCTGTATGGGTTCTCCGTCCATCGAGCCATCGAAGACGTCGCCGTCGCAGGGAGTCGCCGTAAGGTATTCGCCGAGTTCTTCCTTTATGAGGGCTTCGTAGTCGCTATCCATCGTCGAATGAGGATATTGAAACGTGACACTCATGCCCCTGAGCGAAATGGTGTCACCCTGCTGATAGGCCATCTTGTCGGGATCGCGCGAAATCTTTATTTTTTGGAGTACCTTACCTACGGGGACGGGCAGGCTGCCATTGCAACTCTCCCAAACCTCTTTGGGGCGGCCGCTTGCGTATTGCGAAACCATCTTGGCAGGGACCATGGCGGTCATGTATTGCTTGGGAAACGTGGTGGAATTAATGAGTACAACATGGTCGCACCCAAGGTACACGGTTTCGAGCTTAGAGCCATAGAACGCACGGCTCGGCAGTTCCTCGATTTTGGAATAAAGGGGCAGCGTCAGCCCGCCGCTCATATTGGTCCCGGAGAAGCAACCTTCGTAGAGCGTCTTGATCGTCGTATTGCTCTCAAGTCCGGTCGTCGCAAGGCGGGAGCAGTTTTTGAACGCATTAACGCCGATTGACGTGATGGATGTGTTCCCGCCCAGACCGGTATCGGTCAGAGCGCTACAGGCATTATAAGCGTTCTCAGGAATCGAACTGAGGCCAACGACCTTGTCGAGCCCCGTAGACCGCAGCCCGCTCCAGGCAAACGCGGCATCGCCCATCGTGCCGATGGTAGCAACGTCGTCAATATTTAGGCTCGTAAGCGATCCGCACCCAGAAAAGGCCCCTGTTCCGATACTTCCAATGGTCATACCGGAAAAGCTGATATCGGCGAGATTGGAGCACCCAGAAAAGGCGTGTAGTCCAATTGAAGAAATAAAGCTGTTCTCAAAACGCACCGAACGCAGATTGGAGGAATACTCACAAATATATCCGGGGACCCCATCCACTCCGTAATCAACGATCAGATTGGTTACCATTTTACCGTCGACAGAGCTCCCATACGGGTCGTCTCCATCGATCTCTACCGTAACGTTTCCGCTTGCATCACACGGATACACATGGCCGTTCGGCATAAGCTTGGCATACTCATAGACCGTTGGATCCTCATACACGAGGGGATCGACTTCGCTGTCATCGGACGAGGACTCTGACGTTGCAGGCGAGCTCTTAGCAGCATCGGAATCGGTCGCAGCACTTGTGAGGTCCTGCGCTAGGCTCGTCCCGGGGGCGTCGGATGCCGCGCTGGATGAGTCGTCCTGCGTATTATTCTCTTGGTCGGAAGACGTGGATGAAGCGCTTTCGTCCGAAGGTGATGATTCATCGACCGCATCGACATCAGCGTCAGAGCCCGAGTCGGTCTCTTGGGCCTCGCTCTCGAAGGCGACCGCCCCGGCATCATCGGCATAGGCCGTGCTGGGAGCAAGGGGTATCGAGGTCACGACCATCGCGACCGAAAGATAGACGACTAAAAACCTATAGAGGGCAGCAGTGATCCTGTTCATAGGAACCTTCCCGCAATTCGCAAAGATACAGAGTCCCAGTGTGGGCCATCATCTCACAATACCCTGTATAAGCGACAATGCGGGAAGGCTGCGCAAACGGTTTATCTAAGGGCGCAAATGGTTGGTCTAATCGCTGCTTAAATCGCGCAAAGCGTCAATCGCGGTGTCGACATCCTCGGCCGTGTTGAAGTAACCAAACGAGAAGCGAACCACGCCCTGGCGCTCGGTTCCCAGCGCGCGGTGCATGAGTGGGGCGCAATGGGCACCGGGGCGCGTCGCAATCCCCCACCCCTGCATGAGCGCGTCCGAGATCTCGGCAGAGTCGATATCACCCACGTTGAGTGAGACGATCGCCGAGCGTGCTGGCTGGTCGAAGGCACCGTAGAGTTTGATTTCCGGAATCTCACGAACACCGGCGAGAAAGCGATCGGCCAGGGCGCGTTCGTGAGTCGCAATCGCTTCAACTCCACCCTGTGCCTCGATAAAATCAAGGCCTGCGGAAAGGCCCGCTATGCCGTGACCGTTGAGCGTGCCCGCCTCGAGCCGCGTGGGCCACTCCATGGGCTGTAAGGCATCGAAGCTGTGCACACCCGTGCCGCCCATGGCCCAGGGCGCCACGTCGACGTCCTCCGCCACGGCCAGGCCACCGGTGCCCTGCGGGCCCATAAGCCCCTTATGTCCAGTAAAGCACACGACGTCGAGCCCCATGGCGCGCATATCGATATGCGCTGTGCCGGCAGACTGCGAGGCATCAACGATCACAAGCGCACCTGCCGCATGGGCGATGGCAGCCACACGCGAAACGTCGACCGCGTTGCCGGTCACATTGGAGGCGTGCGTCACCACCACGGCACGCGTACCAGGCGTGACCAACCGCTCGAGCTCGTCGTAGTCGAGCGCGCCGCTCGCGTCGCAGCCCGCATGCTCAACCGTCACACCCTGCTCCGTCGCCAAGCGATTGAGCGGACGCAGCACCGAATTGTGCTCAAGAACCGTCGTGACCACGCGGTCACCGGGACGCACCACCCCGTTGATGGCGGTGTTGAGCGCCGCCGTGGAGTTGGGCGTAAAGCACACATGGTCCGCCCTCGGGCAACCCAAAAGGCGCGCGAGCTTGGCACGGCAAGCGTGAATCGTACGAGCGGCATCGAGGGCACCCAACGTGGCGCCGCGCCCAGCATTGCCGAGCGAGCACATCGCCTGCGTCACGGCATCGATGACCGCCTGCGGCTTGTGCATGGTCGTCGCCGCGTTATCCAGATAGATCATCGCACGACCTCCCACATATCAATCACGGTAAAGCCCTCGGTGGGAACACCTGCTGCGACAAGCTCGGCGCGCAGCAGGCCCTCATCCGAAGGCAGCGCCTTCCACGCCAAGCCGCAGCCGGCAGCGACCTCTCCGGGCACGGGAATCGTTCGCCCGGGAAGACCGCGCTCGACGCACAGGGACTCACAACCCATGGCGGCCGCCGTGGTGGGAAACGTGATGACAAGCGCCGGGCGCTTCTCCCTCATGGCAACTCCAACCAATACGCTACGGACGCACGACGCGACCGGCCTGCTCCATCTTTTCGACGATCACGTACATGTTGGTGACCTCGCCCACCGCAAGCTGGTCTTTAATGCCATAGTGGTCGAGGCAGGTACCGCAGGTAAGAATCTCGACGCCCTGCTCGGCCAGGCCCTTCAGGTCATCGAGCACCGGCGAGCCCTCGACGGTGAGCTTGGCACCGCCGTTGTAGAACAGCATGGTCGCGGGCAGCTCCTCCTGCTGCGTCACGGCAAAGATGAAGGCCTTCATGAGCTTGTGGCCCAGCTCGTCGTCGCCGCGGCCCATGCAATCTGTGTAGACGGAAATGACGAGCTTGCCCTTGCCGGCGCTGGCGTCGCAGAAGGCAGCGCCATCCTGCTCGGGATCGGCCACGGCAACGGCGCCAGAGGTCGCCACGGTCACGTGCCACTCGGCGTCCGAGATCTTCTCGACCGAGGCCGTGCAGCCCTTCTCCTGCGCCATCTTGGAGATGTTCTTGACGGCGGTCTCGTTATCGACCGCGGTCACGACGGCACCCTCGCCATCGAGCTGCTTGAGTGCCTTAAGCGTCTTGACGACGGGCAGCGGGCAGGCATCACCCATGGCATTGACTTCAATTTTGGTAGACATAGCAAAATCCTTTCGAAAGAACCGTTCTAGAGAACGGTAAACAGTTACATAAACGTGCGGGCTAGCGAACAACGCGGACGGCGGGACCGCCCAGCACCGGCTCGCACACGCGCCCGACAACGGCGGCAACGCGCCCCTCGGCATGTAAACGACGCGCAAGCTCATCCACATCCGCCACGGGTGCCGCGATGAGCAAACCGCCCGAGGTCTGCGGATCGTACAGCGCATCCAACATGCCCGACTCCAGGTCCTCGTCGGCAGCCACACGCGGGCCAAAGAAGTCCTGATTGCGGTAGGAGCCCGCGGGGATAATGCCCAGACGCGCCATATCGAGCACCTGGTCAAAGAGCGGCACCGCCCCCGACGCAAGCTCAATCTGCACGCCCGAACCCTCGGCCATCTCGCACGCATGCCCGATCAGGCCAAAGCCCGTGACATCGGTGCAGCCGTGAAGCTCAAGTCCCTCGGCCAGACGAATCGGCGCCTCGTTGAGGGTGCGCATCGAGTCAAACATCGGGCTAGCCTCGTCCTGCTCGATGAGCTCGCCCTTAATGGCCGTGGTGATGATGCCCGAGCCGATCGCCTTGGTCAGCAGCAGGACATCGCCCACGCGCGCGCCGCTGTTGGCGAGCATGCGGTCGAGCGAGACAAAGCCGCTCACGGAAAGGCCGTACTTGGGCTCGTCGTCGTTGATGGTATGGCCGCCCGCGATAGAGCAACCGGCCTCGACGCACTTATCGGCACCGCCTGCCAAAATCTTGCCGGCAACCTCAACGCCCAGACAACTGGGTATGCAGAGCAAGTTCATGGCATGGCTCGGCCGCCCGCCCATGGCGTAGATGTCCGACAGCGAGTTGGCCGCGGCGATCTGGCCAAACAGGAACGGGTCGTCGACCATCGGCGGGAAGAAGTCGATGGACTGCACGAGCCCCAGGTTCTCCCCTACGCGGAAGACGCTCGCATCGTCGGAGGTATCGAACCCCACGAGCAGGTTGTCGTTATGCACATTGGGTAAATCGCCCAGGACCTGGGCGAGGGCTCCAGGAGCCAACTTAGCGGCTCAACCGCTCGCGGCAGTCATAGACGTGAGCTTAATCTGATCGTCAGGCATCGATACCTCCTCTCATCAGTCAATCATTTTCTCTCAGTATACGCATGAATGCGAGCCCAAGGCGGATGCATTAATTGAGCGCCTGTGCGCGGACAGCCGCGCCGATCGCTCCGGCAAAGCGAGCCTGGGGCGAGGTGGTCACCGGCGACCCCAGTAGCTCGCCCAACCGCTCCACTACGAAGGCGTTCTCGCACAGGCCACCGGTCAGGTAGTACGGGGCGCCCGCGGCCTGCCCGGCCATGGTCGCCACGCGCGAGACCACGCTGTCGATCACGCCACGCGCAATGTTCTCGCGCGGCTCACCGCGACCGATCAGGCTGATAACCTCGCTTTCGGCAAACACGGTGCACATGCTGCTGATCTTGGTGGGCTCGCCGGTGCGGGCGAGGTCTGCCATCTGCTGCTGGGTAATGCCCAAGCGGTCGGCCATGATCTCCAGAAAGCGCCCCGTGCCGGCGGCACACTTGTCGTTCATGGCAAACTTGGCCACGCGGCCACCCTTAAGTTGGATGACCTTGGTGTCCTGACCGCCCACGTCAATCACGGTGCCGTGGTCGCCAAACAGGCGCACGGCACCGGTGCCGTGGCAGGTAATCTCGGTAACGACCTTGTGCGCATAGGGCACCGCAACGCGGCCGTAGCCGGTCGCGATCACGCGCACGTCGTCGGCAGCCACGTCATAACCCGCCGCTGCCAGTGCCTCGCGCAGACGCTCGGCCGCATCGACCGAGGAGAACCCGGTTGGCTGCACGCACGTCCATGCCACCGAACCCTCCCCGTCGACCACAGCAGCCTTAGCCGCCGTAGACCCGATATCGATCCCGATCCCTATCATGGCTCTCTCCCAATCTAAACATCAAAGGTAGCGGCGCGTTCAGGCGCCTTGGCATCCTCCCTCACATGTAACAAAGGGACAGTCCCTTTGTCACATACCGTCACCTACAAGGTTTCGATAAAGGCGGCGATGCGCGTCTCGATCTGGCCCATGTCACCGTTGCTGTAGTCGGTCTCGATCTTCATGTACGGAATACCCGCACCCTCGACAGCCTCCTGCATGCGCGCACTCTCCACGTTAAAGGTGTGGCAGGCCTGCAGCACGCTCTCCACTACGCCATCGACGTGATATTTCTCGCACATGGCCAGCGTGTTCTCCATACGACCGTCGTTGGGCGTCATGACCGAGCAGTTGATATCCAGATAGCGGTCGGCGATGGCGCGAAGGATGTCGGACGCGTCCGGGTCGATCATCATGGCCGCCGTGCGCTCGCCCGAGCAATCGTCCATGCACGCGACCACACCGCCGTTAGACTCGATGGTACGACCGATCTTGTTGATCACACCGCCCACCGGGCATCCGGTGATCAGAATGCGCTTGGCGTCCGCCGCAACCGGGCGCTCGCCCGCGTCGTAGACCTCACGCAGCTTGGCAACCTTTTGCTCCAGCTGCTGCGTATAGGCCTCGATATCAAAGCTGAACATACCGGCAAACATGGTGCTCATCAGGTCGACGCCGCTCATGGCCGCCGGCTGGTTGGCCTGCAGCGCAAACATCTCGAGCTGGGCCGCACGCAAGCGGTTGCGACGACGGACGGCAGCGCGCAGGTCATCGTCGGTAATCGTGATGCCGTAGAAGTCCTCGAGCTCCTCCTTGAGCAGGCGGCACTCCTCGTACCAGCCTTCACGCTCGTGGGCACGATCGCGACCCTGCGGAAGATGCAGAATGTGCGTGCGCTTGAGCTCCCCCAGCAGTTCGTACATCTTCTTCTTGCCGTCGCAGGTGGTCTCGCCGATGATCATATCGCTAAAGTACGTAAACGGACACTTTTGCGAGTAGGCAAAGCCGTACGTCGATTTGATGAGCGGACACAGATTTGCCGGCAGCACCTTCTCGGCCTCGGGAATCACCTCGTCGGACGTGCCGCACAGAGCCACGCTCGCAGCCCCCGCGGCATCGATAATCTCGAGCGGCGTATAGCTGCACAAAAAGCCGACCAGGCGATTACCCGCCTGCTTATAATCCTTGACGCGAATAAACGCCGCCTTGCGTTGCTCGTTGAACTCCTCAAACGTGCGCGGCAACGGCTGTTCAATATATTCCGACATATAACTCCTTAACAAACCTTTTAACCAACCAAGGAAACGGCTTTCCCAGGTGCCCAAGGTTGCCGTGAAAGAGGAACGCCGCGTACTTCTGGTACGCAAGCGACGGTTTGAACGGCAAGATCGGGTGCCTGGG
The DNA here is from genome assembly GCF_040093305.1 of Collinsella sp. CLA-AA-H302. NCBI lineage: Bacteria > Bacillati > Actinomycetota > Coriobacteriia > Coriobacteriales > Coriobacteriaceae > Collinsella > Collinsella sp. CLA-AA-H302. Next base: position 233,654 of record NZ_JBBNJW010000001.1, read on the forward strand.
AAGCCACCGGGACGGATAGTCCTAAATGGTTTCCAAGAAAGCCTCGATCCTGGTTTGCAATTGGCCTGCGTCCTCGCCGGCGTAGTCGGTCGTGATGTGCATAAACGGAATGCCGGCTTCCTCGGCGGCCTTCTCCACGGCAAACGACTCCATCTCGTAGAGCGTGCAGAACTGCAGGGCCACATCGACGATACCGTCGGCATGCAGGTCCTTGGCCATCTGGACAATGTCCTTCATACGCTGGTCGTTGGGCGTAAAGACAGCGCAGTTGATCTTAAAGTAGCGCTCGGCGATGGCGTCGAGCATCTCGTCGACCGTCTCGCCGCCCTCGTCCACCAGGTCCTTGTAATAGCGCGAACCCGTGCAGGACTCCTCTCCTACCACAACGCCGCCGGCCTTCTCGATGAGGTTGAACAGCTTCCAGTTGGGCACGGCCATGGGCGTACCGGTGTACAGGATGCGCTTGGTCCCCTTGGGCGCCACGCCCTCGCCGACCTCGACACGCTGCTCGCACTCAGCCGCCATATCGTTGATGGCTCCGGTCAGACGCGGCGTGTCGTCCATAAAGGCGGCCTGAACGGTCAGCAGGCTGTCGAGACCGCTAATGGGCGCTGGGTCGGCAGCGCGCGTGGCAGCGAGGCGCTGCAGGGCGCGACGCTTCTCATTGACGGCGTGGATGGCGGCCTTCAGACGCTCAGGCGTAATCGTGACGCCGCACTCTTCCTCAATCTTGGCGGCGAGCTTTTTAACCTCGGCCTTCCAGGTCACGAGCGTCGACTCGTCGTGCACGTTGGGAATATCCATGACGTACATGTTCTTTTGCGTGGCAAAAAACTCGTAGGCCTTCTTCTTGCCATCGCAGGTGTTCTCGCCTACCACCAAGTCACTCGACTCGATGTAGGGGCAGACCTCACCCAGCTTAAAGCCGGCAAAGCTCTTGATAAGCGGACAAGTGTTGCGCGGTAAGTGCTCCTCGACCTTGTCCGTTGCCCAATCGGCACCCGAGCACAGACCAACGGGAATGCCGTCACAGGCAAGCACGATCTCCTCGGGCACGTACACGCAGAACGAGCCCACGATTTTGGTGGCCTCGCCGGCCTCCTTCTTGTCGAGCATCTCCTTAATACGGCCGCTATGGATGTTGGTGGCTACAAAGTCCAGGTAGGACGTTGACTTAGGGCGGTTGTTCTGTGACAGGAACATGTCCCCGTACATCTGGCCCACGGCACCCAGCAGCATATCGTGGTCGGCAAGATTCATGCCGAGGCTCTCCCACATCGGATGGAAATCAAATTCTTCAGCCATGACGGTTCCCCTCTCGAACCAAAAACGGATAACAACGGTATCGATGCACGACGGACGGCGATTGCCCGGCCGTGCTCAAACCCGGAATTTTAGGGAACCTGCTTTGCGGTCGATTATTTAGTTGTGCGTCGTCTCTCCCGGAGCCGTGAACATACCTGCTCATATGCGACTCCGAGCCATATATAGGGCACGCGCGGCAACGCGGCGAATGTATGTCGTCTGCGGCATGTGCGCACCCTCCTTTACAAGATAAGGTCAACTATATCAACGGTCATCGACCATGCGAACACCGTTGACATTCGTACGACAGTGTCGTGTGCCGTCGATTAATAAATAATTATCTTGATTGATAAGAATTTGTCATTCCTCATTCGGCGAACGGCAAAAACAAAGCCGCCGAGGCTTATATCCCCCGACGGAACTACCCGGCGCTATCGACAAACCAAATGGATCCTGCTGGCATCAAAATGCATGCGCAGCGTCTCGCCTGCTTGCGGCAGCTCGTCGACAGGTATGCCCACTTTGTTGACCTTCCACTGCAGGCGCGTCGGCGCATCGGCACGCGGCACGTCCAGCAGCACCAGGCGCTCAAAACGCGAATCGCTCACTCGGGCCACGTGCAGGTCATAGCTGTTGCGACCCCGCTCGGCACGGTTGTCCACATGAAAGTAGCTCGCACGAATACCCAGGTACGCCACGTTATCGGGAACCTCACGGCCCACGTTGAAGGTCATGCCCCAGTCCAGGGCCTCAACTTCCTGAAGCCCGATCTTGCGCGCGCGGCTCGTATTCTTGCAGCCCGTCAGGCGCAGCGCAGCCAAGGTTTGCGGCCGGCGGACCACGTCCTCGACGGAGCCGATCTCCTCCACATGTCCGTTATGCATCACGCAAATGCGCTCGCACAGGCGGCATGCCTCGTCAATATCGTGGCTCACGTAGAGCACGGTACGGTTACAGACGTCGAACAGGTCGAGCATGTTCTGCTCAAGCGCGCTCTTGAGATACGCGTCGAGCGCACTCATGGGCTCATCAAACATAAAAATGCCCGGGTGTGCCGCCACCATGCGAGCAAGCGCCACACGCTGCTGCTGGCCGCCCGAGAGACGCGCGGGATAGCGGTCGGCAAAACCGGCCAGTCCAAAGATACCCAGGTAGCGCTCGGCAAGTTGCCTGCGCGCCGCGGCGTCGCCTGCACCCTCAACGCCGGCGCACACGTTATCGGCCACCGTCATATTAGGGAACAGCTGATAGTTTTGAAACATCAGGGCGCACTTGCGCTCCTGGGGCGACAGATTGATGCCCGCCACCGAGTCAAAGAAGGTTACGCCGTTGACGACGATCTTGCCCTCGTCGGGCGTCTCCACGCCGGCAATACAGCGCAAGGTGCAGCTCTTGCCGCATCCGGAGGCGCCGAGCAGCGCCACACGCTCCTCGCCGGCATCGAGCTGAATGTCGAGGGTAAAGCCGGGATAGCGCTTTTTGATATCCAGAACGAGCGACATGGCCTATCGACCTCCCTGCAAAGCGGCATCATCGCGCATGAGCTCGGCCAGCGCCTCGCGATCGATACGCAAGGCATCGCCGCCCGCCGGGTCGAGCGAATCGCCCTGTCCGGCAAGATCTTTGATCCGCTTGCGCTCCACACAGGAAAGGCCCCGCTCGCGATACTTTTGCGAATGCGCCGTGTACATGTTGATGAACAGGATGACCAGGAAACTAAACACGATCACGACGACGACCCAAAAGAGGGCCACCGAGGTGTTGCCGCCCATCCACTCAAAGTAGATGGCGATGGGGATGGTCTGGGTAATGCCGGCGTAGTTACCCGCAAAGAACAGGGTGCAGCCAAACTCGCCCATCGCGCGGGCAAAGGCGAGCACCGTGCCGGCGGCAATCGAGGGCCAGCCAAGCGGCATCATAAGCTTGGTAAAGATGCGACGCTCGGACCATCCCAGGGTTCGCGCCGCATCGAGCATCTGCGTGTCGAGGCTCTCGAAGGCTCCGAGTGCCGTACGGTAGACCAGCGGGAACGACACCACCACGGCAGAGATCACCGCCGCCGGCCACGTAAAGACGATCGAGACGCCGTGCGCGATAAGCCACCGACCGACCCCGGTCGAGCGGCCAAACAACATGAGGAGCAGAAAGCCGCAGACCGTGGGCGGCAGCACCATAGGAATCGTAAAGACCGAATCGAGCAGGCCCTTGATGCGACTCGAGGTACCCATAGTCTTCCACGCGGCGAACAGGCCCAGCGCAAAGGAGATCAGCAGGGCAAGGCCGCTCGTCTTAATGGACACCCAAAACGGGCGATAGTCGATGTCGCCCAAAAAGGAGGCCAGAGAGGCCAAGGGCCCCTGCTCATCCCGCAACACGACAGACGATGCTTCTACCATTTGAGCGCTATCAAGCCAACGCGCGCCGCCCTTGGCATCACCCGAGGCTGACGCAATCACCACATAGCGGTCCCCATCCGCACCACGCACATCAAAGCCATAGGTATACCCGCCGGCATCAAACGTTGTTTCCGCCGTGACATACCAAGGAAGATCCACGTCCCCCAGCTGCGCACCTCCCATGCAGTTTGCGCTGTCGAGCTCACAGACGAGAGCCTTGAGACCCGATACGCACTCGTTGTCCTGCGGATCCAAACCATACTTCTCGACTGCCTTGGGCGATATCCACACCACAACGCGGTCGGCAGCGGGCGCCACTACAAGGTCCACGTCCTCGTCAACGGGAAACCGGTAGCCCTCAGGCTGGCCCTCCATGGCACGAGCGGTCCCCTTGGCCAACCGCTCAAAACCCTCGATCCCATAGGAAAGCCCATGAGCGGTCGCAGCAACCTGGGCCCCGTCCTCAGCGTCCCCAGCAAACGCAAGTCCCGGCACCCAGCAAAGCGCGAGGGTCAAAGCACAGGCGACAAGCATGCGGAATCTATTAAGCACGAAAAGCTCCAAGCGAATACAAGGACGGAGTGAGACACAAAACGATGGAATTATCGCGCCAAGCCGCACTACTCGGAAAGCTCAAAGCCGTACTTAGCCCAAATCTTCTGAGCCTTCTTGTTGGTCAGACAGAAGTCGATAAATGCCTTGGCCTCGTCGGCGTGCTCGGAGCTCTCGGCAACGGCGCCCGGGTACACGATGGGCTTGTGCGAATCCTCGGGGCACACGAAGGCCTCCTCGATGCCGTCATAGCGGAAGATATCGGAGCTGTAGACAAAACCGGCCACGCAGTCGCCCGTAGACACATAGGCGGCGGCGGTACCAACTTTGTCGGCCAGTGCGACCTTGTCGGCGATCTCGGGTGCGTACTCGCCATCGTCACCCTCGGCACCGGTGTAGAGGCCCGCGGAGGCCAGTGCCTGGTTGGCGTACTTGCCGGCAGGAACGGTCTTGGCGTCGCCGATGGCGATCTTGCCGTCCAGGCTCGCGACGTCGGCGATGGCCTCGACCTTGGTGTCGGAGCCCTCGGCGCGAATGACCACAAGATCGTTGACGAACATATCCTCACGCGTGTCGGCGTCGACGAGCTCGGCGGCCTCGGCGTCGTCCATGGTGCCCTTGGAGGCTGTGATGAGCACGTCGACCGTGGCGCCGGCGCGCATCTGCTCGACAAGGTCGCCGGACGCCTTAAACTGCGTGTCGGCAAAGGTGGTACCGGTCTGCTCGGTGTAGAGCTTCTGAACCTCGGGCAAAGCCTTCTCGAGCGAGTTGGCAGCAAAGACCTGCAGCTCGACAGCCTTCTTGGACGAAATCTTGGCGGAACCGGCATCGGAACCGGTCGACTCAGGCTCCTTGTTGCCGGAGCAGCCGGCAAGGCCAAGGCCGGCAGCGGCGACAGCGGAGAGTGAGACGAATCCGCGGCGAGAAACCATATCGAACATGTTCAACCCTTTCGGACCTTGTGCCCGGGTACCCCACCGCAGGCTTTATTCTGTAATTAAATTATACTTCGGTGCGAATAATGATTATGAGAAATTATTCTCGTCTGAAAATATAGTTTCAAGCATGCCTACAGAATGCCGTCCCCTTGGGCGCAAATAAAAGGCGGAGCAGCCGTTCAGGTCGCTCCGCCGCAGGTAAACCGCTTAGTTGGTATGTCCGCCGCCCGCTGTCATCTGAGCCGCATGCTCCAGCTGGTCCGCTATGGCCTCCCAGCTTTCGCGGGCGGCCTTCGTAGAACCGGGAAAGTTTACGACAAGTGTATGACCTCGTTGCATGCAAATAGCGCGCGAGAGCATAGCGCGGCGCGTCTTGGTCATGGAGTACGCACGGATTGCCTCTGCAATACCCGGCACATCGCGCTCGCAGACGGCACGCGTCGCCTCGGGCGTCACATCGCGCATCGAAAGCCCCGTGCCGCCGCAGGTGAGCACGACATTGGCGTGGCACTCATCGGCGGCTTCCACAATGGCATCACCGATCTCGCTGACGTCGTCGCGCACGACCACATGCGAGGCGACCGTCCAGCCCTGCGCCTCGATAAGTTCCTCGAGTGCGGCTCCAGCCTCGTCCTGGGCAAGATCGCGCGTATCCGAGCACGTCACGATCGATATCTTCAGCTCCATAGCATTCCTCCTACAACACGGCGCCCTCGGGCAGGTCGACGCGAACAACGTCCACGACATCGCCCACCTTGAGGTCGCACGGCCCTTCGTCAACACGCAACAGGCAGTTAGCCCGCTGCATCGTGCCGAGCAGCGCCGAATTCTGCGTCTTGGCCTCGGTCACCAACAGCTCACCGGTCTCGGGGTCGCGCAAAACCGTGGCGCGATCGAAGAAGCGGCGATGCTGTCGCTTTTTCACGCCGTGCGTGAGCGTCGCCTGCTGCACGGGACGCACGCCCTCGGCAAAGCCGCGCATCTTGCGGATCGCCGGACGCGCAAGCATCTCAAAGCCTACATACGCCGCGGCCGGATTGCCTGAAAGTCCCAGGTAGGGCTTACCCCCAAGCAAGCCAAACGTGATGGCCTTGCCCGGACGCATCGAGATGCGATCGAACAGCACCTCACCCTCGCGCCGGACGAGCGCCGTCACGTAGTCGTAGTCGCCTGCCGAGGCGCCACCGCTCGTAATGACAAAATCGCACTCCTGCACGGCACGATGCACCAGCTCGGCAATCGCCTGCTCATCATCGGGCGCAATGCCGTAGAACACGGGCTCGGCTCCTGCATCGAGCGCTTCGGCCATCAACGCCGACGAATTGGAGTCGCGAATCTGCCCGCGCGCCGGCACGTTCCTCGGTGCGACCAGTTCCGTCCCCAGCGAGATAATGCCCACACGCGGCGCGGCATGCACCTTCACGCTCGCATACCCGGCGCTCGCCAGCAAGCCGGCGCCCGCCGGAGCCACAACCTCGCCGGTGCGCATCACGACATCGCCGGCATGTGCCTCCTCGGCGGCAGAGCGAACGTTCTCCCCTACCTTGGCAGGCGCCGAGAAGCGAACGTGCGAGCCCTCGTTGCCGTCGCCATCGAGTACGTCGACGATCTCGTACTTCACCACGGCATCGGCACCTTCGGGCACCGGCGCTCCCGTCATGATGCGGACCGTCTCGCCCGCGCCAATTATGCCCTCAAACACATGGCCCGCGGCCTCATGTCCGATAACGTCGAGCGTCACTGGCGCCTCGCCAGATGTCTGCGCCAAGTCCGCCGAGCGCACGGCATATCCGTCCATAGCGCTGTTGGCAAACGGCGAGATGTCGGTATCGGCCACCGCGTCCTCGGCCAAGGGAAAACCAGCTGCCTGCCACACGGGAATCTCGATGAGATCCGTCGGAGCAACGTGCGACAAAACAATCGATTGCGCATCCTCCAGCGGTATGAGTTTCTCTGCCATATGCACCTCTTAATGCCACGGCGCACAACAGGGGCGCCGATTCTTTATGCTTGTCTCAGTATAATCCCCCGACGCACGACCGCGACTCGGCCTGTACCCGCAAATACACCTGTCGGTTGCAGGCCGCGAAACAGAATGGAAACCAACCCACCGGCTCGTCGCGTTTACCGCGTTTTATAATGCTTGCGTTGCAACCTAAAAGAGGAACGTATGGCACATAACGACAAACCCGAAAGCGCAAACGAAGCGCAGGATCATTCCCAGCCGCTCGACGACGGCGGATTTTTCTCCCTTAATGACGTCATCACGGCAGGCAGGCATCAACTTACCCGCTCCGAGCATCTCTTGGCTGCCGGCACGCGCCGCAACGCCCGCAACCTACTCGCGAGCGCCAAGTTGCTCGTACTCGTCGTCATCGTCTCGCTCGCCATGGGCGCTGCCGCTTGGGCGTTTTTGGCCTCGTTGAATATCGCGACCGACTATCGCGAGCACCATGCGTGGATTTACGCGCTGCTTCCCGTTGTGGGCGTTGCCACCGCATGGGTGTACAAAAACCACGGTCTTGCCGCCAAACGCGGTAACAACCTGGTCATCGACTCCGCTCTGGGCACACGCCTCATCCATATGCGCATGGCCGTCCTCACCTTCGTCTGCTCTACGCTCACGCACCTAACGGGCGGATCGGCCGGTCGCGAGGGAGCCGCGGTGCAGATTGGCGGCACCATCGCCAGCAACATCTCGAGCCTCGCCCACCTCAAAAAGCATGACCACCACGACCTCATGCTCGCCGGCATCTCGTCGGCCTTTGGCGCCGTATTCGGTTCGCCCCTTGCTGGAGCTTTCTTTGGCATGGAGATGTGCTTTATCGGCAAGATCGACTACACCGCGGGCATCTACTGCCTGGTCGCCTCGTTTACCGGCTACTTTACGTCGCTTGCCTTGGGAACCAAGTACGAGGCGAATGTCATCGCCAGCGTTCCCAACATGACACCACGGACGGTTGTCATCGTTGTTATCAGCGCCATTATCTTCGGCCTGACGGCACGCCTCTTTGCCTGGTCGGTTCGAACCGTCAAAAGCTTGTACGGTCGCTTTATCGCCAATTACCTCGTCCGCGCACTCATAGGCGCACTCGTGGTTTTGGCCGCCTATGCCCTCCTCGACGCCTGGGACTACGCCGGCCTTTCCACGTGGCTTTCCGGCGCAGGATTTGCCGGCAACACCAGCCTGGCGGACGCAGCCATCAAGTTGGTCGTCACAGCGCTTACCCTGGGTGCGGGCTTCCAAGGCGGCGAGGTCACGCCCCTGTTTGGCATCGGTGCGGCACTCGGTGGCTGGATCGGGTGCCTTACCGGACTTGACCCCAGTTTTCTGGCGGCTCTCGGCATGCTCGGCGTGTTCTGCGCCGGCCTCAACGTGCCCATCACCACCTGCATGATGGCCATCGACCTGTTCCACGGCACGGCCGCCGGGTTCTTTGTCATCGTGGCCTTTATCAGCTATCTCGTCGGCGGCCACCGCGGCGTATATCCCGCGCAGCGCATCATCTCACCCAAGCGCCGTTCACTTATCGTTGATGAGGGCGGTACGGTAGCGGATGCTATCGAGCGCCACAACGACCTGATAGAGTAGACGCAAGTATTCGCAGTGCAGCCACAATCAGGGGCAATTCGACCTGAGCGCGACCGCACTGTCATGCCACACGCCGGGAGTCGCCTCATGCAAGCAACTGATTTTGGTCGCACGCTCATCATCGCCAACCCCGCCGCCCAGTCGCGTGCGGCGCGCGAGGTCGCTGAGCGCCTGCAGCGCTTTTTGGACATGACCGCACGCTCATCCCAGTTTGACCTGGTGCTGACCGAACGCACGGGGCACGCCAAGGAGCTGGCCGCACAGGCTCAGGGCTATCGCACCGTTATCGCACTCGGCGGCGACGGCGTGATTCACGAGGTCGTCAACGGGCTTATGACGCAAAAGGAGGACGTCCGCCCCGCTCTTGCCGTCCTGCCCGTGGGCTCCGGCAACGATTTTGCCCAAACGCTTGGCATCGACGATTTCTCCGGCAAGGATTTTGGCGCGCTGCTCACCTGCGAGCTGCAGCGTCAGGACATCGGGCGCATTCGCTCGTGGAGCCCAGCGAGCGGCAGCGGCGAGGCTACCGTTGAGTACTACGACCAGACGCTTTCGGTCGGCATCGATGCCGCCATCGGCCTTGGCACCACCGAGCTGCGCAAAAAGACCGGCTTGACGGGCGCTCCGCTCTACACCCTATCGGGACTTGAGCGGTTTGGCCTGCGCTATCGCAACTACCCCATGACAGTCAGCTTTGACGGCGCGCCCGCCGAGCGCGTGAGGGCGATCATCATGGCAATTCAGCTGGGCCCCACCTATGGCTCGGGCTATCACATCTGCCCCGATGCCGACCCCTGCGACGGCATACTCGACGTCTGCTACGCCTGCGGCCCCGTCCCGCGCGCGGTTGCCCTGCCCATGTTCCTTTCGGCCAAAGACGGCCACCACACCAAGCTGCCACCGGTTCGCATGCGCCGCTGTCGCCATGTCGTGCTTACCTTTGAGGAGCCCGACTACCCCATCCAGGCCGACGGCGAGCCCATCGTCGCCTCGCGCATCGAGGTCGACATCCTCGCCGGCGCCCTCCACGTCTGGCACCCCACCCGCTAGCCACCCTTAAGTTGCGGTGAAATAGGGATTGTTTGGGGGTGCGGACAGATAGTTGGACCGCGGGGCGGTCCGAACTGGAGGTTCGCATGTACAGCAGGGAGAAGGTCGAGCTCTTCCTCCTGGCGACGGAGGACGGCATGGGGCCCACCGCCGCCGCGGAGTTCGCGGGGGTCACGGTGAGCGCGGCCAAGAAGTGGGCGACGGAGCACCTCCCGCGCAGCTACACCGGCGGGGGCTGTAGAATCGTGGCGAGGAAGCGGCTCGAGGTGATATACGCGATCATGGGGGACAAGGTTCCGTACGCAGTCTAACGGCCGGCGGAGATCGCAGGCCCGGCAGGGCCTGCGTCAGCATTGCCGAAAACGCCTATCGAAAGGGCAATCCTTCTTGACAGAACTACAGGAACACCCCCACGCGGGCGAGAGGGCGCGCAGGCGCGGCGAGCGCCTAGCACGCGAACTCCCGTAAGAGCGCGTCTTCCACTTCCCGAAGCGAAAGGGCCCCACCTCCCTCGGCGGGACGGGCGACCACGATGCAGCGCGCTCCCACGTCGCGCGCGGAGGCGATCTTCTCGGCCGTGCCGCCTACGGTTCCCGAGTCCTTGGTCACAAGCCACTGGGCGCCCACCTGCCGAAGCATCGCCTCGTTGAGCTCGCGGGTGAAGGGCCCCTGCATGCCGATGACGTGCGACGGCGAAAACCCCGCGTCGATGCACTTCGTTATAGCACCGGGCAGCGGGAGCACACGCACGAAGAAGCGCTCCGCGAAATCGGCGACGCGCGTGTAGGGAGCAAGCTCCTTGCTCCCCGTCGTGAGAAGCGCGCGACCCGGGTTCTCGGAGAGAAAGCGCGCCGCGCAGGCGATCGACGCGACCGACACGACGCCTTTGGGCAGCGCCTCGACCGGGCGCGCAAGGCGCAGGCATCGTGCACCCACGACGAGCGAAGCGGCCCGGATGTTGCCGCTTGCGAGCGTAGCGAAGGGGTGCGTGGCGTCGACGACGATGCGCGCGCCGGAAAGCTCGCGCTCCATGTCAGCCTCGTCGAGCCTGCCCGCATGCACCTCGATGCCCGGAAGCTCGCCCAAAAGCTCGCCTCCGTACTCGGTTGCCGCATAGGCGCGGGCGGGGATGCCCGCCCCGCTCGCCCATTCGCACAGAAGGCGGCCCTCGGTGGTGCCGGCGAAGATGCGCAGCGCCGGCGCGGATGCGGGCGCCGTCACTTCGGGCCGCCTGGGCGCGTGATCTGGTAGAGCAGCGCGTTCATAATGGCGGCCGCCACGGTCGAGCCGCCCTTGCGACCCCTCGCGACGATGGCCGGCACGCGTCGCGCGAGTAACTCCTCTTTCGCCTCGACCACGTTCACAAACCCGACCGGCACCCCAACGACGAGCGCGGGCGCGATCTTCCCCGCGTCCATGAGCTCGGCGAGGCGCAGAAGTGCTGTGGGAGCGTTGCCGACGGCCACGGTGAGCGGACCCTCGAGGCCGCAAGCTTTGTCCATGCTCGCAACGGCGCGAGTCGTGCCCGCGGCGCGCGCCGTTGCGGCGACATCAGGGTCGGACATGTAGCACACGGCCTTGCAGCCGAGCTTCTCGAGCGCGGGCTTGCTTATGCCTGCGAGCGCCATGTTCGTGTCGGTGAGCACCGTGGCCCCTGCGCGCAGTGCGTCGAGCGCACAGTGCGCGGCGTCATGGGTGAACACGAGGGAATCGGCGTACGAGAAGTCGGCAGTGGTGTGGATGACGCGCTTCACGACGGGCTCTTCGAGCGGCGGGAACGTGCGGCCGCCGAGCTCTTCGGTGATGATCTCGAAGCTGCGCCGCTCGATGTCGCCGGGCGCCATCTCCTTGGAATCCATCTAGTACTCCACTCCTTCCCTTGCACATATCCCCTGCTCGTAGGGATGTTTCTCGCACCGCATCTCGGTTATGTAGTCGGCCTTCTCCACGATCTTGCAGGAAGGCGCGCGCCCGGTGAGCGCTACTTCGACGCCGCGCGCGGACATATCGAGCGCGCGGTCCACGAGCGCCTCGTCGACAAGCCCCTTCGAAAGCGCGTCGAGCACCTCGTCGAGCACGAGCAATCCCTCTTGCGCGCCCTCGAACTCGGCGAGCGCGGAAGCGAGGTTCCCATCGTGCAGCTCGCACGTCGCGGCAAGTTCTTCCGACGTCATCGACCAGGTAAACTTGTCCGACGCCTTCCCCGCGAACACGGGCACGCCGAAATGCTCGGCGAGCAGGCGCACCTCCCCGCTTTCGCCGTCTTTCAGGAACTGCACGACGACGACGCGGCGGCCTGCAGCGAGCATGCGAAGGGCGAGGCCCATCGCCGCCGTGGTCTTGCCTTTGCCGTCGCCATGATACACGTGGATCATACGCCCTCCTCGATAATGCGGTAGACATGCTCCATGTCGAGCGCCCCGCGCACGACGTCGGCCAGGCGGTCGAACTCGCGAGCACGGTGATCGGCCGCGGACGCCGCGCCCGCAGCACCCACGACGTTCTCGGGCAGGCCGCGCATGCGCGCGAGCGAGCGCGCGAGGGCGAGCGCCACCCCCGGTTCGTCGAACAGGCCGTGGAGATAGGTTCCGAACACGTTTCCGCAGGCCGCGCCTTCTGGTTTGCCGCCAATCGTGCCCGCAGGGGCGCAGGAGACGGTCGTTTCGCCGTCGTGAATCTCGTACCCACGCGCCGTCATACCGTTCCACACCGAGAACGCGCCTTGGGCGCCCGTGATGCGCAGCTCCGACTGGGCGAGGCGCTTTTCCTCCTTGAACACCGTACTTGCGGGGATGAGCCCGAGCCCGCGCGCGGTGCCAGCGCCTTCCCTGCCGTACGGGTCGGAAAGCTCGTCTCCCAAAAGCTGGTAGCCTCCGCATATGCCGAGCACCGGCGTGCCCGCGCCCGAAAGCGCGCGTACACAGGCTCCGATGCCGCTAGCCGCAAGCCAGCGCGCGTCGTCGAGCGTAGTCTTCGAGCCGGGAAGCACCACCAGGTCGGGTCGGCCCAGATCGGTCGTCGAGGAAACGTAGCGCACGCCCACGCCGGACACGCGCGAAAGCGGGTCGAAGTCGGTGAAGTTCGACAGATGCGGAAGACGCACGACGGCGACGTCGATGACGCCGCGCGCCTCGCGGGCAGATAGGCGCGGCGCGAGCGAGTCCTCGTCGTCCAGGTCGAGCGTAAGATACGGCACGACCCCCACGACGGGAACCCCGCACATCTTCTCGAGCGGGGCCAAACCCGGGCGCAGGATTTCCACATCGCCGCGGAACTTGTTCACCACAAGTCCCCGCAAAAGCGCACGGTCCTCGGGCGCAAGGAGCGCGACCGTACCGTAGAGCTGGGCAAACACCCCGCCTGGGTCGATGTCGCCCGCGAGCAGCACGGGGGAGGACACGGCGCGCGCGAGCCCCATGTTGACGATGTCGTTTTCGGCAAGGTTGATTTCGGCGGGGCTGCCGGCGCCCTCGATGACGATGACGTCGTTTTCCTCCGCGAGCGAATCGAACGCCTCCAAAATCTGCGGCATGAGCGCCTTCTTTCGCGCGAAGTAGTCCCTCGCAGCGAAGGCTCCCTGCGCCTTGCCGGCCACGATGAGCTGGCTTCGGTGACCGCTTTCAGGCTTGAGCAGGATGGGGTTCATGCGCACGTCGGGCGCGATGCCGCACGCCTCGGCCTGCATGATCTGGGCGCGCCCCATCTCGAGCCCGTCGGCCGTGACACCGCTGTTGAGTGCCATGTTCTGGCTCTTGAAGGGAGTCACGCGCAGGCCGTCCTGCGAAAGCACGCGGCAAAGCCCCGCCGCAAGCAGGCTCTTCCCCGCGTTCGACATGGTGCCCTGGATCATGATGGGCTTCGCCCTACCCACGGGTATCGACCTCCTTCGCCGAGCCTCGGCCATCCGCGCCCGCCATAGCGCCGCTGCAAGAAGCGCCACCCCGTTCGTCGGGTTCGCCTTCGCCCGATGCGCCTTCCGCCCGAAGCACGCGGCTGAACGCCATCGCAAGCCGGGCATTCTCCTTGCGCGTGCGCACCGCGACGCGGCACCAGAAACGGGACAGCACCGAAAACGAGTCGCACGTGCGGACCAAAACCCCCTGATTATAAAGGCGCTCGGGGATGTCTTTCGCCGGCGTGCGGACTAAAAGGAAGTTCGCATCCGACGGCACGACGGAAAGCCCGAGCGAGGAGAGCTCGTGGGAAAGCCACGCTCGCTCGCCCGCCAATACATCGCGCGTGCGCGAGACGTATTCGAGGTCTTCCAGGGCGGCGATGCCCGCGGCCTCGGCGACCGAGGAGACGGGCCACGCCTGCCCCGCCCGGCGAATCCCCTCGATGAGTTGGGCGTTTCCGCTGATCAGATATCCCAACCGCAACCCCGCCATTCCGTAGAGCTTGGTGAACGCGGAGAGCACGGCCACATGGCGCGAACACGCGGCGCGTGCGGCCACGCTCCTTTCGCGGGCGTCGGGCGCAAATCCGAGGAAGCACTCGTCCACGACGAGCAGCGCGCCCACCTGCTCGCAGCGGCAAGCCGCGGCATCGATCACGCTGGGGTCGACGAGGCGCCCCGTCGGGTTGTTCGGATTGCAGAGGTACGCCACGTCTCCCGGCCCCTCGATCGCGCGGGCGAAGGAGGCGGGCACGTCGAAGTCGTCCGCTTCAGAGAGCGGGAACTCCTGCACGCATGCGCCGTAGTACGATGCCGCCTCAGCATATTCAGAGAACGTCGGCGCGCACACGACGATGCGTTTCGGGCGCACCGCCGCGGCGAGCCGCCAGATGATGTCGGACGCGCCCGCGCCGCAGACGATAGTATCTTCGGGAATGCCCTGGGCACGCGCCAGGGCGCGAACGAGGGCGAGGCTTTCCCTATCGGGGTAGGCGTCGATTCGAGAAAGCGCCTTGCAAGCTGCGGCGACGGCGCGCGACGAGGGGCCTGCCGGATTCACGTTCACCGAGAAGTCAATGAGGTCGGAGGCGTCCCCTTCGCAAGCGATGCCGAGCGATTGCGCGCTGCCCCCATGCGTACGGGCACGCAGGGTTCCCCCGACAGCCCGGGGCGCGGCGTGGTCTTCCCTCATGCCATCGCCCCCACGGCGAGCACGACTGCCGCGCGCGCGGCGCCGAAGACGACGAGCGCGCATACGGATGCGGCGAGCATGAGCCTTGTCGCCCGGGCGATGTCGCCCCACTCGATTTCGCGGGACGCGTCGCCTATCGTCGGTTTCTCAACGAGCTTGCCGAAATACACCGCGGGTCCTGCCAGGCGCAGCCCGAGCGCGCCCGCGCACGCCGACTCGGTCTGCGCCGCGTTCGGGCTCGCATGGCGACGCCTGTCGCGGCGCCAGATGCGCGCCGCCCCGCGCGCGTCGAGCCCGACGATCGGGCACACGGCGATCATGAGCAGGGCCGATAAGCGCGAGGGAATCCAGTTCACCGCATCGTCGAGGCGCGCCGAGGCGCAGCCGAAGTCGATGTAGCGCTCGTTTTTGTAGCCCACCATACTGTCGAGCGTGTTCACCGCCTTGTACGCCATGCCCAAGGGCGCACCCCCGATCATAAGGTAGAAAAGCGGCGCGATGACGCCGTCGCTCGCGTTCTCCGCCACCGTTTCCACGGCGGCGCGCGCGACGCCCCGCTCGTCGAGAACAGACGTGTCGCGTCCCACGATGAGCCCGACGGCTTCGCGCGCCGCGACAAGGCCGCCCTTCGAGAACGCGCGGGCCACGGCCAGGCTCTGGCGGCGCAGCTCGCATGCCGCGAGAATCTGATAGCTCGCCCATGCCTCGGCCACGAAGCGCAAGCCGGAGTGAACCATGCCGCAAACATGCAGGATTCCCCAGGTCAAAAGCCCACACGCAAGCGGAAGCGCCACGGCGAGCACAAGCCCTGCGGCGCGCGTGCCCGCGGACGTTTGCGGGAATGCGCCCCGCAGGCGGCCTTCGGCCCACGTGATTGCGCGCCCCATGGCGACGACGGGATGGGGAAGCCAGCGCGGGTCGCCGAAGGCAAGGTCGGCCGCGAACCCGGCGGCGACGGCAAGAATCGTCATCACCGGGCATCGCCCCCCGAAGCGGGGCGAACGTCGCGAAGGCAGCGCCCATCCCAGGTGGCGGCCCATGCGCCGCCCGGCTCGGTATGCACGTCGAAGTATCCCATTTTCGGGACAGCAAGCTCGGAGAGCAGCGCTTTCACGGTACCCGCGTGAACGACGAAGACGGCGCGCCCCCTCCCCTGGGCGCGCTCCGATTTGCACGCCTCCCGAAACGCCGCGACGACGCGGCGGGTGAAATCGCTCTTGCCCTCGCCATGCGGGCAGCGCGTCTCGCACCAGGAGTCTACCCAGGCGCGGTAGCGCGCATCCTCTTTAAGCTCGGCGGCGCTTCGCCCCTCGAAGTCGCCGAAATCCATCTCGCGCAGACCGGGGCACGCCATAAGCTCCGCGTTCGGGAAGAGGATGCGCGCCGTCTGGTCGGTGCGGGCCATGCCGCTCGTGATAACACGAAACGCGTCACGATCGCACGCGAGGTCGCGCAAAGCGCGCTCGCCCGCGCTCGACAGGGGCTCGTCGGTGCCCGCCCCGCTGTAGCGATGGTCTTCCGTGCCCGCCGTGGCACCATGGCGCACGAAGACGACTTCCAAAGGCGCGCCCGCGCCCTGCGTCCCTCGAGGCGCATCGGCAAGGTTTCCTTTGATGACCTGGGGAATCCCGCACGTCATGCGCACGACGACGTCGGCGCGCGCAGCGAGCGCGCATCCCAGGCGCCCCGCGCGCTCGCGCCATTGGGCGTCTTCCGCACGCATGGGGACGACCCCCGAGCCGACCAAGGGCAGAATCACTGCGTCGAAGCCGATCAGCCGCTCGAGCGCCCGGTCAGCGTCGAGCGCGCGTACGAGTTCCTCAGCACGGTATGCGACGCGGCCGGCAAAAGCCGCGGGCACGCCGCCCTCCACAAGCTGCGCCGCGTCGACGAAATCATCCGCCGCGAACCCGAGCTTTTCGCGCACGAAGGCCCTCTTCCCCGAATGCGCGCCACCTACCACGAGCATCATAGGAGCATGCCCCCCGCCACCAGCATGGCAAGCATCGCGAGCTCGGCCCATTGCAGAAACCATCCGGCCAAATCCCCCGTCACCCCGCCGAAGCGGGACAGGGCAACATGGCGGTACCACGCGAGCGCCAAAAGCCCCGCCACCGCCATAAGGGCGCCGACGGCCTGAGCGCACGCGGCCATCCCTACAGCCGAAGCCGCAGCGAAAGCGCAAAGCGGCACGACGATCGCCGCGCGCTTCTTCGCAGGCGAGAGCCCCGCGGCCATGCCGTCCGCCCGCGCGGCAGGCCAGCATTCAACGGCGAGCCCCGAAAGCGCGCGGGAGAACACGAGCGAGCACAGAAGCGCGAAGAACGCCCCCGCCGTAAGCGGCAGCGCGGTGAACAGGGAAAACTGCAGAATAAGGTACACAACAACACCGATGACCCCGAAGGCGCCCGCCCGCGGGTCGTGCATGATCTCGAGCTTTCGCTCGCGCGGGGCCCAACTTGCAAGCGCATCGGAGGTGTCGCAGAGCCCGTCTAGGTGGATGCCTCCCGTCACCGCCACAGGCAGCGCCACGAGCACGGCCGCGACGATGGTCGCGGGCACGCCGAGCAGGTTCGCCACGTGCCCCCACGCCGTCATGAGGAAGCCTTCCGCAAGGCCCACCAGGGGAAACGCGGCAAGTGCATGGGTTGACCCGAAATCGGTCCAGGCCGATTTCGGGACGGGGATGCGCGAGAACGTTCCGAACGCCGCGCCGATCGCCTCGGTTATCTTCACCTTGTAGGTCCTTCACCTTTCATCCACACGGGAATCCCGCATACCACTTCGACTGCGCGGTCGGCCAGCGCCGCCACGCCCGCGTTCACGCGCGCGAGCGCGCGCCTCCATGCCTCGGTCCCCTCATCGTAGCGCATCCCATCGGCGAACACGTCGACGGTGACCACCACCGTATACGCAGCGGCCTGAGCGAGCCGTTCGATGCCTCCGAGCACCTCGCGCGCCGCAGCGTCGGGGTCACGTGGGGACAAGCCGCCTTCCGCGAAAAGCTCGTTCGCAACCAGGTTGCCCACGTCCTCCAAAAGAAGCGTGCAGCCGCGCGGAAGCCCAGGCACTGCGGCGCCCACGTCACGCGTGCGCTCGAGGGTGGAAAACCCCTTGCCCTCGCGCAGCGCCCGATGGCGCGCAATGCGGTGGGCGCCCTCTTCCCCGAAGGGCTCCATCGTTGCCAGGTACACGCGGGGGCCGTCGTGCCCGAGGCACAGGGACTCGGCGTAGGCGCTCTTGCCGCTCGCGGCGGCGCCGATAACGAGCGTCACCGTCATTTCCCGGCCTCGAAATGCTCGTAAGCAGCCATGCCAGTCGCCGTGAACGTCTTCCCATCCCGGTACACGCGCAGCGCCGAATCCAGAAGGGGCAGATACGCCATGGCGCCCGCGCCCTCGCCCAAGTGCATGCCTGCGTCGAGGGGTGCCTTTATGCCGAGCTCGCGAAGGAGCTCCTGGCTTGCGGGTTCGCTTGATGCGTGGGTGCCCACGAGGTAACCCAAGGCGTTGGGGCACAGGCGCGCCGCGCACAGGGCCGCCGTGCAGGATATGACCCCGTCGAGGAGCGCCGGCGCCTTCGAGGCCGCGGCCCCCAGGTAGAAGCCGCACATCGCCGCGATGTCGAAGCCGCCCACCTTCGAGAGCACGTCGATTGGGTCGGCGGGATCGGGCGAGTTCGCGTCGATAGCGCGCTCGACCACGTCGCGCTTGCGCGCGAGCGAGGCGTCCGAGAGCCCCGCGCCGCGCCCGACGAGGCTCCGCGCGTCCGCCCGGATGAGCACTGCGGCCACCGCCGCCGAGGTGGTCGTGTTGCCGATGCCCATCTCGCCCGCGGCGAGAAGGCGCACGCCGGCGCGGGCAAGCCCGCACGCGACGGCAATTCCGACCTCGATCGCGCGCACGGCCCCATCTCGAGACATAGCGGAGCCGTGCGCGATGTTGCCACTCCCCCGCCGCACGTTCGCGCGCACCATGCGCGCGTCTTCTATGCCCCGGGCCATACCCACGTCGACGGGCACGACCTCGGCATCCGCGAACGCCGCCATGCGGCAGGCGCTCGTGGCCCCCTCGCACATGTTGCGCGCGACGGCTCGCGTCACGTCTTGCCCGCTTTGCGACACGCCTTCGGCAACGACCCCGTTGTCGGAGAAGAATACCGCGAGCGCACGGGGAAACTCGGCCACCTCGGCGCTCCCCTGAGCTGCAGCGATACACGCGACGGCGTCTTCAAAGTCGCCCAATCCCCCCAAGGGGTGCGCGATGGAGTCCCACGCGGCGTACGCGGCGGCGCGGGCGCATTCGTCTGCGGGCGCGATCCGGGAGAGCGCGGCTTCGAGCACGGCGCCCGGCGCCGACGAGAACGCGCGCTCGACTTCCTCGCGAATGCAGGCAAGCGCGGTTTCGGTTGTTTCAGCCATGCCGTCTCCTCTCTGCGAACGACGCTGCGGCAGATGCGAACGCGCGCGCAACGTCGGGGTTCGCGGGATAGTACACATGCGGAAAGCCCGCCACCAGGGACGGGGTGGTCGTCATGCACGGCCAGCCCTTGTCGCGCCGGGGCTTCTGCGCCCAGAAGTCGCCGCCCGGGCAGGTGGACTGCCAGTAGTGGAACTCGTGCGCGCGGATGCGTGTGCCGCGCGGCCCGTAGAGCCCGTCGCGTTGGGAAGTGAGCTCCACGTACCCGAAATGGGACAGCCTTCCCCCGTTCTCGCTTGCGCCCTCAAGGGCGCCCGCAACAGGCCAGCGCCGCCCCTCGCTATCGGCGATTTCGCGCTGCAGGTACAGAAACCCACCGCATTCGGCGACCGTCGGCATGCCGGATTCCACCGCGCGCCGCACCGCCTCGCGCATCGACGCGTTCTCGGAGAGCTGCCGCGCATGGAGCTCCGGGTAGCCGCCCCCCAGATAGAGGGCGCTTGTCCCCCGGGGCAGCTCGCTATCACACAGGGGGCTGAAAAAGACCAGCTCGCAACCCAGGTCCTCGAGCGCGCGCAGATTCTCCTCGTAATAGAACGAGAACGCCTCGTCACGCGCGACGGCGACGATGGGCCGCGCTCCCGCGATCGGCTCCAACCGGTAAGGTTCCTCGCGGATATCGGGTGCCGTCGCCGCTATTTCGAGCAAGCGGTCGACGTCGACGCTCTTTTCCACCAGCTCGGCCATCTTGTCGATGCGCGCGGAGAGCTGCTCGACCTCGTCGGCGGTCACAAGCCCCAGATGCCGGCTTTCGAGCGAGAACGCCTCGTCGGCGGGGATATTCCCCAAAACCGCGACGCCCGTGTGCTTCTCGATCGCAGGCGCCGCATAGGCGCAGGCAGCGGCGCTCGTCTTGTTCAGCACGACGCCGCGCACGTTCGCACAAGGCAGGAACTCGGCGATGCCGCGGATTACGGCGGCGAGCGATAAAGACGCCCCGCGCCCGTTCACCACTAAAACGACCGGCGTTTCCGTGTCGCGCGCAACCTGGTAGCTGCTCGCGTCGGCCACGCCGGGCGCCATGCCGTCGTAGAAGCCCATGACCCCCTCGAGCACCGCGACATCCGCGCCCGCGGCGCCGCGTGCCAACAGGGCGCGCAGCGTCGGGGCGTCGGTGAAGAAGCCATCTAAGTTGCCCGAACGCGCACCCACGACGCGGCGATGAAAGAGCGGGTCAATGTAATCGGGGCCGCATTTGAAGGCCGCGCATGCAAGGCCGCGGCGCGCGAGCGCGCGCAGGAGCGCGCACGTTACGACCGTCTTGCCGCTCCCGCTCGAGGGGGCAGCGACCATGAAGCGCGGGATGGACGTGCTCACCGGGCGCCGCCTTCCCCATCTGCGGCGTTGTAGTTAGCAAGCGAGACCACCCCAACGGACGGGTTCCCCTCGGCAGAGGGGTCCTCCCCGACAGGCGGCTCAGCAAGCGCCCCGACTTCGGCAAGCTCCTCGGCATCCGCGCCCGCACCACGCGCACTGACGAGGAACACGGGGTTTTGCGCCTTCATAAGATGGTGCGAGCCTACAGCCTCGGCACGGGCGGCCGACACCTGGCACGCCTCGAACCCCTTAAAGCGCGAACCCGAGAGGAGCGCGCACGCCTCGGTGAGCGTCTCAACGGTGACGCATGGCACGCACAGGCGAACCTGCGAGTTCTTCTCGAGTGCCGCCTCCACGATGGAGGGAAGCTCGCCCGCGCTCCCGCCGACGAACACGGCGTCGGGGACGGGCAGTTTCGCGAGCGCTTCGGGGGCGACACCGGGGACCGCATACACGTTTCCGCACCCGAATGCATCCGCGTTCTCTCGGATGAGCCGCACGCCGGCCGCGTTGCGCTCGACCGCCCATACCGACCCCGCTCGCGCGACGAGCGCCGCCTCGATCGACACGCTCCCCGTGCCGGCGCCGACATCCCACACGGTGTCGGTCGCGGTAAGGCGCAGCTTCGCGAGCGCGACGGCGCGCACCTCCTGCTTGGTCATGGGAACGTCGCCGCGGATGAAGAGCTCGTCGGGAATGCCCGAGGAAGCGTACGGCCAGCGGGAGCTCGCGGCGCGGGATGCGCCCGCAGAGTCCGCTGCGGAAGAAGCCGCCGCGGGCGCAGACGCGCCGGCCGGCGCCTCGGAGGCTGCGCTAGAGCCCGCAGGCGACCCGGCGCCGCCTGCGAACTCGATAAGCATCACGTTCAAGTCGTCGAACATCTGACCTGCGATTTCACTTGCGGTCGCGCAGGTGATGCGCTCGTCGGGGTACGACAGGCGCTCGGCCACCGTCACGCGCGCGTCCCCGAAGCCCGCCTGCACAAGCTCGCCCGAAAGCCGCGAGGGGTCTTCCCCGCCCGACGTGGCGAGGAAGAGCTCACCTGCGCGCTCGGCCTCGGCCAGGATGTCGCACGCCACGCCGTGAGCGCTCGCGAAGCGCCAATCCTGCCATGGACGCGCGAGGCGCGCGGCAAGATACGACGCTGAGCTTATGCCGGGAATGACGTGCACGTCCACCTGCGCGTCGCCGGAGAGCGCCTCCACCAGGCGGCGCGCGCCGCTGAACAGCCCCACATCGCCCGTCATCACGACCACGGCGCGCTGCCACGACGCCGCATCGGTGAGCGCGGAGACGATGTCCGCCGTCTTCACGAGCTCGCATCTCACCACGTCGGGCGACACGTCGATGCCGACAAGCGCGCGATGAGCGCCGATGACCACGTCGGCGATGTCGATCGCGTCGAGCGCCGCGCGCGAGAGCAAGTCGGGGTTTCCGGGCCCCGCCCCGATGATCGTTACCTTTCGCATGGAATCTCCCGATACCCGCGCGGCGTGACCATACGGCCGCCTACGCGCTTCGTGTCCGCGTTGCCGACGAACACGGTGGTGAACATGTCGGCGTCGAACTCCCCCAGCTCGGAGAGCCTGCACATGCCCGACTGCTGCCCCTCGCGCCCGATGTTGCGTACCCAGCCGCAGAGCGTGTCGGGGGCCTTCCATTCGAGCATAATCTTCGCCGCGCGCGAGAGCCTGTCGGCGCGCTTTCTGCTGCGCGGGTTGTACAAACAGATGCAGAAGTCGGCGCTCGCCACGGCGGCGAGCCTGCGCTCGATGACCTCCCACGGCGTGAGCAGGTCGGAGAGCGACACGACCGCGAAGTCGTGGGCAAGCGGGGCGCCGAGCACCGCCGACCCGCTCTGAGCCGCGGTGGCCCCGGCGATAACTTCCACGTCTACATCGGGGTAGTCCTCCGCAAGCTCCAGCACGGGGCTCGCCATGCCGTACACGCCCGCGTCACCGCTGCACACGAGCGCCACGGCTTCTCCGCTCTGCGCGCGTGAAAGCGCCAGGCGGCACCGTTCGACCTCGTGCATCATCGGCGTCGCGAGATGCGCCGCGTCGGGCACGGCGGCGAGCGCGAGCTCCACGTATTTCGTGTACCCCACAACGATGTCGGCCGCCTCGAGCGCGCGCCGAGCCGCAATCGTCATGCCGTCGGGGCCGCCCGGGCCGATCCCCACCACGAAGAGCTTTCCCATCACAGCTCCTTAAACGAAAGTTCGATAGTTACCTTGGAAAACGCGACGGTCACGCCGCCGTGAGCGAGCTTCGGGAAGATAAGTTTGCCCCCGTCCGCGAGCGCCGCGCGCTCGCACACGTTGTCGACCCCCACCGTCGCGCGCACGAAATCAGATGACGAAACGCTGCCTTCGACCTGCGACAACTCCTCTGCGGAATACGTCACGAGCGGTATATTGCGCGCGCGGCAGAAGGCGAGCAGACCCTCCTCGTGCGCCTTCACGTCGATCGTCGCCGCCTCGCGCACGGCCGAAGGCGAGATACCCGCCTGCCCGCACGCGAGAAGAAACGCCTCCCCGATCGCTTCGGCGCACGCACCGCGACGGCACCCTATGCCCGCAACGATGCAGGGCACGACAAGGCGAAGCGGCTCGAGCGCAGGCGCCTGCGCCCGCACGCCCGCCGGCCTCCCCGTCTCACCGGCGGGCACGACCTCGCCCGCTGTCTCCGCCGCGCGAACGGGCGCACCTGCATTCGCGCCAGCGAACGGCGACACGACGATATCGGCCCGAGCGCGGTCGGACGCAATGTCAACCCCCTCAGGCGGCTGTCCCGAAATCGGCATGTCGGAATAGAGCGCCACGCGCCCGCCCGAAAGCAGCCGCGCCGACACTCGCTTGATGGCCTCGGGATTCGAGACGGCGAGCCCCGCACAGCGCGCCCACGTATCCACCGCCCACACGCCGCGGACGTCGGTCGCCGTGGTGATGACGGGGATGGCCCCTGCCGCGCGTGCCACAGTTTGCGCAAGCTCGTTCGCACCGCCCAAATGCCCCGACAAAAGCGAGACGGCAAAGCGCCCCGCCTCGTCGATCGCCACAACCGCGGAATCGTTTGCCTTCGAGGCGACATGCGGCGCGATCGCCCGCACGGCGATACCCGCCGCGCCCACGAACAGAAGCGCGTCCGACGCTTCCCACGCGAGCGCCGTCCATGCGCGCAGGTCGGCCTTCCCCTCGCCGAACCCGCGCGAAACGGAAACGTCCCAGCCAGGGTCATCTTCACCTGTCTGCGCGCAATCGGAAAGCGCGCGGGCGATGCGCTCCGCCAACGCATACCCCCTCTCAGTAAACGCTATGCAGGAAACCCTCATCTAGCTCACCACCATCGTCGAGAAGTAGCTGCCCCGATCGGGCACATCGTCGAGCGAGCGGTACACGCACTCGCCCGAAAGCCCACAGTCCTCTACGAGCTCGGCACCGTCGAAGGCGCCCTCCTCGCGAAGGATGTGCTTCATGTCCGCAAGCGAGCGGCGCGCCTTCATGACCACCTTCGTCCCCGGCCAGTCGATTGCGCGGCGCACGTCGTCGTAGCCGCCGGGCACGATGTGCAGAGGCGACGACATCTCGGGCGTGAGGTCGCGCTCGAGCGCCGCGGCGACCGCGCAGAAGCTCGGCACGCCGGGAATGGCGCGCGCCTCGAACCCGCAGGCGCGCACGTCGGGCGCTATGCGCTGGAAAGTGGCGTAGATGCTCGGGTCCCCCAGGTTCAGCAGCGCGACGTCGCGGACCGCATCCAGGTGCGCGACAAGCTCGCGAACAAGTGAGGCATGCTCGGCCGCGCGGCGCTCGGCGTCGCGCGTCATCGAGAATCGCACGGGGATCACCGTCTTGCCTGTAAGGTCGACGGCGCCGCGCACGATGTCGAGCGCGACCATGGCCCCGTCCGCCGTCTGCGGTGCGGCGATGACCGGACACGATTCGATTGTGCGGACGGCCTTGATCGTGAGCAGCTCGGGGTCGCCAGGCCCCGTGCCCACCCCGTACAGCACGCCTTTACTCATACGTCGCCCCCAATTCCCCGATAACTGCATCGGCGCCCGACGTGCGGAAAAGCTCTCGGCGCTCGGCGTCAAACACGACCGCGGCGATGTCGCATGCGCCCGTCGCGCGGCGGCGCAACCTGTCCTCGATTGCCGCAGCGAGCGAGGCGCGCGCAGCGTCCCCCACGCCGGCGGCCTCGATTGCCTCGAGCGCCGCCGTGGTCGTGACCGACGACATGATCTCGCGTACGGTCTTCGCGCCCGCGCCGGCCAAGGCCGCGTGGGCGGCCAGAATCTCCGCGCGGCAGTCGGCGGTACGCGAATGGGTGTCCATGATGCCGCCCGCGACCTTCACCAGCTTGCCGATGTGTCCCACAAGAAGGACATTGGTAAATCCCTCGCGAACGCAGCAATCAATCGCATCGCCCACGAAGTTGGAGATGAAGACCACCGGCGCACCGTTTAGGTGGAAATGCCCCGAGATGAACTGCCCGCCGTAGTTGCCGGGCGTGAGCACGACTCCGCGCCGCCCCATAGCCGCATGCTGCCGGATCTCGAGCTCGATGCTGTCGCGCAAGGCAGCGAGGCTGCGCGGCTCGACGATGCCCGTCGTGCCCAGGATGGAGATGCCGTCCTTTATCCCCAGGTGCGGGTTAAAGGTCTTTTCGGCAAGGGCAACACCCTCGGGTACCGAAATCGTCACAGCAATATTTCCAGAAAAGCCATGCGCGGCGCACACCTCGCGCACCGCCGAAGTGATCATCGCGCGCGGCGTCGCGTTGATGGCGGCCGCCCCCACCGGCTGCTCGAGCCCGGGCAACGTCACGCGCCCCACGCCCACGCCGCCATCGACGGAAACTTCCGATTCGCGCGCGGGCACGCCCTTGCTGCCCGCAGCACCCGTGCCCGACCCCGCATGTTCCACGCGCGCGTACACGAGCACGCCGTCGGTCACATCGGCATCGTCGCCTGCGTCCTTTCGCACGGCGCACTGGGCGCACCCCTCGCCGATAAATGCGTCGACCACGTTCGCCTCGACGGGCAGCCCGCCGGGGGTGACGATCGACACGCGGCCGACGGGCTTTCGTGACAAGAGCATCTCACAGGCCGCCTTCGCCGCGAGCGCGGCGCAACTCCCCGTGGTGTAGCCGCAGCGCAGGCGGGTCGTCCCGGTATATATGTAGTGCTCGAAGGCCACGCTAGCTGCTCGCCTTCCGATACCCCGTGGCAAACGAAGGGTCGTAAAGCTTGCTGCGCTCGTACGACTCCGCTTGCGCGCCGTCGTGCGCAAGCCCGCCGCGAGCTCCGAGCACGCGGCCCACCACCACGAGCGCCGTGCGGTCGATGCCCTCTCGCGCGCCCGCATCGGCGAGCGTGCCCACTGTGCAGCGCACCACGCGCTCCTCAGGCCAGGTCGCCTTGTACACGAGCGCCGCCGGCTCGTCGGAGCTGCGGCCCGCGGCCAAAAGCTCGGCGGAAAGCTCGGCGAGCATACCCGAGCTCAGGAAGATAACCATAGTCGAGCCGCTTTCCGCCATGGTGCGCATGCCCTCGCCCGCGGGCATGGGGGTACGTCCGGAAAGCCGCGTGATCACGACCGACTGGCTGATTCCCGGCAGCGTGTATTCCTGGCGAAGCGCCGCCGCGGCACCGCAAAAGCTCGACACGCCGGGCACCACCTCGTAGTCCACGCCGCGCGCGTCGAGCGCGTCCATCTGCTCCTGGATGGCGCCGTACAGGCACGGGTCGCCCGTGTGCAGGCGCACCACTTCCTCGCCCCGCGCACCTGCCGCGCACATCACGTCGAGCACTTCCTCCAAGGTCATGTGCGCGCTGTCGTAGACGACGCAGGATTCCTTGCACTCGGCGAGCAGCTCGGGGTTCACAAGGCTCCCCGCCCAAACGACCACGTCGGCCGCACGCAGAAGACGCGCCCCGCGCAGTGTGATAAGGTCGGCGGCGCCCGAACCTGCGCCAACGATATGAATCATCCGAGCCTTCCCTTCCCGTTTCTCATCGCAACCGTTTACGCCGCCCTTCGCGCAGCGGGCAAAACACGGCGCCCGCAGCGGCAATCGGCGCAAATACGTAGGCAGGAGGCGCAATGCCGCCCGCCCTGGCTTTGACACGCCCACAAACGCCCACTATCATAGTGGTAGTTTCGGCAACGAGCATATGACAATCGAATAAAAGGAAACGACCGGCGCGGCGCCCACACAGTCCGCGCTGGCTTGCGGAGGGAACCAGGTGGGAATCCTGGGCAAGGGACATTACTGTGTAGGACGCGCGCGCGAACCGCCTCGCGCCCCAAGCCAGACTGCTTCGCCTTTTCCTCACGGCATCGCCGTGGCGTTAGCTCCTTGTGAACCCCGAGGAGTGCGCTTCCCTTTCGAATGCAAGAAACAGGCGCGCTATCCCTTTGCGGACAAGCGCGCTTTTCTTTCGCTTGTGCCGATAAGCAACTGTCGCCGGGGGACCGGCAAACCGAGGAAAGGGAAAACCATGTCCGACCAGATGTCACGCCGCGGCTTCATGGGCGCCGCAGCAACCGGAGCCGTCGCGCTCGCCGGAGTCGTGCTCGCGGGCTGCTCCAGCACCTCCACGAGTTCCGAGAAATCGAGCGAAAAGGAGAAGACTGTGAAGCCGGTCATCCTCGTCACGAGCTTCGGCACGAGCTACAACGACTCGCGCCACATCACCATCGGCGCCATCGAAGACGCTATCCGCGAGAAGTACTGGCAGGACTACGACATCCGCCGCGCCTTCACCGCGCAGATCATCATCGACAAGCTGAAGAAGCGCGACGGCATCACGATCGACAACATGACCGAGGCGCTCGACCGCTGCGTGGAAGACGGCGTGAAGGAAATCGTCGTGCAGCCGACGCATCTCATGGCTGGCCTGGAATATGCCGACGTGAAAGACGAGCTCGACAAGTACGCCGACAAGTTCGACAAGATCTCGCTCGGCGACCCGCTGCTCACCTCCGACGACGACTACAAGAAGGTGGCCGCAGCCATTAAGGAGAACATGGCGTCCTTCGACGACGGCGAGACGGCGCTGTGCCTCATGGGCCACGGCACCGAAGCCGATTCCAACGCCGACTATGCCAAGATGCAGGAAGTGTTCAAGAACGAGGGCTTGACGCAGTTCTTCGTCGGCACCGTCGAGGCTGAACCGACCTGCGAGGATGTTATCGCCGCCGCGAGCGCCGCAGGGTACAAGAAGGCCGTGCTCGCGCCGTTCATGGTGGTCGCGGGCGACCACGCGAACAACGACATGGCAGACGAGACCGACCCCGACAGCTGGGCTGCGAAGTTCGTGGCCGCCGGCTTCGAAGTGACGTGCCTGCTCCAGGGTCTGGGACAGAACGTCGCGGTCGACGACATCTACGTCTCGCACGTGGACGACGCCATCGCCAAGCTGTAAACTCGCCGCGCACGGGGGCGCCGGTCGCGTCCCCGTGCAACGGGCATGCGCCTTCCCCGACCGACGGCGCATGCCCGTTGCATTCGCATCCCGTCTGCCCACCGCACGGCGCGGGCGGTCGAAGCGATTGAAAGGAACCCCTCCATGTTGAAGAAAACCCTCACCTTCGCCCTGTCGGCGGCGCTTTGCGCGTTCTCGCTCGTCGGCTGCGCCGGAAATTCAATCGACAGCGCAAAGGCAAGCGATGCCGATTCCCAGGAAAAGACCGAACAGGCGGCCGATGCGCCCCAGGGCGCAAGCGCTGCCCCCATCACCGCCGACAAGGTGGCCGACGGCACCTATCCGATCACCGTGGATTCCAGCTCGAACATGTTCAGGATTGTGGACGCCCAGCTCATCGTGGAAAACGGCTCCATGCACTGCGTGATGACGCTTTCCGGCACGGGCTACGGCAAGCTCTTCATGGGCACGGGCGACGAGGCTGCCGCCGCGAGCGAGGCCGACTTCATCCCCTATGTGGAAAACGCGGAAGGCAAGTACACCTACGACGTGCCCGTTGATGCGCTCGACGAGGACACCGCC
The DNA here is from genome assembly GCF_040093305.1 of Collinsella sp. CLA-AA-H302. NCBI lineage: Bacteria > Bacillati > Actinomycetota > Coriobacteriia > Coriobacteriales > Coriobacteriaceae > Collinsella > Collinsella sp. CLA-AA-H302. Next base: position 262,382 of record NZ_JBBNJW010000001.1, read on the forward strand.
TGTGCCGCGTGGAGTATTAGAAAAGAGCAGTGGTACGACCGCACGCTCGTGTTCGAATCCGCCGGCGTCGATCTGCGCGCCGACGCACTGAAGTAACGCCATGCGGTCGATTCTTCCCAAGGGGGAAAACAGGAAGCTCCACAGCATCGCGGCGCGCGCGATCGCTTGCGTTCTCGTCGCCCTGCTCGCGCTTCCCTTCGCGGGGTGCAGTGCGAGCCCGAACGCGACCGGTGGCACGGCGGGCTCTCAGGAATACACTGTGAGTGTCTCGCTTTCCGGCGGGTCAGGGCGTGCAAGCATCGCCTCACCCACCACAATTGTGAAGGATGGCGACACCTACACCGCGACCATCACCTGGTCGAGTTCGAACTACGACAAGATGACCGTCGACGGCGTGGACTACGCGCCCGTAAATGACGGCGGCAACTCCACGTTCGAGATACCCGTCACGCTCGACGAGGACATCGCCGTGTCGGCCGAGACCGTCGCCATGTCGACGCCGCACACCATCGACTACACGATCCACTTCGACTCATCCACCATGAAGGAGAAATCGGGCGACGATGCAAGCGGCGGCTCCCCTGCGGGAACGGCTTCAAGCGCCGCGGCCGACTTCCACAACGCCGATTTGGGCTGCGGCTGGGAGCCGACGGGGGCGCTTCAGCTTGAATACGCCAAGCACTTCACTGTCGACGAGTTCGAAGGCGGTCTGCGGCTAATCTGCGTTTCGAATGGGGAGCGTTTCCTCGTGGTGCCGCAAGATGCGAAGGTACCTGATGGGTTGAGCTCCGACATCGCGGTCATAAGGCGCCCCGCCGACAAGGTGTACCTCGTGTCGTCGGCGACGATGTGCCTGGTCGACGCGCTCGATGCGAACGACAATATCCTCATGTCGGGCACGAAGGCCGACGATTGCTCGGTCGCGGGCTTCAAAAGCGCGCTCGAAAGTGGGGCGATCGCCTACGGCGGCAAGTACAGCGCACCCGACTACGAGCGATTATCGGCCTCGGGCTGCACGCTCGCCATCGAGAACACCATGATCAACCACACGCCCGATGTGAAGGAAAAACTTCAGAAGCTCGGGCTCGTCGTGCTCACCGAACAGTCGTCGAGCGAGCCCGAAGCACTCGGGCGCATCGAGTGGATTAAGCTTTTCGGCGTCCTGTTCGACAAGGAAGATGAGGCCGCGCGCCTGTTCAGCGAGCAGAAGGCCCGCGTCGAGCAAACGTCGGGGCTCACGTCGTCAGGTAAAACCGTGGCGTATTTCTACATTAACTCGAACGGGGCCGCTGTCACGCGGCGGGCGGGCGACTACGTGGCGCAGATGATCGAGCTTGCAGGCGGCAGCTACGCGCTCGATGACGCGCAGGCGTCGTCGACGTCAGGTTCGTCAGTAACGCTCGAAATGGAGCGCTTCTACGCGACGGCGAAGGATGCCGACATCATCGTCTACAACGGCACCATCGACGAATCGGTTGCCACCTTGGACGACTTCGTAGGCAAAAACGCGCTATTGTCGCAGTTCAAAGCCGTGAAGAACGGCAACGTCTGGGTCACAAGCGCCGACATGTACCAGCAGATGACTTCTACCGCCGACATTATCGACGAGCTGCACGGGGCGTTCGCCGGCGATGACGCGAGCGACTTCCATTATCTGAGGAAGCTCGGCTAGTGCCATGAGAAGCCGGCTTTCCATGGCATACAACGAATCGGGGCGCGCCGCGCGGTGTCGCGTCGTGACGGCGCTGCTCGCTGTTTCTCTCATCGTGCTCGTCGGGGCCAACCTGTGCATCGGGAGCGTGCTCGTGCCCGCAGACCACATCCCCGGCATCCTTTCGGGCGGCGCGGCCAATTCCATAGAAAGCCAGGTCATCTGGGAGATTCGCCTGCCGCGCGTGCTTTCAGCCGTGCTTCTCGGCGGGGCACTTTCGCTCTCCGGGTTCCTGCTGCAGACGTTTTTCAACAACCCCATCGCCGACCCGTTCATCTTGGGCGTCTCCTCGGGCGCAAAGTTCGTCGTCGCGCTTACGATGATCGTACTTCTGGGCGCGAACCAGGCCATGTCCTCGCCGGCCATGGTGGCCGCAGCGTTTCTGGGCTCGCTTATCACCATCGGCTTCGTGCTCCTCATCGCACGGCGCATAAGTTCCATGGCCATGCTCATCGTGGCGGGCGTCATGGTGGGATACATCTGCTCGGCGGCGACGAACTTCCTCATCGCCTTCGCCGACGACCAGTCCATCGTGAACCTGCACAACTGGTCTTTGGGTAGCTTCTCGGGTTCGAGCTGGGACGACATCGCGGTCATCGCGGTCGTGGTGATCACCGTGAGCGCATGCGTATTCGCGATATCGAAGCCCCTTTCCGCCTTCCAGCTGGGAGAAGCCTACGCGAAAAGCGTCGGCGTGAACGTCGAACGCTTCCGCGTGGTGCTCGTCCTTCTAGCAAGCATGCTCTCCGCCTGCGTGACCGCGTTCGCTGGTCCGGTGTCGTTCGTAGGCATCGCGGTTCCGCATCTCGTGAAGTCGGCGCTAAAGTCGTCGAAGCCCATCCGCGTGATTCCTGCGTGCTTCTTGGGAGGCGCAATCTTCTGCGCGGGCTGCGATTTGATCGCGCGCACGCTGTTCTCTCCCGTCGAGCTTTCCATCAGCGCCGTCACCGCCATCTTCGGCGCTCCGGTGGTTATCGCGCTCATGTTGAAGAAGCGGGTGAGGTAGATGGGGGAATTCGTGCCGCGGCCCAAAACGCTCGGAGGGGACATTCCATGCTTAGACAGTCCTGAGCTCACACGAAAGCGCCATGAGGCACTTTCGGCTCGTGCGGAACTGCGCGCAGAACGCCTCCTCCGAGCGGAGTCGAACCTCGAAACCCCGGTCGAAACGCAGGCTGACGGAGCGCCGCTTTTCCACATAAGCGACTTGTCGGCGGGCTACGACAAGAAGGTCGTAGTCGAAGGCGTCGATCTGGAGGTTCGCGCGGGCGACGTCGTGGCGCTCATCGGGCCGAACGGCTCGGGCAAGTCGACCATCTTGAAAACCATCACACGCCATCTGGCACCGCTTGCCGGCGCGGTCGAGCTCGACGGGCGGGAAATTTCCCGATGGAAGACGGCGGAGTTTGCAAGGAACCTTGCCGTTATGCTGACAGATCGCCCCCGGACCGAGCTCCTCACCTGCCGCGATGTCGTAGAGGCGGGAAGGCACCCCTACACCGGGCGAATGGGCACACTCTCGCCCGACGACCATAGTCGGGTCGACGAGGCCATGAAAACCGCACATGTGGAAGAGCTCGCCGAGCGCGACTTTATGCAGATAAGCGACGGGCAACGCCAGCGCGTCATGCTCGCACGCGCCATCGCGCAGGATCCGCGTGTGCTCGTGCTCGACGAGCCCACGTCGTATCTCGATATCCGCTACCAGATCGACCTGCTGCGAATACTTCGCCACCTAGCGAAATCGCGGAATGTGGCTGTCATCATGTCCATCCACGAACTCGAGCTCGCGCAGAAAAGCGCCGACAAGGTGATTTGCGTGAAGGACGGCCGGGCCTTCCGCGCCGGCGCACCCGAGGACATATTCACGCGCGAGACGATTGGCGAGCTCTACGGCCTTCAACATGGCACCTTCAACGAGCGCTTCGGCAGCGTGGAAATTGGGCGCCCGCACGGCGATGCGCACACGTTCGTCATCGCCGGCGCAGGTACGGGGTCGGCTGTGTTTCGCCAGCTCATCCGGCAGGGCAAGGCGTTCTACGCGGGCGTTCTGCACGAAGGGGACATCGACTGCGAGCTCGCGCGCGACCTGGCGGCGGAATGCGTGGCCGAGCGCGCCTTCGAGCCGATCGGGGATAAAACCATAACCCGCGCCAAAGAGCTCCTCGTCCACTGCGCGCGCCTTATCGTGTGCCCCGCCGCCTTCGGCACCATAAACGCCCGTAACGCAGAGCTCGTCGAGTTCGCACGCTCGCACGGTATCGAGGTCATGCGAGCGTGCGAAGGCGCATCGGAGGATTCCCAATTGGAGTGGGAAGGATAAACTGGACTTTCCTTTAAGGATCCTCAAGCGTACCGTCGCTCGTATTCCACTGGAGACATGTAGCCCAAGGTGAAATGCATGCGCACCCTATTTTAATAGAGCTCTATGCGCTTGAAGATGTCCTGTTTGGCCTCGTCCCTCGTCCCATAGCTCCTCCCTTCCGCCAATTCCCTTTTCAGCGTCTTGAAGAACGACTCAGCCACCGCGTTGTCCAGCGGCGTGCCGGACCTTGATACCGACCGGATTACGCCAGGCGAGTCCAGACATCGCTGGAAGGAACGGGAGGCGTGCTGCGCGCCTTGATCGTCATGGAAGACGAGGCCGCCGTCATCTGCGGACCCTCCCTGCCAACCGCCTGCTCTATCGCGTCGATCGCGACCTTCTCGGTGATGCGCTCGGACATCGACCAGCCCGCGACCTTGCGGGAGAAGGCGCCTGTCACGGCTGCGAGATAGAGCCACCCTTCTCTTGTGGGTATGTAGGTGATGTCGCCCACCCAAAGCCTGTTGCGCCCGCCGCCGAAGAAAGCGCGCTCCGCCAGGTTCAGCCGAGGGTCTCCCTTTTGCGGCTTTAGCTGCATAAACAGCCCCTATTTCACCGCAACTTATTGAGAAGATCATTCGTCGCTGCCCGGCTTGCGACGGTTGGCCTTTTTAATCGCATTGAAGTGCTTGTCGTTGAGCCTGCGCTGGCGCGATCGCTGGGGCACTTTGGTCTTGACGCGACGGCGCGGCGGACGGCCACGACGCTCAAGCTCTGCCCTCAGCTTACGCAGGCAGCTCGCGCGATTTTGAAACTGGCTGCGGCTCTCGCGCGCCGTCACGGTAATCCCCGAAGGGATATGCTTCATGCGTACCGCCGAGTCTGTCGTGTTCACACCCTGGCCGCCCGGGCCCGTCGCGCGAAACACCTGCACCTCGCAGTCGCGGACCAGCTCCTCGGCCGACATCTCGGCAAAGCGCGCATACTCGCGCCATCCCATCTTGATCTCATCCATACCAATACCTCCTCTCAAACAAAAAAATGTGACAAAGGGACAGCCCCTTTGTCACATCGCATACCAATCGCTTGTGTTGCGCGCTTAGGCGAAGGTGATCTCGCCGTTCTCGCAGTCCATATCGGCGATACGGGCCAGGCTCTCAACGCGGAAGCCGCGCTCGCGGAGCTTATCGCCACCGCCCTGGAAGCCCTTCTCCACGGCAATGCCGATGCCGGCAACCTCGGCACCAGCGGCCTCGCAGATCTTGATAAGACCCTCGAGCGCGCAGCCGTTGGCCAAGAAGTCGTCGATGATCAGGACCTTGTCGCCCTCGGACAGGAAGCGCTTGCCCACGATGACCGGGTACTCCTTTTGCTTGGTAAAGGAGTAGATGGTCGTAGCATACTGCTCGCCGTCGAGATTGATGGACTGCGCCTTTTTGGCAAAGACAACCGGCACACCGCCAAAATGCTGAGCCGCGATGCAGGCCATGCCAATACCCGAAGCCTCGATCGTCAGAATCTTATTGATCTCGACATCCTTGAACAGACGGGCCCACTCGGCGCCCATGTGGTCGAACAGCTCAACGTCGCACTGGTGGTTGAGGAAGGCATCAACCTTAAGGACGTTACCGGCCTTTACGATGCCGTCATGGCGAATACGATCCTCAAGCTCCTGCATGGCGCAACCCCTTCTCGCGGCAAGGATACCGCGCAATTAATAAACGTTGTTCGATAGTCTACCACGGACCGACCCCCGCCCGCCCCACAAGCCGCATCGCACCACAAACCAGTCTTTTTGGGACGGAGCGAATCGTGGCAGACAGCCTCCCAACACGCTAATGACGGACGCGCATCTTCACCAAACGCACCATGGCGAGCGCAAAGCCCACTGCCGCCACAGTCATGAGCACGTAGAATACCGAACGAAAACCAAACAGGAACACATCCGGACGACCTGCAACAATACTGGTCACGGCCTCACCCATCGCCACGCTCATCTGCCCATACAGAATATGCGACGCCGCCGTAATACCCACTGCCATACCCGCATAGCGCGCCAGGCTACCCAGGCTGCCCGCAAAGCCGAGCGCCTCGCGCGGAGCCGAGCCCATATACAGCGAGTTATTGGGGCTCTGGAAAATCGACGTGCCGCACGACATAAACGCGACGCAGCACACAATCACAGGGATAGAAGAGTGCTCATCGAGCGTGCTAACCGCAAAGAGGCCGCACACGTACACGCCCAGGCCGACTGCCGTAGGGCCCTCGCAGCCAACACGGTCCGAAACCGTACCCGAAAGCGGGCCGATAAAGGCATTCACCATCGGCAGTGCCAAAAAGAGCAATCCGGAAATGTCAGAACCAAACCCATGGGCGTCCTGAAAATAGAACGGCAGGATAAACTCGGATGCGCCAATACCAACGAACACGATGAGCATGCAGGCAAGGTTGATGCTGAAGGCCGAATTTGCAAAGCAGCGACGAGCAGCCTCGATCAGGGACATGGGGCGCTCGCCGGCCTCCGGCTTAACATGCGGTAGCGTATAGAGCCCCACGATAAATGAGATGACGCCAATGGGTAGGTTGATGAGGAAGATGCTCTCCCAGGGAAAGTTTGCCACCAGCATGCCGCCGAGCACGGGGCCACACATCATGCCGAGGGCCACAAAGGTCGCAAGAATACCCATGGCACGACCGCGCTCGCGCGCCGGAAACGACTCGGTGATGATACCCATGTTGTTAGCCATGGCCGCCGCGCAACCGACACCCTGAACAATGCGTGCCAGGATAAGAACCTCGAGCGAGGCCGAAAGGCCGCACAGCAGCGAGCCGGCCGTAAAAACGATGACGCCCAGCTGGAATACGCCCACCTTGCCGCGTACGTCGCCCAGACGGCCAAACGGCAACATAGCCACGCATGTCGCGAGCAAATACACCGAGCTCACCAGCTGAATGCGATCGAGGCCCACGCCCAGCTCCTTTTGCATCACGGGCAACGCCACGGTCACGACAGTCGAATCCAGACACGACATAAACGTCATGATGAGCACGGTAAACAGAATCGCCCATTTGTTCTTGCCATGGGTGTCGCCCTCAAGGGCAATGTGCTCGCGGCGCAGCTGCTCTGCGGTTTTCTCCATATCCATCCTTTCGAGTGGCGCAACGCAAAAACGGGGCCCCAATCGCCTACAAACAGTCGCGATTGGGGTCCCGCCTACGGAATCGGAACGAAAGGTCGCCGAAGCTTTCTGCCAGCATCGGCACCTTATGCGAACGCTAGCCTAGCACTGCTCGAGTGCCTGCTCAAGGTCGGCAATCAGATCGGCCGCGTCCTCGAGGCCGCACGACAGGCGCACCATGTCGGCGGAGATGCCGCAGGCGATGAGCTCCTCATCGTTCATCTGGCGATGCGTGGCGTTAGCGGGATGCAGGCAGCAGGTGCGGGCGTCTGCCACATGCGTGGCGATCTGGGCGAGCTTAAGGCTCTTCATAAAGGTCTCGGCCGCCGCGCGACCACCGTTAAAGCCAAAGCTCACGACGCCGCAGGTACCGTTGGGCATGTACTTCTGAGCCAAGTCATAGTACTTATCGCCCTCCAGGCCCGGATAGCTCACGAAGCGCACCTTGGGATGGCTCTGCAGGAACTTGGCAACGGCCAGGCCGTTCTCGCAATGACGCGGCATGCGCACATGCAGGCTCTCGAGCGAGCTGTTCAAGAAGAACGCCGCCTGCGGGTTCTGCATGGGGCCAAGGTCGCGCATGAGCTGCGCGGTAGCCTTGGTAATGAAGGCACCCTCGCGACCGAACTTCTCGGCATAGGTCACGCCGTGATAGCTCTCGTCGGGCGTGGTGAGACCCGGGAACTTGTCTGCATGGGCCATCCAGTCAAACTGGCCGTGGTCGACGATCACGCCGCCAAGGTAGGCAGCATGTCCATCCATGTACTTGGTGGTGGAGTGCGTAACGATGTCGGCGCCCCACTCAAAGGGACGGCACATCACGGGCGTCGGGAAGGTGTTGTCGACCATCAGCGGCACGCCGTGGTCATGTGCGGCCTTGGCAAATCGCTCGATGTCGAGGACGGCCAACGCGGGGTTGGCGATCGTCTCGCCAAAGACGAGCTTGGTATTGGGCTCAAAGGCGGCCTCCAGCTCCTCATCGGTGCAGTCGGGGGCGACGAACGTGCAAGTCACGCCCATGCGGCCCATGGTATGGGCGAGCAGGTTATACGTACCGCCGTAGATAGCAGAGCTCGCGACCACGTGATCACCGGCACCGGCCACGTTAAAGATCGCGAGGAAGTTCGCGGCCATGCCCGAACTCGTGAGCATCGCAGCGGTGCCGCCCTCCATCTCGCAGATCTTGGCGGCAACCAGATCGCACGTGGGGTTCTGCAGACGGCTGTAGAAGTAACCAGACTCCTCCAGGTCAAACAGCTTGCCCATGTGCTCGGACGTGTCGTATTTCCACGTGGTGGACTGGTAGATGGGCACCTGGCGCGGCTCCGCATCGCCCGGGCGATAGCCGCCCTGAACACACGTGGTACCGATAGTCTGCTCGCACATATCCAACTCCCTTACTTGGGTTTTGTTTTTATTCGGTTCACGATACCGCTACCCCGCACCCCTCTCAACCCATCCCGCCGATAGGTTATGGGACAAATTAATCAGGTTTATTTGTCCCAAATCTTAAGAAAATGTTCGATGGAGAAAAACAATGAGATATGCACTGCGGTCTCGATAAGCGAATGCGCCGGCAAGGGTACCATAGGCGGGTACACCGCAATCGAGGAGACGACGATGAAGCAGATCGATACCACCCAGCTCAACACTGCCACCTGCCAGGCTCAGGCTGCCGAATACCACGCCCGCGGCTTTAACTGCGCACAAGCCGTTGCTTGCACTCTTGCGCCCGCCGTCGGACTCGACCCCGAGACCGCGTTTACCCTCACCGAGGGCTTTGGCGCCGGCATGGGAGGCATGACCGAAACCTGCGGCGCCATCTCGGGCGCCGTGGCCATCATGGGCTTTGTAATGAGCGACGGTATGGAAAACCCCAAGACCAAGGGCCAGACCTACAAGCTGTCGCGCGAAATCGCTAAGCGTTTTAAAACGAAGAACACGACGACCGTCTGCGGCACGCTCAAGGGCGTCGGATCGGATAATGGCCCGCTCCGCAGCTGCCCCGGCTGCATCGACGATGCCGTCGAGATCGCCTGCGATATGCTAAAGCAGCTCGCCGAGTAAACGGCAGCAACGTAAAACGACGGCCGGCCCGCTTGGGATCCATCCAAAAGCACGCCGGCCGTCGTCGTTAGAACTCGGCAAATTCGGGAGCGCCGACCTCGATCTCCTCGCGCCCTGCCATAAGCTCGCGCATCTTAGCGCAAAACGGCTCCTGCTCCCCCGCCTTAAACACCAAATGAATCGTCACGGCATCCGCGTAATCGGTATCCGCAACCTTGGCACCCGAATCCTGCGCCAAGCGAAGCACCTGCTCGTATTGCGGATAGGCCACACGCACATCAACCGGCACAACGCTCGTCATCTCAACGATCTGCCCGGCCTCCTGAGCCGCAGCCACCGCCGCCTGCGTCGCCGCGGTATAGGCGCGAACCAGGCCGCCCGGCCCCAACAGCGTGCCGCCAAAATAGCGCGTCACCACGCAGCAAACATTTTTGAGCCCTGCGCCGCGCAGCACCTCGAGCGTCGGCATGCCGCTCGTACGGCTCGGCTCACCATCATCGCTCTGGCGCTCACGTCCATCGACCAAAATCCACGCGGGAACATTGTGTCGAGCGTCGTAATGACGCTTGCGAACCATCTCGATAAAGGCATTCGCCTCGTCCTCGGACTCAATATGGACCAGCTGGGCAATAAACCGGCTCTTGCGGTCCACAAACTCGCCCGAAACCTCAATATTCGATTGCAGAGTAAAATAGCTGTCCAACAAAGCCCCTCAACAACAAGCAAAGCGCAGTAACAAACAGCCTCAATAATACGATAACCCCAGCAAAAAGAATGGAGCCACCGATGATTCCGTCAACGAAAGCGAGAACCCGTCAGCGCGAGCAAGGTGCCTTGAAAGACGAGATTGCAACGAGAACGGAGCCGCCGACGACCAGGCAAAAACAGCGAGACGGCGTCAGCTGAGTCGATTTGGCCCGAAAGAGGAGGGAGCACGCCTTATGGCGGCGACCGACGAATGAGCGCCAAATCGGCCAGCTGACGCCGTCGCAGCGTCAACAAGAAAGCTGAGTGGGCCTGTAAGCCGGGTTCTGTCGTGAACGGTCATTTATCTTGTCTGCACGTTACCGTGCAGCTCCACGCACGCTACCCGAACGCGGACCGGGCCGGCCCATAGCGTTCCTATTCGCGCTTGCTCCGGATGGGGCTTGCCAAGCCGCCGTGTTGCCACGACGCTGGTGGTCTCTTACACCACCGTTTCAGCTTTTCCCTTTACGCCTTGCGGCGCAGGTGGGAGTCTTCTTTTCTGCGGCGCTTTCCGTCGGATCACTCCGCCCGGCCGTTAGCCGGCATCCCGCCCTCTGGAGCCCGGACTTTCCTCACGCGTACTGCAAGCAGCACATCGCGCGACCGTCTGGCCCACTCAGCAGTGAAAGAGTGTAGCACACCGTTGCCGCAGGCAATGGCACAACGCAAACGCTCGACACGATAAACCAAGAACCGTCATGCGCTACAATGGTCCTGTCGATGGGCAACGTCGTCAGTCGAGACGCGACCGCGCTCCGCACCCCTCCGTCTACTCGGTGTGTTCCCGCCTCCTCCCCGAGGCGGGATGTCGGCATTTTTCATGTACCGACAACTCAATAGCAAGCGGATAGCCAAAGCAGCGTTACGCGCGGGCACCACCGAACATTTCAGAGCCAAGCAAAAAGGGACCCGTCCATTGCGGACGGATCCCTTACAACAAGTGATCGTCAAACCGATTTACTCGGCGTCGGTCTCCTCGTCCTTCTTCTCGGAAGGCAGCGGGGTAACCTCGATCTCGACGCCCAGAGTCTCAGCAGCAGACTTCATGGACAGGGAGATACGACGACGGTCGAGGTCGATCTCCATGACCTTGACCTGAACCTTGTCGCCCACGTGGGTGACCTGAGAAGGCTGGTCGACGTGCTTGTTGGCCATCTCGGAGATGTGCACCAGGCCCTCGATGCCCTCGCCCAGGTCGACGAAAGCGCCAAACGGGACAAGCTTGGTCACCGTGCCCTCGACGATAGCGCCGACGGGGTACTTCTTGACCAGTGCGCGCCACGGATCCTCGGTGGTCTGCTTGAGACCCAGGGAGATGCGCTCGCGGTTGAGATCGACGTCGAGAACCTCGACCTCGACCTCCTGGCCAACCTTGACAACCTCGGAAGGATGGTTGACGTGGTTCCAGGAAAGCTCGGAGATGTGGATGAGGCCGTCGATACCGCCGAGGTCGACGAAGGCGCCGAAGTCGACGATGGAGGAAACGGTGCCCTGGAGACGCATGCCAGACTTGAGCTTGGACAGGATCTCGGAGCGCTCGGCCTTACGGGACTCCTCGAGCACGACGCGACGAGAGAGGACGACGTTGTTGCGGTTGCGGTCCATCTCGATGACGCGGGCCTCGATGCGGGTGCCCATGTAGGAGGTGAGGTCCTTGACGCGACGGAGGTCGACGAGGGAAGCGGGCAGGAAGCCACGCAGGCCGATGTCGAGGATCAGGCCGCCCTTGACAACCTCGATAACCTCGCCCTCGACGTTCTCGCCGGAGTTGAACTTCTCCTCGATGCGGTTCCAAGCACGCTCGTACTCAGCACGCTTCTTGGACAGGACCAGACGACCGTCCTTGTCCTCCTTCTGGAGAACCAGAGCCTCGATGGGATCACCGAGTGCAACGATGTCTGCAGGGTTAGCGTCCTTGCGGATGGACAGCTCGCGGACCGGGATAACGCCCTCGGACTTGAATCCGATGTCAACGAGCACCTCGTCATGCTCGATCTTAACGACAGTGCCGTTAACGAGATCGCCCTCATCAAAGTCGGTAATCGTACCGTCGATGAGGTTGTTCATCTCCTCCTCGTTGACATCGTCAAGAGAGAAAATGGACGAGTTCTGAATCTCACTCAAAGGTGGACCCCTTTCGAACTACGGGGCCCCGATTGCTAGGACCTACAGAAGGGTGCGACAAGCACACAACGTTTAGGAACACTCGGGAGCCGACAGATACTAATGTGACGCTTGTGCAATCACGTTCGTATAGGTTACGGGGAAATGAGTTCGATTTCAAGCGTGAACTGCGATTTTTTACTCGTGTGGAGACTTTTTCGTAATCTTATGAACACGCGTCTCCGCAACTTGACGATAACCAGCCAGGCATTCGGCTTTGGGATAAAGTATCCGGAGCCAACGATTCTAGATCGATTTTTCGAGAAAGGTGCCCGCGTGCTCAAAGCAGTCGTTTTCGATATGGACGAAACGCTTCTTAGCATCAACCTCAACGCGTTCATCCTTCGCTATTTTAAGGATGTCTCTTCGATGCTCGCGGATATCGGGCGCCGCAGCCGCGGTGGCACGATGGCACGCCTCGGCACCATCCTGGTCGACCTCAACGCCAATCGCCGCAGCAGCACGGACAATCGCACCAATCTTGAGTTTTACCAAGAAGAGGTCGAGCGCCGATGCGGCATTTGCCTCTCGGACCCACTTATCTACGAGGCGTTTACCTACTACGACCGCGAAGTTCTTCCGTACAAGAATGACGAACTCATCAACGCCCATGCCATGCCGGGCGCACACGCCGCGCTTCAGGCCGTACAGGACGCAGGGCTGCGCTGCGCGCTCTTTACCAACCCCAGCTTTCCGCAGGGGGCCATCGAGTGCCGCATGGGTTGGGGCGACCTGGCCGACGCCCCCTTTGAGCTCGTCACGCACATGGGAAACGCCACCCGCTGCAAGCCTGATGCCACCTACTATCTAGAGCAGCTTCAGGTGATGGGGCTCGAACCGCACGAGGTCCTTATGGTGGGCAACGATCCCAAACGCGACTTCCCTAACCCCGCCTGCGGCATTCAGACTGCCTATGTAGGCCAGGGCAAGCCCAACCGAGTCACCTGGCGCGGAACCATGGAAGGCTTCGCCCGCGACTTTAACGCCGTAGTAGAAGCCTTCTACGAACACCAAGTAGCCGATGCACTAAGCTAGTCTCCAAATCCGGAATGGGGCAAACATCAGGTACGTTTGTCCCATGCTTCGTTACGTGGGCAACGGCTTGAGGGCAAGATGCGACGGCGCGGTGTCTTAGGCCGTGATCATTTTGACGCGCTCACCGATTTTGGCGTCGCGCTTGTCGGAGATGACAGTAAAGCCCTCCAAATCGCGCACCTTTACATTTGAAAACACGTGGAACTTGGAACTATCGGCGAGCACGTAACTCGTCTGGGCGTTCTGCATCACGATGCGCTTTTTGATGGCCTCGGGATAACCCGGCGTCATGATGCCGCGGTCCTCGTCCACCGCGTTGACGCCTATAAACGCCCGGTCAAAATACAGCTCACGCAACGTGTTCTCCACCATTGGCCCGGTCAGTGAGCAGGTGACGGGATTGAAGTCGCCGCCAATAACCACCACCTTGGCCGCGAGCTCGCCCGTAAAGCGACATGCATAGCCATTGGTTGTGTAGATGGTTACCGGCTTATCAACGAGTATGCCCAGGAGGGCCGTCGCAGTGGTACCAGAATCGACATAGACTGTCTCGCCGTCCTCGACCTCCGCCGCCGCGCGGCGCGCGATCAGGTCTTTCTCGCTACTCCGCTGCGCGCCCTTTTCAAAGACACTCGCCTCGTGAGCCGCAGAATGCAGCTTGACCGCACCGCCGGTCAGATACTCGATGCTCCCCCGCTTCTCGAGCTCCTTGAGGTCGCGGCGCAGCGTAGACATCGACACGTCGGGCATAAAGGCCGCGAGCTCGTCGATCTTGAGCAGGTCGGCCTCCCTAAGCTTGTTAAGAATCAGTTCATGGCGCTCATACGGAATCATCGGCGTTCCTTCCTTTTCATCTATTTTCAAAGTTTAACCTAATTAAGCCAAGCAAAAGCAAAAAGGGTCGTTGCCATTTAAGCAGCGACCCTTTATCAGATGGAGGTCGGTCTTGGCCTTGAGCTCATGACGCAGGGTCTCAAAGCGAGATTAGGCGAGTTGATCGTCCTTACCAGTAAAGATGTAGCCGAGCACGCCGGCAACAACAGCCGAAATAGCCATGCCGATCATGGCGAAAGCGAAGTTCATCGGGTCGGAGGAGACGAAGGCCGGGAACGTGGTGACGGAGCCAAAGACAAAGGCAGTGGTGACGACCTTGAAGAGGCCGAGGAACGCACCGCCGCAGGCACCGCCGATGATCTGAGCCAGGAAGAGCTTCTTGTTCTTGACGAGCATGCCAAAGAGCGTGGGCTCGATGATGGCAGAGAGGCAGATGGTCACGGCGCCGGTCATGGCAAAGCTCTTGAGCTTCTGGTCGCGGGCCTTGAGGAAGACGCCGAGGGCGCACCCGATAACGGCAAAGTTGCAGGCAAAGGTGGCCGGGCAAATGTAGTCGAAACCGTTGGAGGCAATATTGTTAATCATGATGGGGTTAACGGCCCAGTGAATACCCATCGAGACGAGCACGGACCAACCGCCGCCCACCAGGATGCCAGCAAGCACGTTGGAGCGGGCGATGAGCCAGTTGACCACGAAGGCGATGCCCTCGCCGGCATAGACGCCCAAGGGGCCGATCACGAGCATGGTGGCGGGAACCATGATGATCAGCGAGACCGCGGGGAGCACGACGAGCTTAAGGGTCTCGGGCACATGCTCATCCAGGAACTTATAGAGGAACGAGTAAACCCAGATGGCGATGATGGCCGGGATAACGGTGGAGTTGTAGCTCATAAGCACCACGGGAATGCCAAAGAACTCGCTCATGGCGCCGTTGCCCGCATCGCCCATCAAGCCGATAAAGTCGGGATAGAGCAAACAGGCGCAGATCAGGGCCGACAGATACGGGCTCGCACCAAAGCGTTTGCCCGATGAGAAGCCCAGAAGCACCGGCAGGAAGTAGAACACGCTCATCGAGAGGGTGTAGAGGATGGTGTAGGTGCCCGTGCCCTCGGTGATAAGGCCAAGCTGAACCGCAAGGATCAGCAGGCCGCGGAGGATACCGGAGCCGGCCATGGCGGGCAGCAGCGGAGCAAAGACGCCCGAGATGGCGGAGAAGATCTTAGAGACGATGCCCTCGTCAGAGGAGGCGCTTGTGGAGACCTCGGCGCCCGAACCCTTGACGAGCGGCTCGAACTTCTCGTAGAGCTTGGGCACCTCGGTGCCGATCAGCACCTGGTACTGGCCGGCAGAGTTGACGGTGTTGACCACGCCGTCAACCTCCTTGACGGCCGCGTCGTCGCACCTGGAATCGTCGCGCAGGTTCAAGCGAAGACGGGTGGCGCAGTGTGTCATGCCCGAGATATTCTCGGGGCCGCCCACGGCGGCAAGAATGCCCTTGGCAGTAGCTTCCCAATCGCGTTTCATAAAATGATTACCTCCCCATCGCACAGAAGAGCTCGCGCACGAGCGCGGCCGCTTCGAGTGCATCGTTTGCGTCGATCACGGACTGGATTCTTTCATGGCCCACGCTTTCCAGGGCGTCATTCATAAGCTTCATCATAGCGAGGTTATGAGCGCACTCCCCTTCAGCATCCTCGATAAGCGGGAACGTATCGAAGTAGATGGCGTGGTCAAAGGCGTATTTCTTGAGATAGAAAAGCATTTCGAGCGTCTTGACAGGCGTAGCCATGCCGATCATGAGCCCGTCGTCCATCACGCCGTAACCATCGTTGAGGTGAATGCCGTAGAGCTTGCCGGCGCGGCCGAAGATATCGGTAGCCATCGCGGGGTTCTCGTGCTTCATGAGCATATGACAGTAATCGAGCGTGACACCCAAATTCTCGCGGTCCACCGCGTTGAGGATCATGCCGGTGAGGCCCATCGTATCGATATAGGCGTAGCTGCGCTCCTCATAGGGCTTGTACTCGATGGAGATATGCAGGTCGGGTGCATAGTCGCAGACCGCCTGGAACGCCTTAACGAGGTTATCAAACACGCGGGTGTAGTCGATCTGGAAGCTGTAGTCAAAGCCATCGTGACCGAGCCAGATCGTCACGGTATCGCCGCCGCAGGCGCGACAGTAGTCGCAGGCCTCATAGCAGAGCTTAAGCGCCTCCCCAGCGAGCGCGGGATCCTGGTTGCCCAGGTCACCATTGATGAAGTCGCTGCGGAAACGAAGGGCCGTGCCGTTGAGCTTGAGATCGTGCGCGTCGAGCTTGGCCTTCATCTCCTCGGCGGAGATGCCTGCCACATGCTCGGGGTAGTTAAGGTCCACATGGGTGAGGCCGACACGCTGGAATTGATCGAAGACGTGGTCGATGTTCTTCTCACCGGTTCGGTAGTAAGAGTTGATACGGGTTGCGAATTTCATCGCTGAGCTGCCTTTCCTGTAAGGAAACGTTCAAGCGGGAAGCCCCGACCGTTGCGCGCATTTGGACAGGTACCTCTTCCGCAACTACAGTCTATTGCAACTATTTCTCATTCGCAATCATCTTTTTCCATTCCTATTCATATAGTTTCATAGTTATTGCATAGTGAACCAGCTTTTACCTGCACTTTAGTTGATGAATACACCTGACACTCGTTGAAACTTTATGATCTCCTTGATTTCAACTACCGTTTACCGCCGAATATCAACCATTCACCGGCAAAGAAAAAGCACCTGCCCACTATGCAGGCAGGTGCTTTACAGCCACATGCGCGACGGCTTCAACAGGAAAAATGCAGTGTCTCAGAGCCCCTAGCAGTCGACGACGGTTTTGCCGATCATGATGTTGAGGATCTCGACGTCGGTATCCTTCATGCCCACGCGGCCCACGTAGCCCATGCTGGCAATCGTCTGCTCGACGGTATCCTGAATGAGGCCCTCGCCGGCGCGGAAGCCGCGGCCCTGCATGGCCATATCGTGGCCCAGAATCGCAGCATCAACGGCAGCGGAAATCTTAGCCGCGCAACTCGCCTTGGCGCCATCGCACACGATGCCGCCCACGTTGCCGAGCGTGTTCGAAACCGTCGCGCCAATCTGCTCGCGCGTGCCACCGCACAGCCAGGTAATGGCAGCACCGGCACCGCACGCAGCGCAAATAGCGCCACAAAACGCCGAGAGCGCACCAATATAGCTCTTGATATGCACGGCGATGAGATCGGACAGCATCACGGCACGCACTAGGCGCTCGTGGTCGCAGCGTAGGTACTCGGCATACTCCATAACGGGCAAGGCGCAGGTAATGCCCTGATTGCCCGAGCCGCACACGATGGCGACCGGCAGCGCGCAGCCGTTCATGCGGGCGTCGGACCCGGCGGCTGCACGGGCACGGGCACGGCAGGCGACGTCATCGGCGCGAGCGCCCAACAGCGTACGGCCAACCTCGGCGCCCCAAGCGTGCGCCAGGCCCTCGGCACTGATCGCGCCGTTCAGCTCAATCTGACGCTCAACGGCAGCGCGGGCGCTCTCGATGTCGCCGCCCTCGATAAAGTCGATGATGGACTCGATCGACATGGGCGTGTCGGCGCTATCTACCACACGCTCGGCCACGACGCGCTCGGCGCAGGCGGCACACTCCCCCGCCGACTTGCCGCATACCGGAATACCGTCAAGCGTATGGCACGTGACATTGGTGTGGTGGTCGGTAATCTCGACGACCGCAACATGGCCCCCGGCCGTGGCAGTCACCTTGATGTAGAGGTTGGGCACACCCTCGACAAGCGACACATCGCAATAACCGGCATCGGCGAGGAGCTCGGACACGCGAGCACGGTCTTCGTCGTTAACGCTCTCGAGCACCTCGAGCGCGCTCTTGGCGTCACCGCCCACGGCGCCCAGCACGGCCGCGGCCTCAATACCGTGCATGCCGCCCGAGTTGGGCACGGTCACGCTCTTAACGTTCTTGATGATATTGCCTGAGCAGGCAACATCCATATGATCGGGTTCGCAACCGAGCGTCCGGCTCGCCAGCGCCGCTGCATAGGCAACGGCAATGGGCTCGGTGCAGCCGAGCGCGCAGACAAGCTCGCGGTTCAAGACATCGCAAAAAGCGGCATCGCGGATGGAATCGGTAGGCATAGGAATCTCCTGCTTACATAACGGACTGGGCTCTCGATAATAGTTAGCTCTTTTATTTGATAACAATGCATCAAAAACCGCAACCATGGTTCCGACGGACGGCGTTCAAGCGCAATCTGACGGCATTCATTCATGAAAAGCTAGTCTTGTTGCATGCTAAAGCGTTTGACCAAAAAACGCCCGAGCGTTTACACAAAAGTCGCGTTATCATGCAGTCGAACGCGGTAAAACCTTTAGCAATTCCGCCGCACGAACCAGAGAGGAACCACTCATGAAGATCGGTATCGGTAACGACCACGCCGCCGTCGAGCTCAAGAACATCATTTCCGAGCACCTGAAGGAGCGCGGCTGCGAGGTCGTGAACTATGGCACCGACACCTCCGAGAGCTTCGACTACCCCATCGCCGGTTACAAGGTGGGCAAGGCCGTGGCCAACGGTGACGTCGACCTGGGTATCCTGATCTGCGGTACCGGCGTCGGCATTAGCCTGGCCGCCAATAAGGTCGAGGGCGTACGCGCCGTCGTGTGCTCCGAGCCCTTCAGCGCCAAGCTCTCCCGTATGCACAACAACACCAACGTGCTGGCCTTTGGCGCCCGCGTCGTGGGCTCCGAGCTCGCCAAGATGATTGTCGACGAATGGCTCGACGCCGAGTTTGAGGGCGGCCGCCACGAACGTCGCGTCAATCTCCTCAACGAGATCGACCAGACCCGCGGACTAAAGATTGTCGACGAGGCCTAAAGACTTACAAAGCCATACGCTAGCGCCAGCCCCCGCCCGGAAGAAACATCCGGACGGGGGCTCTTTAGTAGTTTTCTATGCGTTTACTAAAAATCTACCGGAATAAAAGGGCGCCGCGGTTGGAATTCCGCGGCGCCCAAGCCACACGCTAACAGCTTTAAGGAGTCAAAGCTGGTTTAGCCAAAGAAACGCTTGATCTCGATCTCGGCGTTCTCCAGGCAGTCGGAGCCGTGGATCACGTTGGCGTTGACATCGACAGCGAAGTCGCCGCGGATGGTGCCAGGAGCAGCATCAAGCGGGTTGGTAGCGCCCATAAGGGTGCGCATCTTGGAAACAGCGGAGAGACCAGAAACGACCATCTTGACGACCGGACCGCTCGTCATAAAGTCGCAGAGACCGCCAAAGAAGGGCTTGTCGGCCAGATGGGCGTAGTGCTCCTCGACGGTAGCGCGCTCGAGCGTGGTCATCTCCATGCGCTCGATGACAAGGCCGCTGCGCTCAATACGAGCAACAATCTCGCCGATCTTGCGGTCGCGCACGGCGTCGGGCTTAATCATGATGAAGGTCTTCTCGATAGCCATAAGGTAGCCTTTCAAGTAGGTTCGCGCGTGCCCAAGTCCCATTCCGGCACCCGCCTGGACTGCATCGTAACAGAGTTTTAGCTGCAGTTAAACAAAAAGCTGTTTATTGAAACGCTGCAATTTATTAAAGCGCTCCATATGTGTCACTTCTGTTTCGAAGCCCGATTAGAGTACCATCCGACCGCTCATCAACCACATCGAACAGAGCGGGCGGTCGGTTGCCACCCGCGAACGTACCCCCTTCACAACCTGCCCAAAGGTCCTACAGAAGTTCTCGACAAGCCCCTCCCCCATAGCAGCAAAATAGGGGCGCCCGCATCAGCAGACGCCCGTAAAGCAAAAACGATTTATCAATAAATGGACAATACGTCTTCAGCCAAACCTCTACTTTGCCCCGTGACCCATCTCGACAACCTTGGTTAGCGATCCAAACACGCCCTCGTCGGCCACAAGCTGTACCTCGGCACGCTGCAGCTGCACGGCAACGGCGGCAGGGGCGGTACCGCCCTCGGTCGTACGCGCGGCGACAATTGAGGGGATGTCGAGCGCCTCGGTAATATCGCGTTCAAAGAGCGGGCTTGCCTCCTGGAACACCTCAAACGGCAGGTTCTCAAGATTGCAGCTACGCTTCTCACACATCAGGACCAGATGGCCCACCACGGCATGTGCCTCGCGGAACGGCAGACCACGCTTTGCCAGGTAATCGGCAACATCGGTGGCGGCAAGGTGCCCCACGCCGCACTCGCACGCCATGGCATCCTCGTTGACGGTCCAGGTCGAAATCATTCCGGCCATAACGGACAGGCACTGCATGAGCGTGTGAGCGGTATCGAGCGCGCCCTCCTTGTCCTCCTGCAAGTCCTTGTTATAAGCGAGCGGCAGGCCCTTCATGGTTACCAGCAGCTGCACCAGGTTGCCGTACACGCGACCGCTCTTACCGCGGATAAGCTCGGCAAAGTCGGGATTCTTCTTCTGCGGCATGATGGACGAGCCAGTGGAGTAGGAGTCTGAAAGCGTGATAAAGCCAAATTCGGAGCTCGACCACAGCACGATCTCCTCGGAAAGACGCGACAGGTGCATCGCCATGACGGATCCGGCGTAATGCAGATCGAGCAGGAAATCACGGTCGGAAACCGCATCGAGCGAGTTGGGAATCACGCCCGCAAAGCCAAGTTCGGCAGCCGTCATCTGGCGATCGAGCGGATAGCTCGTACCGGCAAGCGCGGCAGCACCCAGCGGGCAGTTGTCGGCGGCATCAAAGGCGGCCTTCAGACGTGTAAAGTCGCGCGCGAACATCCAGGAATACGCCAGCAGATGATGTGACAGCAGCACGGGCTGAGCATGCTGCATGTGCGTGTAACCCGGCAGAATCACCTTGTCGTACTTCTTGGCCGCATCCACCAGCACGTGGCGCAACTGCAGGTTGGCCTCCATGAGCTCCTTGGCCAACGCCTTGACGCCCAGGCGCGTATCGGTCGCCACCTGGTCGTTGCGCGAACGTCCGGTATGCAAGCGCTTGCCGGCCTCGCCGATGCGACGCGTCAGCTCGCTCTCGATGGACATATGGATGTCCTCGTCGTTGATATCGAAGGTGAAGTTACCGGCATCGATATCCTGTTCGATTCCGGTCAGGCCCTCGGCAATCGCCTGCTCGTCCTCGGCACTGATGATGCCTTGGGCCGCCAGCATCTTGGCATGCGCCTTAGAACCGGCGATATCCTGCTTATAGAGATGTTTGTCGACCGGCAGCGACGCGCCAAACTCCTGCGTGACCTCGGCCACTCCCGCCTCAAAACGACCGCCCCAAAGAGCCATGGAACCGTCCCCTTTCTCCAAATACCAAAACAAGCGCCCAAAGCAATGAGCCATGTCGCTAAAGCGATTTTTCAACCGCTAGTTTTACACATTCCCCACCGTGCACAGGGCCATGTAGCTAATATGCAAAGAAGTGACGCACGAGGCACTTGGTGCCCAACGTCTCCCTCCGGATGTTGCCTTGCGAACCATCGATCCAGGCCTTCAGGCTCATAGGAACATCCTCGACCTTTGCAGCATCGAACTCGGGCGCGAGGGCAAGCAAGGCATGCGCGATAGCGTTGAACATAATGGATACTCCTCATATATATAGGCACAGAGCCGCCAAATTGATAGAAGGAGCCCCGCCGGACAACCCCGGCGGGGCTCGGACTCAGCCGTAGACGCGGCATCATATATGCGGGCGGAACGTAGGGGCCACCGATGTTAAGAAGTGTCAGCAAGCATAACGAAAGGTAGGGACCCCGTGCGCCCGTTATGTATCACGCGGATGGGCCGCGCGGATACCAAGGGAAGGAGGCGCTAGGCCTGGGCGGCGGCGGAGCTGGGACCCTGGACCTTTGCCCACGTCTTGAGCGACAGCGTATCGATCTCGATAAAGCCGGCGCTGGCCTTCTCGTCAAACGTGGTGTCGCGGTCGTAGGTAGCCAGACCGTAGTCATACAGGCTAAACGGGCTCTTGCGGCCGACAACATGGCAGTTGCCCTTAAAGAACTTCAGACGGACGGTGCCGGTCACGAACTTCTGAGTGTCGGCCATAAAGGCATCGAGCGCGTTTTTGAGCGGGCTATACCACTGGCCGTTGTACACGGCGGTGGCCCAATCCTGCTCGAGCTTAATCTTGGTCTTGAGCAGGTCGCCCTCGACGCAGATATCCTCGAGTGCCTTGTGGGCGGTGACGAGCGTCAGGGCGCCGGGAACCTCGTAGCACTCGCGGCTCTTGAGGCCCACCAGACGATCCTCGACCAGGTCCAGGCGACCAAAGCCGTTGTCACCCGAAATCTTGTTGAGGGCGATGACGATCTCGGAGAGCTTCATCTTCCTGCCGTCGACGGCGACGGGCTTGCCGGCCTCAAACTCAATCTCGGTATACGTCGGGGTGTCGGGCGTGTCCTCGGGATTCTTGGTCATAACCCAGGCGTCATCGAGCGGCTCGTTCCAGGGATCCTCCAGGTGGCCGCACTCAATGGCACGACCCCACAGGTTGTCGTCGATGGAATAGGGGTTGTCGTTGGCACCCTCGGGAACCGGCACGTTGTGGGCGTGAGCATAGGCGACCTCGTCGGGACGGCACTTCAGATCCCACTCGCGAACCGGGGCGATAACCTTAAGCTCGGGGTCGAGGGCCTTGACGGCAGCCTCAAAACGAACCTGGTCGTTACCCTTGCCGGTGCAGCCGTGGGCGACGTAGGTAGCGCCAAACTCGTGAGCGACCTCGACGAGCTTCTTGGCGAGCAGCGGGCGAGACAGGGCGGAGAGCAGCGGGTACTTATTCTCGTACATGGAGTTTGCGGCGATGGCCTTAGTCAGGAACTCATCGGAGAACTCATCGCGCAGGTCGAGCACCTGGCAATCAAGAACGCCCAGGTCGAGCGCCTTCTGCTTCTTGGCGTCCAGGCCGGTCTCCTCCTGGCCCACGTTGCCGCAGACACAAACGACATCGAGATTCTTCTCGTCCTGGAGCCACTTGACACATACGGATGTATCAAGACCACCGGAATATGCGAGAACGACTTTTTCCTTGCTCATGGCTGTTTCCTTTCGCCCTTGGTAGCTAATTAGAACATCGGTCAGTTGCAAGTCATTTCAAGGTCATATACCGTGCAATATCAGGTTAAATAGCAAAAATCAGCACATACATGCCCTAGAAACATGCAGCAATGTCGTGCTAAAACCCAACGACCTCAAAATGACTCTGTTGAGGCAATTCGCCCCATGCGGACAGAGACGATTGTTATCGTCGTCGGGAAATTGCGCGCTGGCGTCGGATGGCATTGTCTGCAGTGGTGATGATCTTTACGAACTGCATCTGCCTCTCCTTTCACCTATCGCCGGGCGCAATTCTAATATCGCAAACGGTACCTTTTCCTCGGTAAGCGGTGCTTTTGCCGTCTCCGTTTTCGATGGTCGCTATATTACGCTAAAGTGCCTGCTGTACAAGCGACAAATTCAAATTTCTGAAAAGTTTTTTCATTAGTTTGTGAATTGCAGTGCAAGTACGCACCATTCCTGCGAAAATACGCTCGATTACATAGCAGAGGGTCATTACGCCCGAAACAATCTGGAAACGGAAAGGCGCATTTATGCAGACTTATGAATCAGACGCTAACATCGGCAACATTAAACTCATCGCCGTCGACATGGACAAGACGCTGCTCACCGACGAGCGCGTGTTGCCGCAGGGTCTTGATGAGCGCCTGGACAAGCTCGCCGACGCCGGCATCGTATTCTGCCCCGCCAGCGGACGTCCAGCCCCCAAGCTCGAGGAGATGTTCGAGGGCATCAAGAACCGCCTCGCCTTTTGCCCCGACAACGGAGCCTGCGTCATCTATCGCGGCAACTATATCTATATGAGCAACATCGATGTGGCGCTGTATCAGCAGGTCTTGAGCCGCGCCTCGGAGGATTCTCGCGCCGTCCCCGTCCTATGCTGCTACGACGAGTTCTACGTACTTGCCCGTGACCATCAATACCACGACGAACTCAGCGTCTACTACAACACGATCAACTACGTCGATAGCTTTGAGGGCATTGATATCGAATCCAACAAGATTTCGATCTTCTTCCCCGCCTACGATGCCGAGCCCGCGTTTCGCGAGAACTACAGCCCCGAGTTCTCGGACAAGCTCTACGTCACCAACGCCGGGCGCGAGTGGATAGACTTTATGAACCTGGGCGTCGACAAGGGGTCGGGCGTCGCGCACCTGTGCGAGCAGCTGGGCATTGATATCGCTGATGCCGCCGCCGTGGGTGATACGTACAACGATATCCCCATGCTGGAGCGCGTCGGGCATAGCTTTATCGTGGATAATGCCGAGGAGCACATGAACGCGCACGCCAAATGGCGCATTCCGAGCAACAACGACGGGGGCGTACTGACGCTCATCGACGCCATCTTGGCGGCTCGTTAACGTTGCTCGTCAGACCTGGCCGGGCGGCGCGGGCAAGTTTTTCGTTCGGTCAGGTCCTGGGCTCGCACGAAGAGCACATTAAGTGCTCTTCAGCTCGTGCGGAATCTACGAAAAACTTGCCCGCGCCGCCCGGCCAGGTCCTAGGTTTACTTGCTTGCCGCCATGATGGCGCCTCGGGTGTCTAGATACTTGGCTGAATTTATTTGATATGGAAGGAGCCCGTTGTTGGACGGGCTCCTTTTTCTGTGCGGTCTATTTGGCTAGGCTTCGGCTGCTTCGAGGTGTTGCGTTTCCTTGATCTCGACGATCATGTCGATGCGGCGTTGGTGGCGGCCGCCTTCGAACTTGGCGTCGAGCCATTCGTCCACGATCATCTTTGCGAGCTCGGAGCCCACCACGCGGGCACCGAAGGCCACGATGTTGGTGTTGTTGTGCTCGCGGCTGAGTTTGGCCGAATAGGGCTCGGAGCATACCACGGCACGCACGCCCTCAACCGCGTTGGCTGCCAGACTGATGCCCACGCCCGTGCCACAGATAAGAACGCCCAGATCGCACTCCCCTGCCGCCACGGCGCAGCCGACCTTGTAGCCGCTAATGGGATAGTCAAAACGCTCGGTGGAGTTGGTGCCAAAGTCCACGACCTCGTAGCCGCGCTCCTCCAGGTGCTCCTTGATGATGTTCTTGAGCTCGACGGCCACGTGGTCGTTACCGATTGCGATCTTCATTTACAGGTTCCTTTCGATCGAGCCACATGGCTCTTTGCTATTAACTGACAGCCTCTGGCCTGCCGCGGTTAGTACTCCTCTCCCTGACGCAGCTTCTCAAGCGCTTCCGCATAGGTCATGTCCTTGCCAAACAATGCGCTCGTGCCCAAGATGAAGCCGTCGGCACCGATGGCCGAGAGTTCCTTGACGCGCGCGGGCGAGCAGGCGCCGTCGATCATGATCTTGAAGCCGTACTCATCCTTGAGAGCCGCAAGCTGTTCAATCTTCTTTTTAGTGAATTCGATAAACGCCTGCCCGGCAAAACCGGGATTGACCGTCATGACCATCACGTAGTCGCAGAGGTTGAGAATCTCCTCGAGCAGGGTCACCGCGGTATCGGGGTTGACGGCGATGCCCGCAGCGCAACCGAGCGCTTTGATGGCGGCGAGCGTCTTGACCACATAGCGCTCGGACTCGGGATGAATGTAGATGATATCAGCGCCCGCATCGGCAAAGAGGTCGATCTTGGCCGCCGGGTTCTCGATCATCAGATGCACGTCGACGAGCTTTTGCGTGGCAGCGCGCACGGCCTTGATGTCCTCGAGGCCCATCGCAAAGTTAGGTACAAAGCTACCGTCCATCACATCGCAGTGAAAGATATCGGCACCCGCGGAGTCGAGCTCACGCACCGTGTTGGCAAGCTCGCCGTAATCGGCGCACATCATACTGGGGCAGAGAAGCATAGATGATCCCTCACAAATTCGTCCAAGAGCGTCATTTGGTTAATCGTATAACCAGCTGAGAATCTACCAAATACCAGTGTATGAATCGGTAAGCGGTAGTTATTCACTCCGTGAACGGTACCTAATTCATGGTTAATCGTATAATCAAGTGTTAACCAAATAGGGCGTTATAATTGTTAACCAGCAGGCGTTAACCAAGCTGGAGGTCCCATGGCGCAAAAACAGCTCTCAATGAAAGAAATCGCCCAACTTGCCGGGGTCTCCGTAGCCACCGTGAGCCATGTGGTCAACAACGTTGGCCGTTTCTCCGAGGACACGCGCAAACGCGTGCAGGATGTTATCGACCAGTACGGTTACGTTACCAACCAGTCCGCCAAGACGCTTCGCCAAGCGCAGTCGCGCTCCATAGGCATGATCGTGCCCGATATATCCAACGACTTCTTTTCCAAGATCGCCTACCACGTAGAGCGCACGCTTGCGGCGCAGGGGTACTCTGTCTTTGTCTGCAACAGCGGCAACGATCCGCAGCGCGAGCGCGATTACTTCCATAGCCTTGCCAGCAAGCAGGCCGACGGCATCATATGCATCTCGGGCCTGCGTGAGCTCACGGACGACATCGTCACGCGCGGTATCCCCGTGGTCTGCATCGACCGCATGCCGCAGTCGGACCTCGCCATCCCCCACGTGGGGACCGATGACGAACGCGGCGCCCACCTGGCAACGAGCGCACTCATTGACCGCGACTGCAAAAACATCCTCACCATCTCGAGCTTTACCGCAGACTACGACCGCAACGACCGCCTCACGGGCTATATGCATGCGCTCGCCGATCATGGCCTGCCGCTTCGCCGCGAGTACATGGCCTACGTCACCGGCCAGCGTCCTAGCATGGACGAGGCTCAGGATATCGTTGCCGGAATGATCGATGCGGGCATGCCGCTCGACGGCATCTTTGCTACAAGCGACCATTCGGCCGCAGGAGCGCTGCGCGCCGTGCAGGCAGCAGGTCTCAACGTGCCCGGAGACATCAAGATCGTGGGCTACGATGACTCCATCTACTCAAAGCTCACCACGCCGCAGATCACCACGGTTCAGCGCCACCCCGAGCTCATGGCACAAGAGGGTTGCAAGGCGCTCCTCGACCTCATCGCAGGCCGCACCCCCGCCATGGAGACCGTGGCCCCCGTAGAGCTCGTGCGCCGCAGGAGCTGCTAACCGCACAGAAAGACGCCGCGGGACGCATCCAAGCCTGGAAACGTTCCGCGGCGTCGGCATTGGCGACCTGCGACCATCGGGCGGCCAGAAGCGTCGCACCCATGGTCATCGCCCGCAAGCTCGTCGCTCGCTACTTGGCGTCGGCCCAGGTTATGCCGGTGCTGGCTTCGGCGATTAGGGGGACGCGGAGGTCTACTACGTGTTCCATGACGTCGCGTACCATGGTGGTTAGGCGCTCGACTTCGTTGACGGGGCACTCAAAGTCCAGTTCGTCGTGTACCTGCAGGATCATATGGGCGGCAAAGCCTTCTTCTTCCAGGCGGCGGCTTACGCGGGCCATGGCGATCTTGATGATGTCGGCGGCGGTGCCCTGCATGGGGTGGTTCATGGCCGTGCGCTCACCAAAGCCGCGGAGCTGTGGGTTTTTGGCCTTGAGCTCGGGAATATGGCGTCTGCGGCCATACATGGTCTCGGCATAGCCCGTCTGCTTGGCTCGCGCCACCACATTGTCGAGGAACGTGCGCACGCCCGGGTAGGCCTCGTAGTAGCGATCGATCATATCGCGCGCCTCGGCCATCGAGATGTGCAGCGACCGCGACAGACCATAGGCCTGCTGACCGTACACGATGCCAAAGTTCACGGCCTTGGCGCGGCTACGCAGGTCGGGTGTCACCTCGGACACCGGCACGCCAAATACGCGCGCGGCCGTCTCGGCATGGAAGTCCTCGCCCTCGTTGAAGGCGCGCACCAGGTGCTCGTCACCCGAAAGATGCGCGAGCAGGCGCAGCTCGATCTGCGAGTAGTCCACCGCCAAAAAGACGCTGCCCTCGCCCGCCGAGAACGCCGTCTTGACGGTACGCCCCAGCTCCGAGCGCGTCGGAATGTTTTGCAGATTGGGGTCGCTCGAAGACAAACGCCCCGTCGCGGTGATGGTCTGGTTGTACGTGGTGTGTACACGCCCGTCACCACGGCGCAGCGGGCCCAGCGTGTCCAGATAGGTCGACTTAATCTTGGACTTCTCACGCCAGTCCAAAATCAGGCGCACGATCTCGTGGTCGCGGGCAAGGTCGCTCAGCACCTTGGCGTTGGTCGAATAGTAGCCGCGCTTGGTCTTTTTGAGGCCCTTGGTCGGAAGTCCCATAACATCAAACAGCACGTGCGAGAGTTGCATGGGGCTGCCGATGTTAAAGGTCTCGTCGCCGGCCAGGTCGCGAATGCTGCGCTCGACATCGGCAATCTGGGCCGCCAGGCCCTCGGACAGACTGTGCAGGCGGTCGGGGTCCACGAGCATGCCCGCGCGCTCCATCTTGGCAAGCACCGGCACGAGCGGCATCTCGATCCCATCGAACACGTTGGCGGCGTTCTCGCGGGCCATGCGGTCGCGCAGCGGCGCCACGAGTGCCAGCGTCAGGGCAGCCGTGCGCGCGGCGAGCGCAGGAGCGTCCTCGCCGGCACCCTCTGCGCCACGTGCCGCAGGCAGCGTCATCTGCAGATAGGTATCGGCCAGATACGCCTCATCAAACTCGGAGCGGTCGGAATCCAACAGGTAGGCGGCGACCACGGTATCGAAGATGCGCGTGGAATCGACGGCCAGCGGATCCATGAGCTCGGGCTCGGAAGAATCGATGGGCGAAAGCTCATGCAGCAGCGCCTTCATATCCGGGCTCGCCACGCGGCCCTCCATAAACAGGCGCGCAAGCACGCCGGCGATCAGGCCGTGGGCAACGTTAAAGCCATCGACCACGGCAGACGCACCGCCGTCGCCCTCCTCAAGAGCAAACAGCCCCTTGGACGTCGCCAGCCACAGCGTGCGCGTCAGACCAAAAAGCGCGCCCTCCTCCTTGTCATCGTCCACCACGGCGGCAATCCACTCACCCGCATCAATCGCACGAGCGATCTCGACGGCAGCGGCAGCAAGCGCCTCGGCATCGCCGGCGGCGGCACGCGAAACGGTGGGCATCTCAAACGTGCTGGCAGCAGCTGCAGCCCCACCCTCGCCACCAATCAGCGAGAGAAAACGGTTCTGCATGGCCGTAATGCCGAGCGTACCCAGCGCCGCGGAAACCTCATCGGCAGAAAACGCCGGGAAGGACGTCGCCTCAAAATCGAGCTCAACGGGCGCATCGGTGCGGATGGTCGCCACCTTACGGCTCAGCAACGCGTCGTCGATGTGTGCGCGCAGGTTTTCGCCCATCTTGCCCTTGACCTCATCGGCGTGTGCGATGACCTCGTCCAGGCTACCGTACTGCGCGATGAGCGCGCTCGCCTTTTTGGGGCCGATGCCCGGCACGCCGGGGATGTTATCGGACGTGTCGCCCTTCAGACCGTAAAAATCGGGCACGAGCGCCGGCGTGATGCCGTGATACAGGTCGTCTACGCTCTCGGGCGTCATGATCGCCACGTCGGACAGGCCCTTGCGAGTCGAGACCACGTTGATGTGCTCGGTCACAAGCTGATACATGTCGCGGTCGCCGGTCACCAACAGCATGTCGCAGCCGGCCTCCTCACCCAGACGCGCCATGGTTCCCAGGATATCGTCGCCTTCCCAGCCCTCGGACTGCAGAATCGGCACGTTGAGTGCGGCGAGCAGCTCCTTAATCATCGGGAACTGCGCGTGCAGATCGGGGTCCATGGGCGGGCGCTGCGCCTTATACTGCGGCAGCATCTCCATGCGCACGCGCGGCTTGCCCTTATCAAACGCCACGACGACGCCGTCGGGATTAAAGGCATCGATCATCTTGAGAAACATGTTCAAAAAGCCAAAGATCGCGTTGGTGGGGCGACCGTCCGGCGCGTTCATGGTCGGCGGCACGGCGTGGAAGGCGCGGTGCATGAGCGAGTTGCCGTCGATGACGGCAAAGGTGCGGCGCTTGTCAGACATATTGAATACCTCGCTTTGGGCTGGGCACGGTTTGCTCACACCAGTTTACACGCTCCCCGCCCCGCGGCCACCGCACATCAAGCTCCGCCGCCACCGCGCGCCCGCGCGTGATACGATGGCTCACGGTACATCAACCAGCACGATCGATCCGAAAGGAGCCTGCGTCATGGAGCGTCCCTGCGCATGGAAAAAGTACACGCCACAGCAAATCGAGGAGCTCGAGGAGCTTTGCCGCGGCTATAAGCAGTTTTTGAGTGAGAACAAGACCGAGCGCCTGTGCGTCAAGGCCGGCATCAAGATGGCCAAGGAGGCGGGCTACGTCGACCTGGAGACCGTGATCGCCGAGGGCCGCGAGCTCAAGGCAGGCGACAAGGTGTACGCCGCCAACCACGGCAAGGACCTTATGCTTGTCAACCTTGGCACCGCCCCGCTCGAGCAGGGCTTTAACATCCTGGGCGCCCACGTGGATTCGCCACGCCTGGACCTCAAGCAGAACCCTGCCTTCGAGGCCGGCGACATGGCCTACCTCGACACGCACTACTACGGCGGCGTCAAGAGCTACCACTGGGTGGCCTCCCCGCTTGCACTCGTGGGCGTCATCTGCAAAAAGGACGGTACCACCGTCGACATCAACATCGGCGACAAGGCAGACGACCCGGTCTTTACCATCTCCGACCTTCTGATCCACCTCTCGAGCGAGCAGATGGCCAAGCCCGCCAAGGACGCCGTCGACGCCGAGATCCTCGACGTGATCGTGGGAGGCCGCCCCGTCAAGTTTGACGAGGACGACAAGGACGCCCCCAAGGAGCCCGTCAAGCAGATGTTCCTGGATATCCTCAAGGAACAGTACGACGTCGAGGAGGAGGACTTCCTCTCCGCCGAGATCGAGGTCGTGCCCGCCGGCCCCGCCCGCGACATGGGCCTCGACCGCTCCATGATTTTGGGCTATGGCCACGACGACCGCGTATGCGCCTACCCCTCCATGCTCGCCCAGATCGATGTGGCCAATGTCGAGCGCACGAGCATCACGCTCATCGTCGACAAGGAGGAGATCGGCTCCGTGGGCGCCACTGGCATGACGAGCCGCTTCTTCGAGAACACCGTCGCCGAGATCATGACGCTCGCCGGCGAGGACAGCCCGCTGGCCCTGCGCCGCTCGCTTGCCCGCAGCCGCATGCTCTCCTCCGACGTGTCCGCCGGCTTCGACCCGGGCTACGCCGGCAAGTTCGAGACCAAGAACGCTGCCTTTATGGGTCGCGGCCTGTGCTTTAACAAGTACACGGGCAGCCGCGGCAAGGGCGGCTCCAACGACGCCGACGCCGAGTACGTGGCCCTCATCCGCGACATCATGGACGAGGCGGGCGTGGACTTCCAGACCTGCGAGCTCGGCCGCGTCAACGCGGGCGGCGGCGGCACCATCGCCTACATCATGGCCGAGTACGGCATGAACGTCATCGACTCCGGCGTTGCCGTCTTGTCCATGCACGCCCTGTGGGAGGTCGCCAACAAGGCCGATATCTACGAGGCCTATCGCGGCTACAAGGCCTTCATCGAGCGCGCCTAACCAACCCTCCATCAGTTGCGGTGAAATACGGACTAAACTGGCCCATAAACGGCCAAAACAGACCGTATTCCACCGCAACTTCCTTTTTGGCAGAGGAGAGTTCATGCTCCAGGTCATCGTTTCACCCGCCAAGCAAATGCGCGCGGCACAAGATGCTTTTGAAGTTCAGGGGATTCCGCCCTTTGCGCGCGAGACCGCCCAGCTGCACCATGCGCTCTTGGACATCGAACGAACCGAAGGCGACAGCGGCCTACAAGCTCTGTGGAACGTCAGCGACAAGCTGCTGGCCCCTTGTCTCGACATTTTGCATGAGTTCGAGCCCATCTTGGGAAACGGCGATCTTGCCGATTCCGGTATCGCGCGCCGCATCTCCCCTGCCATCATGTCCTATCACGGCATTCAATACCAGAGCATGGCGCCCGAGGTGATGGATTCCGCGCAGCTCGCATGGCTGCAAGACCATCTGTGGATCCTCTCGGGCCTTTACGGATGCGTACGCCCCTTTCATGCCGTCGAACCGTATCGGCTGGAAATGGGCGCAAAGCTCGCCGTTGACGATGCCCGAGACCTCTACGCGTTTTGGAGCGACAAGCTCGCGCGGGCTATCGCCCCGGCAGGCTCAAACACCACGATCGTCAACCTCGCCAGCGTAGAGTATGCCAAAGCCGTTCTGCCCCACCTCGCGGGCGACGCCACGGCCGTCACATGCCTCTTTGGCGAGGGTATCCGCAACGGGAAGCCCATCCAACGGTCGACCGCCAGCAAAAAGGCGCGCGGCTCCATGGTGCGGTGGATGGCAGAAAACAAGCTCGAGGATGCAAGCGGACTTACCGCATTCGACGTTGGTTATCGTCACTTTCCCGAGCTTTCAAACGAAAACACCCTGGTTTTCATGAACGCGCAGGTACAATAGGCCCGCCGTTTCCAACCCCACCCAGTTACTCCGCCAAGCCATCGGCCTTTGCAATCTCGCTCGTCGAGCCATCTTGGTAGGTAACCTTAACGTGCTCCACCTCGGACGCCGCAGCGCCCGCCGGGGGCTCCAGACGCCATTCCGTCAGCGCGATATCCATCGTCGTGGGGACGTCTCCTTGATCTTTGAGCTTCACCGTCAGCGTTTTGAGCGCCGCATCAAACGTCACACGTTCGATTTCCTCACCAGGAATAGACCCACCGCTCAGCTGCAATTGCACAAACTCATCGCGCGGATACCAATAATCGCCCGGCGCGGCAACGGTATTGTCGCCCGCGACCTTCACCGTCATTATCGGTAGGCCATCATCGGCCTCGAACTCCCATGCAGCGCCGCCGCGACCACCAAACGTCCAAATACAAAAGGCAATCACCAGCACGGCAAGCACCGCAAAACCAATCGCAACAAGGCCATGGTGCGCACGGCTTTCCTCGGCCGATACATCCCATTGCGTCTCTCGATATAGATGCTTGTCTTCCATGTTCGCCTCCCCACAGGCACGCTCGTTGGCCCAATCGTACCCATTCAGGCTATACTTGAGCCCATGACATAACGGGGAGCTTGCAGGACAAGACGGCAGGCTGAGATTGGGCGCGCCCGCCCTGACCCGCAAACCTGATATGGGTAATGCCAACGAAGGGAGCCGTGCCAATGAGCACACAGACCGAGCCCAAGCTCGTCACGCAAATCGACTTCGCCCGCGCCGGGCAAATCACACCGCAGATGGAGGAGGTCGCCGAGCGCGAGCATCGCGACCCCGAGTACATTCGTGAGCGTGTTGCCGACGGCCGCATCGCCATTCCCGCCAACATCGTGCACATCAAAAAGGGCATGCGTGCCTTTGGCGTCGGCGAGGGTCTGTCCACTAAGGTCAACGTCAACCTGGGCATCTCGGGCGACAAGGCCGATGCCGCCGAGGAATGGAAGAAGGTCAAGATCGCCGAGGACTACGGCGCCGACGCCATCATGGACCTCTCCAACTCGGGCAAGACGCGCAAGTTCCGCCAGCAGCTCATCGACGAGACGCCGCTCATGGTGGGCACGGTGCCCATGTACGACGCCATCGGCTATATGGAAAAGCCGCTGGTCAAGCTTACCAAGGACGACCTGCTCGAGGTCGTGCGCGCGCACGCCGAGGACGGCGTGGACTTTATGACCATCCACTGCGGCATCAACAAATCGGTCATCAAGACCTTTAAGGAGACCGGCCGCCTCATGAACATCGTCAGCCGCGGCGGCTCGCTGCTGTTTGGCTGGATGGAGGTCACCGGCAACGAGAACCCCTTCTACGAGTTCTACGACGAGGTGCTCGAGATCTGCCACGAGTACGACGTGACGATCTCGCTCGGCGACTCCTGCCGCCCGGGCTGCCTCTACGATTCCAACGACGCCACCGAGACCGCCGAGATGATCGAGCTGGGCAAGCTGTGCAAACGTGCTTGGGCAGCCGGCGTCCAGGTCATGGTCGAGGGCCCGGGCCACATGGCGCTCGACGAGATCGCCGCCAATATGAAGCTGCAGAAGCGCCTGTGCCACAACGCCCCGTTCTATGTGCTCGGGCCCCTGGTGACCGATATCGGCGTGGGCTACGACCACATCACCGCTGCCATCGGCGGCGCTATCTCTGCCAGCTCCGGCGCCGACTTCCTGTGCTACGTGACGCCGGCCGAGCACCTGTGCCTGCCCAACGCCCAGGACGTGCTCGATGGCCTTATGGCCACCAAGATCGCCGCGCACGCCGCCGACATCGCCAAGAAGGTACCGCACGCCCGCGATGCCGATGACCGCATGGGCCAGGCGCGCCGCAAGCTCGACTGGGAAGAGATGTGGAAGTGGGCGCTCGATCCGGTCACGAGCCGCAAGCGCTACGAGGAATCTCCCGCCGCCACCGAGGGCACCTGCACCATGTGCGGCAAGATGTGCGCCGTTCGCACCGTCAACAAGGTGTTCGAAGGCACGACGATCGACCTCGGCATGGAGGACTAACACGCTGTCACGATTGCTTTTGGCGACGTCATGACACTCGTCAATTGTTAACGTGTGAACATTCTCTTACATTTACGTAAAGATTGCACCACCCGCCCGGGATCGGCATATAGCCGGCCCGGGCAACTTTATAATGCAGGTAGAAGACCCATTTGAATCCGACCGAACAAGAGAGCGAACATGGATCGTAGTAACGTACCTGCCGTCCTGTCCATCGCAGGATCCGATTCCAGCGGCGGCGCCGGCATTCAGGCCGATATTAAGACCATCACGGCACACCGTCTGTATGCCGAGACGGCTATCACGGCCATCACCGCACAGAACACCCTGGGCGTCACCGCCGTGCAGAACATCTCCCCGGACATTGTCGCGGCGCAGATCGATGCCGTCTTTGACGATATCCGCCCCAGCGCCGTCAAGATCGGCATGGTCTCCTCCGCCGAGATTATCGAGGTTATCGCCGACCGCCTGAGCGCCTGGGACGCGACAAATATCGTCGTCGACCCCGTTATGGTCGCCACCTCGGGCGCCCGCCTCATCGCCGAAGATGCCGCCGAGGCGCTCACCCGCCGCCTGTTCCCGCTGGCGACGGTTATCACGCCCAATATTCCCGAGGCCATGGCCCTGCTCGACTACGAGGTCGACTCCGAGCGCACACAGCAAAATGCCGCCATGCTCCTCACCCGCCGCTTTGGTTGCGCATCCCTCGTTAAGGGTGGGCATCTTGTCAACGAGGCCAACGATGTACTGGCCGAGGCCGCGCCGCTCGATGACGAGGGCAACCACCTGGGCGATCCGCTCACCACGTGGTTCCGCCACAAGCGCATCGAGACCGACAATACACACGGCACCGGCTGCACGCTCTCGTCCGCCATCGCCTGCGCGCTGGCCCAGGGCATGGATCTTGCCGATGCCGTCAACGCCGGCAAGGCCTACCTAACCGGCGCTCTCGCCGCCGGCTTTGACATGGGCAAAGGCTCTGGCCCCGTCAACCACATGTGGCAGTACTGAGACAGTTTGCCGCAGCTCGCTATTGATGCTGACCATCAGGCAAAACTCGCTGACGGCACCGCAACACGCTGACCGTACTTGGGGTTTTGCGCCCACTTGGGATATTCGAGGGATACGAGAAAGGGGCCGTGGCGACGAACCGCCACGGCCCCTTTTGCTGTTATCGCCCGCGGTCGCTCCCGCCCCAGATCAGGGCGAGCGCGACAACCGTGACGAAACTGCCCAAAATCGCGCCGAGCGCCGCGCCCATGACGAAAGCCATTACCACGGCACCCCG
The DNA here is from genome assembly GCF_040093305.1 of Collinsella sp. CLA-AA-H302. Taxonomy (NCBI): domain Bacteria; kingdom Bacillati; phylum Actinomycetota; class Coriobacteriia; order Coriobacteriales; family Coriobacteriaceae; genus Collinsella; species Collinsella sp. CLA-AA-H302. Next base: position 298,205 of record NZ_JBBNJW010000001.1, read on the forward strand.
TCGGTGACGCAGACCTGCAGACGGTCGAGCGGCTCGCCGTAGATACCGGCGTAGTTGTCGCCGCTATAGGTAGAGCCGTCGTCGCACACGGTGTTCAGCCATCCGGCGCGCGCAGTGGTCTGGGAGCGGTACCACGCCTGCTTGTACTCCTCGCCGCTCGGCGTCACGTAGTACATGCGTACGCCGTCGATGGTATGGCCGGCGATACCGGCGCAGCCGTTTACGGTGTCGTTGCGGTCGCCCTTGGCGACCCAGTCGAGCCAGCCGTCCTCGACGGTGTGGACCTGATACTTGAGCGTACCGCGATCAACTCGGGCGCAAAGGAGGTCATGCTGTCGGCACGGGTAGCCCGCGAAGCCGTCGTCGCCGGCACCGAAGTCAGTCACCTCGTCCAGCCAGCCGCCACCCTTGAGGTGCAGCGAGTAGTGTACGGGAACACGGGCGCCAGTGGAGCGAGGGAAACCGCCCGGCGCGCCCTGCGACGCCGAAGGCGCAGCAGGGGTCGCCGCGGGCTGCACAGTCTGCGCGGACGGCTGCGTGCCGCCGACCATCGCGTCGTACCACTCGACGGCGCGCTGCATGTAGTGGTCGCGCTGCGAGCCGGCCAGCTCGCCGGGGCAGGCCGTGGACGACCAGTGCTTGTGTGGGAACACGTTCACCATCCATGCCGGGCGGCCCAGCCCGTAGTACAGGCACAGAGCCGCCACGAGGTGCGCACCGCTCTCGATAGCGGCGTCGTGAACCGTCCACGGGCCGCGCGCGCTGTTGGCGTGCTCGATGGAGATCGTGGTGTCGTTGCCGCCGCCCGTGCCGATGCCGTCGCCGCAAGCGTAGGCGCGGTCGGTGTCGTTGACATGCTGCACGATGTAGCCGTTGCGGTCGACCGAGTAGTGGGCAGAGCAGCCGTTGGCGGCCCAGATGCTGTTGCACTGGGCCGCATTGAGGTCACCCGCCATATGGTGGATCGTGACGCCCTTGATGCCGAAGGGTCGTCCCGCCGAGAAGTTGCAGCCGAGGAGCTTGTACTCGTCCGGTTGGACGTTCGCGAAATCTGCCATGTTAGTCCTCCTTAATGTCGCCGAGCGCGAGCAGCGCGTCGAGCCATTTGTCCGTGATACCGACGGATTTGAAGGCGGCATAGGCCACCTGCACGCCGCCGACACACGCGAAGATGGACGTCACCCACGCCGAGGGGTCGGTGGGCACGCCTCCCGCCATGGCCGTGAGGGCGCCGCACCCCGCCGAGACGGCGATGGCCGTCCAGCGGGCGACGCTGCCCGTCATGGCCTTAGTCTTGATGGCCTGCACGATGTACGGCACCACGAGCACCGTGGCGACGGTGAGGCTGGCCTGAATCTCAGTCATTTGATTGCTCCTATCTGCTTGTCTCCTTGTTGTACATGAGGTCGACTCGGTCGCAAATATGGTCGACCTTCTGCGCCATTCCCTGGCTGCGTGCCTGGCTGTGCGCGAGGTCCGAGTGCAGCACCTCGTTCGAGGCCACCACGGACTCCATCAGCGTCTTCATGGCCTCCATGAGGCTGTTGGACCTCTCCATCTGGGCGGCGATGCGGCCCTCCATCTGCGAGCGCTCACGGTCGCGCTGCGCCCGCTCGGCCACCTCCTCCTGTTTGCGCTCCTCGCGCTTGAGGTCGATGTTCGCCTTGCGCTCGTTTTGGGCCTTGTATTCGTCCAAAAACTGCCTGCCGAAGTAGAAGGCGACGAGCACAAGCAGCACGCCTCCCAGCCACCCCGGGCCGTACGGCGCGAAAAGCTTGAGCACCTCCATCCGGCCTCCTTCCCGTTCTGCAGTGCGGTGGGGCCCATTCCCCGCCACACTGCAGGTTCAGGCCACCGTAACGCCGGCCTACACAGCCGCCATCGTGCCGACGCACACGGCCAGCGGGCCCTGCGACAGAATCACGGCGCGGTCGGTGATGATGCACCCCGTGCAGGAGCGCACCATCGGGACCGTCACCACCGCGCCGTGCAGCATCACGTCGAGCGCCGTGTCGTGGACGCCCACGACCGTGCCGAACTCCATCGTCAGCCGCTTGCCGCCCGACGGCATCGCCGCCGCCAGCCGCGCCGCCGCGCCCTTGATCTCGGCCGTCGAATCGCTCATCGCTCGTACCTCCTCGCCGTGTGCTTTATGACGCAGCCGGCGTCAAGCGTCAGCGTCTGCTTCTGGATTGCCAGCTTGCCGACAACCCCGCCGGTCCTGTAGTTCATCGCCACCGCCATGCACGGCTCGACGGGCTTGTACACGCTCTTGAACTCGTCCGTGCGCGTCACGGCGCGCTCGGTGGCGAGCAGCTCAGCCGCCTTGCGGTCCGCCGCCGCCTGCATGGCGTCCTGAGGCCAAGGCGTGGCGTTGCCTCCCTCCTCGACCTTGTCGGCGACGAAGATGGCCTCGCCGCCGTCGATGTAGCAGTAGCCCCAGCTGATCTTGTTGTGGTTCTCCGTGGCGTGGTAGGTGTAGCTGACCTTCTGCCACTCGCCAGTCATGGTGAACCCCTTGGTCACCGGGCCAAGCGCCCTCTCCTGATCCCAGAAAGACTGTATGATGCCCGTCGCGCCCTTAGTGCCCTTGACCCATACGCTCTGCGTGTAGTCCGTATCCTTCTTGACGCTCGGCCCCTCGTCCTGGCAGAAGCCGATGCGCCCACCGCTCGAGACGACCTTGATGCCGAAGAGCACGCCCACCTGCGGCGAGTCGGAGACGTAGACGGTCTGGATGCTGCCGTGCGAATCGCTCTGCCTGAAGCTCTTATCCGACTTCTTGCCGGTGCCGATGAGGGCGTTGGCGGCGCCCTCGACAAGGTTGCTGTCCTCGGTGTCCACGCCCGGCAGGCTGTCGTAGCTGTAGCTCTTGACGATGCGGCGTCCGACCGAGACGGTCGATAGGTCGGAGTCGGGCGAGTCGTCCACCGCCGTGCCGCGCACCGATGCGTCCTGCGTGCTGAAGTCCACGTGCACGACGTTGCAGACCTCGGCGCGGTTGGTCGATTCGGTCATGTCCGACATGAAGCGCGCGTCCCTGCCCTCGGTGAACTCCGCCGAGATGGGCATGTCGGCAGGCTCGACGTAGCGCCTGTAGATCACGTTGCCCATCCGGTCGGTCGTCGGCGAGCGGAACCCGGCCGCCTTGAGGAGCAGGTCCACCGCGTCCAGCTTGTTCTTAGCGTCGTTGTCCCTGCCCACGCCGAAAACCAAGGTGCTGCCCAGAAGGAGGCTGCTGGGGTCGGCGTAGACGGTGAGGCCGACCGATTCGGCTATCTTGACGGCCTCATCAACCAGATTGCTGCCCGCAACGATCACGTACGGCCCGTCGAAGTCGTCGTCTTTGAGCCGCTTCAGGAGGCCGTAGGCGTTGATCTGGCCCTCGCGGTAGGCGCCGTCGATGTCCACCGAGTCCACCTGCGGCATGAATGTTCCGAGGCACTCGCGCCTCTTACTGCCGTCCGTGAAGGTGGCGTTGAGGTACACACGCAGAAAGTCGTTGCCAACGTCGAACTTGTCGGCGAAGTCCAGGGATGCAGTCTCATAGAGCGCCGTGTTCGCATTGCGCTCGATGGAGCCGCCGTTCTCGATGTCGCGCACGAAGTCGAGCTCGAGCCCCGTCTCACGTGATACGCGCACGAAGTCGTAGGAGGCGTCGAACGGCCTTATCCAGCTATCAGCCATTGGCGGGCTCCTCCCACGTCTCCCACGTCGGGTCGCACGAAGCCACCCACGCGCCGTCGGAACGCTTCACGCTACAGCTGAGGCGGGCGCGGAACCGCTCGCCGTAGAGATCGCGCACCCAGAAGCGCCCCGCCATGTTCATGACCTCGAGGAATGACTTGTAGTCCTCCTCGTCGAGCAGCAGGAAGTCCATGCTGTCCTTGACGTCCCTCTCGTTGATGCCGTACGAGACGGGCAGCCCTTCCCCGCCGTCGGCGAAGTGCAGCATCTTGTATCCGTGCGTCACCTTACGGCTCGAGCCCTCCTTGAGATAGCGCCCGAGCCACGACCTCTCAGCGCCGGCCCCCCAGTTGAGAGCCACCTCGCGGCTCGCCACGGTCGTTTTGACCCTCGTCGCTGTGCTCACGCCCGTCGCGGCGTAGGCAACCGCGACGTACTCGAACTCGCTGTTGAGCGGAGGCAGCGGATCGCTCGCGCCCTCGCCCGCCGCAAGGTGCGAGCCGAGCTGCAGGGTCGAGCCGTCGGGCAGGACGCGCGACACGGTGAAGTGGGACGTCTCGGGCGTGTCGTCGCTGTCGGCCTTGCCTGGGAATACCGACAGCTGGCATCCCAACCTCTCGTCGACGAAGATGTTGAGCGACGGTTTGGCTGGCGGTGCCCAGTTGGTCTGGAAAGTTCTCGAGACGGTGACCGATAGGGACGATCCGGCCGTGACCGTGAGCATGACCCTGTACGGCGTGAAGTTGACGAAGGCATGCTGCGCGTAGCCGAGGCCAAAGGAGCGCGCGTCCTTGTCCACAGTCCCGCTCCACAGGAGATTGCCCCTGATGTCGCACAAAGACAGGTACTGTCGGCTGACGCCCGTCTCGTCGGCCACCTTCCACGTGAAGGTATGCGGCACCGCGCGCAGGGTCGCCCCGTCCGCAGCCGGATCGGTGAAGAATGCCTGGGGCGCGTCCGCCACGGTATATGCCGCCGCGCTCGACCATGCGCCCCAGTCCTCGTCGAGGCCCTTGGTGCGCACACGCACGGAGTAGAGGCCCTTGGTGCCGGTCGGCAGCTTCAGGCTCGTACCCGGGCCATCGACCGTCGTGGTGGTGGGGCCCGTCGGCGTCGTGACCTGCACCTCGGCTGAGGTCTGCGCCGAGCCGTCCGGATGGTTGGGCACCCATTCGAGCGTCGCGGTCGAACCTGTGGCGTAAGCCGCCCTGACGCCCCTGATGGACGGTGCGAGCGGCGGGCATATTGTCGTGACCTCGTTTGACTCCGTCCACGGTCCCTTGAGGCCGCTCTTGACCGCGCGGGCGCGGTAGCGCACCGTACCCGCCGGTGCCTCCTCGTCCTCCCAAGAGGCGCTTACATCCGCATCGACCCACGTCTTTCCACCGTCGGTCGTGAGCTGGAACTCCCAGCTGTCGACGAAGGCCGGTGCGTCGTGCCCCTTGAGCACGACCTTCGCCGCCTCCGCCTTGACGGCCTCGAGCATGCCGAGCGCCGTCGGCGTGGTGTAGATCGCCGGTGCGCTCACGCCGTAGTCCGACGTGCCGCCGGGGCCCGTCGCCTTGGCCGAGAAGATGTACATGCAGCCCGGCTCGAGGCCGTTGTAGGTGTGGCTCGTGGTATCCCAACTGACGGTGCCGACGTCGGTGAACTTCCCCGGGCCGTTCTTCACCACGCCGACGGTCACGGTCGACCAGGGGTAGTCGCCGTCCATGCCCGTGTAGTCGACGTCCCAGCTGACCTTCGCGCTGGTGTCGCTCAGGCGCTCCACCCTGATGTTCTTCGGCGTGTGCGGCGTGTGGTAGGCACGGCACGGGACCGTGACGGTGTTGGAGGCGTTCGACGTTCCGTTGCCGAAGCCGCCCGTGACGTTAATCTGGCCCGTGAAGGTGTGGTTGTAGGCGTCGCCGTTGCCGCGTGCGAGCTCGACGTCGCGCGACGTGCACTGCACCCATACCCAGCCGGAGTTGTTCGTCGAGTAGACCGAGCCGTTCCACGAGCCGCCCGCCGACGAGCTGCCGTTTGCGTAGCAGTCGATGGCGTAGCGCGTGCCGTAACCGTGCGTGACGCGGTAGGTCACGGTGGTGTCCGTGCGCCCGACCTCAGCAACGTCCACGTACGCGCACCAGCAGTACTTTCTATAGCCACTGCCGCCTTGAACCCAGTTTCCCTGCGCCATGCTACGCGACCCCCATCGCCATGCTCTGCTCCACCGCCGCGACGAAGCTCCTGAAGGCGGAGACCACGCGCCCGTCGACGCCCAGCAGGTCGCCGTCGAGGTAGAGGTTGTAAACGTTGCCGCCGCCCGCGACACCGCTGGTGCCGTAGGCGGTCGATCCGTATGCTCCGCCGCCGATAACGCTCACACCGAACACGGCGGCCTTCTCGACGTTGCGCACCGCCGACCTCATGGACTTCACCGGCTCGTCCGCCGTGTCGTCAATGCCAAGGGCCGCGCCCTCCATGACGTAGCCGAAAATCTTGCGGAACACGCGCGAGGGCGAGTGGATGCCGAGCAGGTTCTTGGCCGCGTCGATTGCGCCGCCCACCACGCCGGTAATCTTGCTCACGACCACGCCCGCCGCGCCGCTGATTCCGTTTGCGATGCCCTGCACGATCTGCGAGCCGATGGAGACCACGCGGCCCGGGATGGAGGACAGGGCGCCCATGATGGAACTGCCGATACTCGAGGCCGCCGAGGTCACGAAGCCGACCGCGCCGCGGATGGCGGAGCCCAGGCTGCTGATTCCGTTGCGGCCGATGCTCGCCAGGGTGGACGGCAGGTTCTGTATTGCGCCGCGGATGGCGGACACGATGTTGGAGCCGCACGTGCTCACGAAGCCGGCCATGCCGGTGATGCCGTTGCCCAGGAACGTGATGGCGTTCCTGCCTAGGCTCAGCCAGTCGAGCGCCGACCAAGCCGAGACGAAAGCCGAGAAGATGGCCGGGATGTTGGCGATGAGCGTCGGTATCGCCTGCACGATGCCAAGTGCCAGCGTCACGATTGCCTGGATGCCGGCACCGAGCAGTATCGGCGCGTTGTCGTTGATCGCGCTGGCGAGGTTCTGCACGATGACCGGGGCCTGCTCGATGATGGTCGGCAGGCTGTCGGCGATACCCTGTGCCAAGCCGACGATGAGGTTCGCCGCGCCCTCTGCCAGAACGCCCGCGTTCTCGGCTATGGACTCGGAGAGGCCGGTGAGAATCTGCAGGCCGCTCTCCGTGATGGAGGGCAGGTTCTCGGACAGGTAGCCGCCGAGCGATGTCATGAGCGACGCCGCCGTCTCGGAGAGGAACGACAGCCCCATCTCGATTCCCTCGGCGAGCCTGGGAACGACCTCGCCGCCCACGTCGGCGAAGCCATCGGCGATGCCGGGCAGCGATGAGGTGATGTTCTCCTGCAGCGTGGAAAGGTCGCCCTCGAGCAGCGTCAGACCGTAGACCATGGCGAGGTGCAGAGACTCGAGCGGGTTGTCACCAGCCGACCAGATCTCGCGCAGGCCCTTGAAGCGCTCGCCGATCTCGTCCACGCCGTCCGACACGGCGGAGAGGATGTCGCCCATGGGCCCGGGCACGGCCTCCGCCGCGCTGTCGAGCGCCTGCGTGAAGATGTCGACGAAGGCCTGCCCCAGCACGGGACCGACCGACGTGACGAGGCTCGGCAGCTGCGACAGCGCCGTGCCGACGATGGTCGCCACGCGCGGGATGACGTTGGAGGCCGCCGTCTCGACCGACTCGACCAGCTCCTCGGTGAGCTTGCCCATGTCGGCGTCGTCCTTGCCAAGCTCGGTGAGCCAGTTCTCCCACGCGGCCTTCATCGTGTTGACGCTGCCCTCGATGGTGGTCGCGGCCTCGCGTGAGGTCGTTCCCGCGATGTTCATCTGCTCCTGCATCGTGTGGATAGCGAGCACGATGTTGTCGAAGGACAGGCTCGACTCGTCAACGGCGGAGTTTACGGCGTGCGCGTCCTTGATCAGGCGCTGCATCTCCTCCTTGGTGCCGCCGTAGCCCAGTTTCAGGTTGTCGAGCATCGTGTATTTTTGCTTCGAGAAGCCCTGGTAGGCGTTGGTGAGCGCCTCCATGTCGGTACCGAACGTGTTGGCGTTGTCGCTCATGTCGACCATCGCCATGTTGGCGTAGTCCACGGCCTTCACCGTGTCGCCGCCGAGGCTCGACACCAGCGCGGCGGAGAAGCCCGTCACCTGCTCCATGTAGGCGTTCGCGCTCTGCCCGCACGTCTTGTAGGCGGCGTCGGCGTTCGCCAGCGCCTTTGCCTGCGCGACCTCGAGCTGTTTCCACTTATCGCCGCACTGCTCGACGGTCTGCCCAGTGAGGGCGGCGTACTCGTCGAGCGACTTGCCCATGTTTCCGAAAATCTTCTGGATACCGCCGACGTTCTGCTCGTACGCGGCGTAGGCCTGCGTGCTCGCCACGCCGATGGCGGCGACGCCCGCCCCCACGGCGGCGACGCCAACGCCTATCGCCTTGGCGGCGGTCGCGCCGGCCTTGCCGAGCGTGCCCACGACCTTCGAGGCCACGCCCTCGGCCTTGCCGCTGGCCTCGTCCTTGAGGCCGACCTTAATCATCAGGTCGAGAAGGTTCACCTAGACCACCTTCAATCCCATCCGCTCGATGATGTCTGCGGCGATCTCGTCGCCGCTGCGCGTGTCCCCCGCCTCGGACCCATCGCCCGCACCGCCGTTGACGATGCTCAGGAACGGCTCCTTGAGCCACTTCCCCTGCGCCATGAGGCGCACCGACTCGCTCAGGTACACGCGGAACGCCTCCCGCTCGTCCCGCTCGCGCCACCGCGCGACCATGTACCTAGAGAAAGGGCGAGCACGCCGTGGCCCGACGTACTCGCCCAGACAGAGCCATATGTGAGATGGGTCCTCGGCGGCTATCCAAAAAAAGGAGCCAGGACGTCCTTGATGCCGTCGATGCCGTCGATGGCATCCTTGATGTCGTTCACCCACTTCTTGACGGTGAACTCGGCCTTGTACTCCTCGAGCGTCTGGCCGTCGAGTGCGGCGAGCAGCTTGTAGCTGATCTCGCCACCCTGGCGCAGCACGTCGGGCAGAAGACCCACCACCATGTCCACGGCGAGGCCGTTGACCTCGGCGGTGGCGGCTGCCTTCGCGGCCTCGGGGTCGCCCTTCGCCTTGGCGGTCGCCTTGGCTTTGGCCTTGGCGGAATCGGTGCGGAACTTGGCGTAGGCCGCCTTGGCCTTCGCGCCGAGTTCGCCGTTCATGACGTCCTCGGCAACGTCCGCCAGCAGGCACATGGCGTTCTGGAACTCGTCGGCGTTAAGGTTCTCCAGTTTCATGGTTAGGCTCCAATCTCCTGTTTGATATACAGCTCGTAGGGCACGATCTCGGGGTTCTTGATTGAGTAGTGGCCCGTGAACTCGAACGCGAACTGGCCCTTGGCCTTGTTCTGCGTCGTGATCTGCAGGCCGCCCGTGTTGAGCGCGTTGATGAGGCGGATGGCGATATAGCCGTTGCCGTTCTCGCCCGAGTAGTCGCCGATGAGCCAGATGTCGGCGAAGTCCTCCTCCGAGAGCGCGGAGCGCGGGACGATCTTCCCCTCGGTCTCGTCGGCTGCGGCTGCGAGCTTCTTGCCGAGCGCGGTGTTCAGCGTCACGAAGGTGCCGCTCAGCTTGGCCTCGATGCTGTCGATGCGCTTCAGCTCCATCGTGTTGGCGGGGCAGTTGTCGATGTCCTCGCCATAGTCGATGAAGCTGGGCGTGGCGGCGAAGCTGGTTCCGCCGCTCGTCGCGCCCATCAGCTCGGACTCCGCGACCTCGGCGGTCTTGGGGTTGAAATTCGTGGCGAGCAGGCCCGCGTTGATGACGATCTCCTTGAACGTGTTCTCGGGGATGCGCGTGAACTTAGACATATGACCTCCTAGTAGCTGGTCATGTACTCAATGGTCAGGTTGATGATTCGGCGCTTCACGGCGTTGTCCTCGTCGGCCATGGCGTTGCAGAACGGCTCGCCCTGCATCACCCACATACCGCCGCCGTCGCACGGCAGCAGCACGCCGGAGAGCCCGAGCGCCCGGGCGACCTCCTCGGCCTTGGCGTTGGGCGCGGCCTCGGACGAGGTCCGGTACCAGAGGTTCACCTCGGAGTTGCACTGCGTGCCGAACGCCGCGGTCGGCAGGTCGTAGGTGATATAGGGCATCTTCGCCTCGCCCGGCACCGCCGAGTCGCGGTACACGGGAAGGCCGAAGCCCTCGAGCCAAGCCTGCAGCGCCTCCGCCTTAGTCGCCATCCGGCACCTCCCACTCCTCCGCGCTGCACTGGCCGAAGCCAAACGACGCGCAGCACGGCGCGGCGCCGTCGTCCGCGTTCGACGTGCAGCGGAATACCTGCCCGTCGAACGCACGCTGGAAGAGGTCGCCGTACCGCAGCGGCTCGGCGGTCGTCACGGTGTAGACGTTCCTCACGCCGTCGTGCTCCGCGATGCGCGAGGCCGTCGAGCTGTCGCGCACGATCGCCGCCGTGAAGCCGTCGCCGACGGCGTGGACGGTCTTGAAGCCGCCCTCACCATCGGGCTCGGTCTTTGTGACGAGCTTCGTGCACGCTACCGCCATGCGCTCGTACAGGCGGCTCACAGCTTTCTCCAAGGATCGAGACGCGCCTTGAACTGCTGCCGCCACGTGATGGGCGAGCCGTCGCCGCCGACGCGCGTGTAGCTGTAGCCGCCGAAGCTCTCGCTCGCGTAGGGGCTGTCCAGCTCCTTGGCGTGCTCGGTCTGCCACGCTGCGATCTCATCAGCGAGGTCGACCACGGCCTGCGGGATGGCGAGCGCCCAGACGGTGCCGACGAACTCCTCGTCCGTCAGGCCGTTGTAGGGCCACGCGTGCAGCCCGTCGTTGAAGGTCGAGCCCGTGATGCGGACGTACTGGCCCTCCTTGAGGCCGAGGGCTGCGGGCGGCACGAGGCGGCCGTCCTCGATGCGGACGCGCCCCGTGCGCTTGTCGGCGACGAACCAGTTGCGCAGCGACAGAAGCACCTGCTCGAGCATCTCTGCGCCTATCGCTTATCGGTGATGACGGCGGCGAGCTCGGGGCTGAGGGTCTTGACGCCGCAGAGCATGTCGATGGAGACGGTGTCGGTCTTGGTCTTCTGGTCGTAGCCCTGCACGACGCGCAGGCCGAAACCGTCGTAGGAGGTGGAGTACGCCTTGGGGGCACCGAGCGGCATCTCGAGCTGGCGGGTCACGAGCGCGAAGGCGTTCTTGTGGAACGCGATGGACGGCGTGTAGTTCGCCGTCTCGGCAGTCGTCTTCTGAACGTTCTGGTCGCAGTAGAAGTCGAGGCCGTACTTGCGGCCAAGCGATGCCTCCTTGAGGGCGGTGCCGTTGTCGCCGACGGCGGAGGCATTGGTGAACGCCTCGGTGTTGAGCAGGTCGGCCTCGGCCTGGGAGCCGTAGACGAAGCGGCGCTCCGTGGAGGGCGCCTTGGCGTCCACGAGGAACTTGCGGGCGGCGATGATGTCTGCCACGGCGATGGCGCCCTTGGTGTGGTCGACGCGGTTCGTGACGTCCTTCTCGAGCGCGAGCAGGTAGCCGTCGATCTTGTCGGCGAAGGCCTGCATCGCGGGGACGAGGAACTGCGCGGAGAAGTCGACGATGCCCATCGTCAGCTCCTTGGACGTGACGGCGAACGTCACGTCGAGCAGCTTGTCCATCTTGACGGGAACCTTGCCCTCCGTGGCGTCCTGCACCTCGACCTCGGTAGTAAACTCCTTGGCCTCGAAGGTGGCGGGCTTGCGGACGGTGATGGTGTCGCCCACGCCAGCGACGAACTCGGAGGAGTAGTCGCGGTGGACGAGGTTGGCCATGACGGCGTTGGTGCGCAGAACGTCCAGCGCCTCGTTGGCGATGATGTTGGGTGTAAGGATGGTGTTCGACATAGAAACCCCTTAGCCTCTCTGCTCCGCCTTGTACTTCATGTACTCGGCGGTGCTCATTTCGTTGATGTCCTTGCCGCCCTCGCCCTTGGGGGCGTGGGCCACGTCGGCGCCCTTGACGGTTGTGGTTGCGATGAAGTCGGCCCAGTCGGCCTTGATGCCCTCGGTGAGCTTGTCCGCGCCCTCGATAGCGCCGTCCTTGACGGTCACGTTCTCGAGGTCGGAGACCTTGAGAACGGTCTCGATGCGCTTGGGGTCGACGCCCGCCGACTTGAGCAGCTCTCGGTACAGGCCGCGCTTCTCGGCTGCGGCTTTCTCGCCCTCGACCTTGGCCTTGAAGTCGTCGAGCTCCTTGCACTTGGCCTTGTACTTTTCCTCGTACTCGCCCGCGCCCTCGCCCTTGGCCTTGAGCGCGTCCAGCTCCTTCTTGTAGCCGTCCGCCTTGCCCGCGGCCTCCTTGAGCTCGTCTCGCTGCGCCTTGAGCGCGTTCACGCTCTCGGCGTGCTCCTCGATGATCTGGTCGATCTTCTCGTCCTCGATGCCCATTGCCTTGAGCATCTTTCGCGTGAGTGCCAACAGAATCTCCCTTGCTTCGGAATGGGCGGGTCCCAGCCTGTTGCCTCGGCAGGGCCCGCGCCGCAATACCTCGCGGCAAGGGTGAGTATCCAAGCGGAGTAACGCGGCCCTACGCGCCACCCCTCAGGTGCTTCTCGAGAATCGCCCGGTACGTGTCGCCGTGACCCGTTGCCGCCTTGCGCAGGAAGTGCTTGCCCTTCATGCGGGAAGTTCCCTCCTCGACGTACGGCGCATACTCGACATTTGTACCGATGAAGCAGTCGTAGCCTTTGAGGAGGTGCGTGACAGAGTTGCGCAACCTGCCCGTGTCGACCGGGCACGTCGCCTTGGCGTAGCCCTCCGCGACGAGGCCTATCTCCTCTAGGCCCGTTTTATAGGCGCGCAGGAGGGCCTTCTCGACCTGCTCGATGTTGTTCTGCCGTATCTCGATGCACTCGGCGGTATCCAGCTTCGCGGCGTTTACGATCTCCTCGGTGATGAGGGTGCCGTGCCGCCCGTGGTCACCGACGCCGCCGACGAGCCCGTAAGCCATCAGTCGAGCACCTCGCAGCCGTAGCCAACGCGGCCGTTGACGTCCGCCTCGATGGCCTCGATGGCCTGCACCGGCAAGCCCTCGCACCCGAGCGTGCAGCCGTCGTCGGGCTCGACATCGTCGCCGCGCTGCGTGCAGATGTAGGTATCCGGGAACGTGAAGCCGAAACCCAGCTTTACGGCGCAGCCGCCGCAGTTCGCACAAGTGAATAGCTCTTTCATGCCTGCCCCAATCTCTCTGCGGGCAGTGTCGCGGCATGGTCACGCGGCATGAAAAAAGCCCCGCCGTGGCGGGGCCTGCTGTGATCTATTGGACTTTTACCTCGTGGGCCTTGTCCATCTCAAGCTCGATAGCCGATGGACTCTCGCCTCTGAGGAAAAATGGAATCGGAAAGAAGTCAATCCTGCCCGTTTCCTTGTCGATGGCATAAGGAGTGTCGCCCGGGGTCATCTTTCCATCGAAGCCGAAACCGACGAACCAATGATATTTGCCCTCGTATGCGCACACTGGGCCGTATCCGTCTACGGCCTCCTCTTCCAGAATCGGCTTTATGGCCTCTTCCAATGTGAGCATGTCAACCTCTTGTCGTCAGGCACTCGTCGATAAGATCGCCAAACTCGGCGTCGTCAACTCGCGCGAACTCCGTCTCCTCGGCCTTGATTATACCAAAATACCAGCTCACGTCCTCATCACCGCTCTGTGGGTCTATGAACTTGATAGCGTTTCCCGTCTTTTCCGCAACGAAAACGTGTCGTCCGCTCTTGCCGCAAAGCGCGTGGTCCCAGGAAACGGAGACCTCGGCCCTCGCGTCCCCGTTTACCGCAAGGAGGAATGACGTTATTTCTTTCTCCGGCTTATCGCCACCACGTTTCCAAGTGGCCCCCGGAAACACCTTTTTGTACGACTCGGCGCGCGCGAAGGGGTCATATGCCGATATTTTCCCCCACTTGTTCATCTTAACCGGCTTCGCAACGACGTCGAGCCCACGCCGTCTCGCCTCATACGCCGGAACGCACCTTTGGCAGTTGTACGAGTACCTGCCGTCTTTGTCCTTCTTTGTCTTAAAGTTCGGGTTGACCTTGGCAAGGTCGGAGCCTGCGGAATGCTCGCCCTTGATCTCCTTGAAAACACGCCGGCCGTTGACAATGGGCGTCGAACCGGGCGCAAGCACCGTGCCGAGCACCTTCTGCTGGTCGCCCGCCGACATCTTCCTGAACCCGCTCGATGGTATGCCGTAGTCCTCGAGCTGGCGCGAGAGCCGCTTTCGCGCCTCGGTCTTGGACACGCCCGCCACGTCCAGCTTGCGCTTGGTTCCAGGCATTTCCATGAACTCTGAGATGGTGCGGTTCGCGGGCTTCGCGCCGTTGACGGCGGGCTTGCCCGCCTTCCATTCCTCGTATGTCATACCCTCGGGCAGGCGGCTGAAACGTTCGCCGTCGAGCACGTCGAGTCCGTCACAGCACGCCACCAGCGTGCAGCGGCAGTTCGCCGTCTCGGCATACGGCGCCTCGGGGTCGCCGGGATAGCGGCACCCGTTGCTGAACTTATCCCCGACCTCGACCTTCTCGCCGTCGAGCTGCCTGTGGCTCGAGCGCGTGCGCAGGTCGAGCGTCGCCACCCATTCCTGCTGCACCTTGATACCGAGCCCCTTGGCCCTCTTGTAGCTGTCGACGCGCCCGGCGTTCTCCGCCGCCGTCGTCGAGGTGCGCGCCAGACGTACCGCAGCCGCGCGATTCGACCCCGTCACGTCCTGCATGCGCTTGGCTATCTTTGGTATCGACTCGCCGAGAAGCACGCCCTGCGTGATCTGGTTGGCGATGAGCCGGCGGTTCCACGCCACGTCCTTGGCGACGTTGACGGACGGCTTGGGCAGGTAGCTGTCGTGGTCGGTGAGCAGCCTCTGAACGGTCGAGGCGTCCTGCAGCGCGTAGGCCGTGTCAACGCCAACGGCGCTCTCGACCTGCCACGTGCCGTAGTTGTAGTTCTCGGCGTAGACCTCGGGCAGCCTGCCCTCGATGGCGGCGGCCGCGACGACGTTCGCGTGCGTCATTGCCTCGGCGCACTGCTTGAGGACGATTCGGTAGCGCCTGCCCGCTGCGATCTTCCCGCTTCGCCAAGACCTGTATTGCGCCTTGGTGATCTCGCCGGCCTCGAGCCGCCCGCGCATCTTCTCGTCGTCGGCCTCGAACTGCGCCAGATAGCGCTTGAGGTTGGCGTAGGCGGTCTTGCCCGCCTCGCCGTACACTCCCGCCACCTCGCGCTCGAACGCCCGAATCTCGGCGTCTGAGAACTCGTGAGCGCTATCCCTTGCCATGCGCCGCCTCCAATCGTCGGCACGCATGGTCGCCCGCGCATAACGGAAAAGGGCCCCGACCGAAGCCGGGGCCCTTCCCTACTCGCCGTCTGTCTCTAGCATCTGGCGCACCTCGTCGCGCCAGCGCTCGGGAACGCTCTCGAGCGTGCGCTTGCCGCTTTTCACGGCGCGGTAGTAGATCTTCGCCAAGTTACTCACCTCCAACGATGTCGCCGAGCTCGAGAAGGGCCGCCTGCGAGTCGGCGACCTGCTGCTGGAGCGATGCGATCTGCTCCTCCATGCTCATGCCGTCCGCCTCGTGTGCCGCCCAGACGGTGTCAAAGTCGGCCTTTGCGCCCTCGACCGTCAGCTCGCCAGTCGGGTCGGTGAAGTGCAGCTCCTCATAGGTGAACACCTTCACCTTGACGGAACCGCCCTCGCCGCCCTGCTCCTCGCGCTCGCCCTCGGCGATGCCGCGGCGCAACCAGACGTCGGTCCCCGCGATCTCGACCGTCTCGGGCCTCTCGTTTGTTCGCTCCGACTTCACAACCATGTTTTTCCTCCTAACCCACGGCCCTCGCCGCGTTGAATATGCACCGCCTACCGTTCATCTGGTGCTCCATGACGGCCGTTTTCAGCCAGCCCCAGTAAGAGCACACGCGCCTCGCCAAACGCTCGGTGCGTCTGCGCCAGTAGCGCGCGAACGCGCGTCGCAGTCGTTTCCAGAGTCTCTTTCGCAGATCGACCCGGCGCCCGCGAGCGCACCAGATGCGATAGCCCGCGAAGTCGATGGGCTCGGCGCCGTTGCGCCTCACCTTCCACGGTTTCAGCGACAATCCTAGCCGCCCCAAAACGCGCGCGGCGATGGCCGCTACCTTCCCGAGCGAGCGCTTTGAGTTGCCGAGAAAATAGCCGTCGTCGGCGTACCACACCTGGCATCCCGCGAGCCTCACGCGCTTGCCGCGCCGCTCCTTCGCCGCCTCCTCGACCGCGTGGTACGCGAACGAGATCACGAACGCCGCCAACCGAAGCGACAGGTAGCTGCCGAGGATAAGGACGCCGTTCATCGTCGACAGCAGCGAATGGAGCAGGTAGAGGACCTGGCTGTTCTTGACGTATCGCGCCACCAGACCCTCCACCACCGCCGTCCGCATCGAGCCGTAGCAGTTGCGGATGTCGACGTGTACGTGGTAGGCGAAGCGGTGAACCTCGCGCCTGAGCTTGCGCATCCCCAGCGCCGCGCCCTTGCCCTTGACGCCGCTCGACACCTGCCAGAAGCCGACCTTGGCGGCAAGGAGCGGCTCGAGCGCCCCAACGCAAAGGTAGTTGCACACCTGCCGCTTGATGCTCTCGACGCTTATCTCGCGCAGCTTGCCGCTGTTCGGGTCGTGCTTCAGATAGGTTCGGATGGGCTCGAACGTCAGTGTCTCAGTCGAGAGCTCTAGCCAGATGCGGTCGACGAACGCCGTCTCGGTGCCGTATTCGTCGGCGACGCGCCAGCCGTTCTCCTTGCCGGAATCGCTTTTCTTCCATCGGTGCAGGGCCTCGACGACGCTTCTGCGCGTGAACTCGAGGCCCTTGCAGTAGGTTTTCATAGATCAAAGCTCTTTCTGTCTGTCATACGAGCGTTCGCCTTGCGGCTACCAGCCCGTGAGCCTTGCGGACATATTTCACTCAAAGGAGTCAGGCTGAGCCGCGTCCCGCCAGAAAGCGGCGGGTGCGGTAGACACGGTGCGAGTAGAGATTTATAGACAGATTGCCGGGAGACGAAGTTCCAAGTGGCCCTACCGGACCTGTTCCTCGAGTTCGCGTAACGAAGACCGGCATTCGAGCCGTTCCTCAGGTTGCCGAGGAACTGAACCAGAAACCAGCGCCGCCCTCACCGTGAATCCCTGTTTGGAGTTAGGAGGGGGCCAGCCCCCTCTCAGGGCTACGCCCTGATTCACCCCCGGCTACGGCCCGTAGCAGAAAGCCGGGAGACGAAGT
>NZ_JBBNJW010000020.1:0-18936 GCF_040093305.1 Collinsella sp. CLA-AA-H302
GTCAGGGGTTCGATCCCCCTCGTCTCCACCCGAGCATTGAATGAGGCTCCAACGCAAGTTGGGGCCTTTTTTCATATAGGAACACAAGGTCAAAGGCGGCACCATGATCCTCCTGGTCGACAAGATCGAAAAAAGCTTCGGCGCACGCGTCCTCTTTAGCGGCGCGTCCTTCCAGATCAACCCCGGCGAGCGCTTCGCGCTCGTGGGCCCCAACGGCGCCGGCAAAACCACCATGCTCAAAATCATCATGGGCATCGACAGTCCCGACTCCGGCCAGGTCCAGTACGCAAAGGACTGCCAGGTGGGCTACCTAGAGCAGGAAACTAATCTGGAGCACAAGGACAACACCATCCTTGCCGAGGTCATGGCCGCCGCCAAGGAAATCCGCCGCATGGGCGAGCGCGCTAACGAGCTGCAGGCCCAGATCACCGAGCTCTCCGAGCAGGGCAAGGACGTCGACGCACTCCTTAACGAGTACGGCCAGGTCCAGGACCGCTTTGAGCACCTGGGCGGCTACGAGCTCGAGAGCAACGCCCGCAAAATCCTTTCCGGCCTGGGCTTTAAGGTCACCGACTTTGAGCGCCCATGCTCCGAGTTCTCGGGCGGCTGGCAGATGCGCATCGCGCTCGCCAAGCTCTTCCTGCGCCACCCCGACCTGCTGCTGCTGGACGAGCCCACCAACCACCTGGACCTCGAAAGCGTCCAGTGGCTGCGCGGCTTTATCGCCAACTACGACGGCGCCGTCCTCATCGTCAGCCACGACCGCGCCTTCATGGACGCCTGCGTCGACCACGTCGCCGCCCTCGAGAACCGCCGCGTGACCACCTACACCGGCAACTACAGCAGCTACCTCAAGCAGCGCGAGGACAACCTTGAGCAGATGCGCGCCAAGCGCGCCGCCCAGGAGCGCGACATCGCCCACATGCAGGTCTTCGTCGACAAGTTCCGCTACAAGCCCACCAAGGCAGCCCAGGCCCAGGAGCGCATCCGCAAGATCGAGCAGATCAAAAAGGAGCTCGTCATCCTGCCCGAGGGCCACAAGCACATCGACTTTAAGTTCCCCGACCCGCCGCGCTCCGGCGACATGGTCGTGGGCCTGGAGGGCGTCTCCAAGTCCTACGGCAACAAGCACATCTACAGCGACATCGACCTCAAGCTCTACCGCGGCGAGCACGTGGCGCTCGTCGGCCCCAACGGCGCCGGCAAGTCCACGCTCATGAAGATCATCGCCGGACTGGAGCCGCCCACCACCGGCACCCGCGACCTGGGCACCAACGTGGGCGTGGCCTATTACGCCCAGCACGCGCTCGAGGGCATGACCGAGTCCAA
Source organism: Collinsella sp. CLA-AA-H302 (assembly GCF_040093305.1). Taxonomy (NCBI): domain Bacteria; kingdom Bacillati; phylum Actinomycetota; class Coriobacteriia; order Coriobacteriales; family Coriobacteriaceae; genus Collinsella; species Collinsella sp. CLA-AA-H302. The sequence continues at coordinate 1,330 of NZ_JBBNJW010000020.1, forward strand.
CACCGTCCTGCAAGAGATCGACACCGTCACGCCCAAGTGGACCGTGCCACAGCAGCGCAGCCTACTGGGCGCCTTCCTGTTTAGCGACAACGATTCCATCGAGAAGCAGGTTCGCGTCCTCTCCGGCGGCGAAAAAGCGCGTCTGGCCCTGGCCAAGATGCTCGTGGCCCCCGAGGCGCTCCTGTGCCTGGACGAGCCCACCAACCACCTAGACATCGACTCGGTGGACATGCTCGAGAACGCCCTGCAAAACTTCCCCGGCACCATCGTGCTGATCAGCCACGACGAACACCTGGTGCGCGCCGTGGCCAACCGCGTCATCGACATCCGCGACGGCCAAGTCACGGTCTACGACGGCGACTACGACTACTACCTCTACAAGCGCGAGGACCTGGCAGCCCGCGCCGCCGCCGAGGCGTCCACGGAGAGTGCGCCGGCCACGGCCAAGTCCACCAAAGTCAGCGCCGCCCAAGCCGACACCCCCGCCGCAGCTCCTAAACCGACCGAGGGCAAAAAAACCAAGGAACAAAAGCGCGCCGAGGCCCAGGCCCGTGCCGCGCTCAACAAAAAGCTCAAGGGTGTGCGCAACCAGCTCAAAAAGATCGAGGCTGAGCTCGACAAAAAGCGCGCCCGCTATGACGAGCTTATGGAATTGATGGCGAGCGAAGAGCTTTATGCCGATCAAGACAAGTTCAACGCCGCGCTGGGGGAATATAACGGCCTTAAGCAAGAGCTGCCCAAGCTCGAGGACGAATGGCTGGAGCTTTCCACCCAGATCGAAGAGGAGACCGCGCGTGAACTCTCGTAAGGCCGCTGCCGTGGCGATGAGCATCATCGCCATCGCCTGTCGCATCTGCGGCATCTTTATGAGCGCGATGACCGTGCTGCTGTGTTTTAGCGGCCTCACCGCCAAGCTGCAGATCGTAGGCTTTGTCGTCGAGCTTTCGCGCGCCCTGCCGAGCGCCATCGCCGGCTACGGCGTCATCACGTCGCCCTTTGGCGGTGTGTTCCGCTTGGATTACGCCATCGTCGCCGTGATCCTGTTTGTGATCGACTACCTGCTCACGCGCGCCTCGCGTCGCGTCCGCTAGAGGAGCGCCATGTCCAGCAGCTACATCATGAACCTGCTCGCCAGCGCCGTCGCCGTCATCGTGGGCATCGTGATCCACGAGAGCGCACACGCCGCCGCGGCCTGGGCGCTCGGCGACAAGACGGCCCGTTCGCGCGGCCGCGTGTCGCTCAACCCGCTCAACCATATCGACCCGTTTGGCACCATCATCCTGCCGCTGCTCATGCTCGCGGCCGGCGGCCCGGTGTTCGCCTTCGCCAAACCCGTGCCCGTCTACCTCAACAACCTCAAGCACCCCAAGCGCGACGAGGTCCTGGTGAGCGCGGCCGGCCCCGCGTCGAACATCGCACTCGCGTGCCTCGCGGCCGCCCTCATGCACGCAACGTACGGCAGCCTCTACACCAGCATGTCCTTTGCCCTGGCGTCGCAGATCATGAACTTCGTCGCCACGTTTATCGTGGTCAACCTGTCGCTCGCGTTCTTTAATCTTATCCCGATCCCGCCGCTCGACGGCTCGTCGATCATCGTGCCGTTCCTCAAAGGCAAGGCGCTCAACAACTACTACCTCCTGCAGCAATACGCCATGCCCATCCTCATCATCGTGCTGTATCTGCTGCCCATGTGGACTGGCATTGATGTAATCGGCCGCTATTTCGACGTTACCGTGTATCCGCTGGCCGAGTGGCTGCTCAACTTCGCAATCGCCGGCATCTAGGGTAAACTTACAGGTCGACCGTGCAAAACGGTCGTAACATGCACCCAAACCGCGCCGCGAAGGCGCCGTCAAAGGAGGTCGAAGATGTCGTATCGCGTGTCGACGCAGGTCTACAGCGGACCGTTCGACCTGCTGCTGCAGCTGGTAACCCGCCAAAAAGTAGATATCGGCGCTATCTCCATCAGCGAGGTGGCCGAGCAGTACCTTGCCGAAGCCGAGCGCATCGAAGCGCTGGACCTGGACGTGGCGAGCGATTTTTTGCTGGTCGCAGCAACCCTTTTGGACATCAAGGCCGCCTCGTTGGTGCCGCAAGAGGCCCCGCGCAAAGCCGATGACGATGACGAGATCGACGATGACCTCGAAGAACTTAGCGCGCTCGACGGGGACGCCCTGCGCGAGGTCCTGATCCAGCGCCTGATCGCCTACAAGCAGTTTAAAGGCGCGGCTGCGGCCCTCGGTGCCCGCATGCAGGCCGAAAGCCGTATGCATCCGCGTGTGGCCGGCCCCGACCCCGAGTTCCTAGGGCTCATGCCCGACTATCTGGCTGGCATCACCCTGCGCGGCCTGGCCGTTATCTGTGCCGACCTGGACGGCAAGCGCCAGACCTTCTTGCTGGAGGCCGAGCACGTGGCGCCGCATCGCGTGCCGCTCGACCTGACCGTGGCCTCAGTCGACCGCTTTACCATGGCGCACCAAACCTGCACCTTCCGCGAGCTGCTGGACGGCGACGCCACGACCGAGCAGCTCGTCGTCACCTTCCTGGCCATGCTGGAGCTCGCCAAGCGCGGCTCGCTCACGCTGAGCCAGGACGAGATCTTTGGAACCATCTGCATCAACCGAGTCGAGGGCGCCGAGGCATACGTGCCCGGCGAGGGCCCCGAACTCACCGAATAGGAGCGGCAACCATGTCAACCCTTTCCACGCTAGAGGCAAACAGCCTCAAAGGCGCCCTCGAGGCGCTTCTGCTGGTGTCGAGCGACCCCGTGAGCGCGCCTGCGCTGGCAGGTGCGCTAGATATCGCCCCTGGCGAGTGTGCATCGCTGCTCGCCGAGCTCAAGGTTGAGTACGAGGAGGCCAACCGCGGCTTTCAGCTGCGCGAGGTCGCCGGCGGCTGGCGCCTGTTTACGCACCCCGCCTACCACGATGTGGTCGAGGCCTATGTGTTGAGCTGGGACACGCAAAAGCTGTCGCAGGCGGCGCTTGAAACCCTGGCCGTCATCGCCTACCACCAGCCCGTGACGCGCGAGGTGGTCAAAGGCATCCGCGGCGTCAATTCCGACGGCGTCATCGCGTCGCTCGTGGACAAGGGTCTGGTGCGCGAGCTCGGCCGCGACCCCCAGCGCGGTCAGGCGATCATCTACGGCACGACCAATGCCTTCTTGGAAAAGTTTGGTCTGCGCTCCACCCGCGACCTGCCCGATCTGGAGCAGTTTGCCCCCGACGAGCAATCGCGCCAGTTTATCCGCGAGCGCCTGAGCGGCCGCAGCATTCAGTCCACGCTCGAGGAGCAGGCCGAGGACCTGGACGAAGAGCGCGAACTGCTCGATACCGATGTTGAAGATGTTGAGGCAGTCGAGGACTTGGAATCCCTGGTCGTCGACGAGACCTCGGAGGATTTACATGACGAGGACTAACGAAGTAGGGGAGACGCGCGCCGGCGCTGCGGTGCCCAACGCGGATACGCACGAGTCCGATGCCCAGCCCGTCTATCCGCACACCATGCGCCTGCAGCGCTTTTTGGCGCGTGCGGGCGTGGCGAGCCGCCGCGGCTCGGAGGACCTGATGACCGCCGGCCGCGTGACTGTTAACGGCGAGGTCGCGACCGAGCTGGGCACCAAGGTCGACGTCGACCGCGACCATATCGAGGTCGATGGCATGTCCGTCAAGCTCAACCAGGGCGCCGTGTACCTGATGCTCTACAAGCCGACCGGCTACCTCACCACCATGAGCGACCCGCAGGAGCGCCCTTGCGTGGCCGACCTGGTCCCGCGCGACCGATTTCCGGGGCTCTTCCCGGTGGGTCGCCTGGACCGCGACACCACGGGCCTTTTGCTCTTTACCACCGACGGCGACCTGTCGCAGGACCTGCTGCACCCCAGCAAGCACGTCTACAAGACCTACCAGGCGCTCGTTGACGGGACGCTGACCGACCGCGATCTCACGCCGCTCCGCCGTGGCATCGAGCTCGACGACGGCCTGTGCCAGCCGGCAATCTGCCGCGTCATCAACGCGCGCGAAGCCGAGGCTGTGGCACCGCAAGGTGTGAAGCCCGGCACCACAGCCGTGGAGGTCATTATCCGCGAGGGCCGCAAAAATCAGGTCAAGCGCATGCTAAGCAAGATCCACCACCCGGTGATTCGTCTGCACCGCTGCAACTTTGCCGGCCTGGAGCTCAAGGACGTGGCCAAGGGCTCGTGGCGCGAGCTCACCGACCGCGAGGTGCAGATCCTCAAGTCCGGCGGCATCCCGCCCAAGCAGGCGAGCGCCAAGCGCAACGGCGGCAAGCCCCAAGATACGCCCGCCAGCCGCACGCGTCACCACGGCAGCCACGGCTCCGCACCCAAGCGCAACACCTACCGCGAGCGCTACACGGGCTAGGCAACCCGCCGTGCCCCAGCGCCCACGAACCATACCAGCACGTCAACCATCGAAAGGAAGCATTGCATGATCGTCGCCATCGACGGCCCCGCCGGTTCCGGCAAGTCCACCATCGCCAAGGAGATCGCCCGCCAGCTGGGCTTTAACAAGCTCGACACGGGCGCCATGTATCGCGCCGTCACCTTCGCCGCGCTCGACCGCGGCATCGATCTGGACGACGAGGCCGCCATCGATGCCCTCGCCGAGCAGATCGAAATCCGCTTTACCAACGGCACTGGCGAAGACACACGCCTGACCATTGATGGCCAGGATGCCTCGGCTGCCATTCGCACCCCGCAGGTCGACGCCAACGTGTCCAAGGTCTCGGCCTACCCGGGCGTGCGCGCCGCCATGCTCATCCATCAGCGCCGCGCCGCCGAGGATCGCGATATCGTGGCCGAGGGTCGCGACATCGGCACCGTCGTGTTCCCCAACGCACAGGTCAAGGTCTTTCTGACCGCCGACCCGCGCGAGCGTGCCCGTCGCCGTGTGCTGCAGCGCCACCAAAACGACGCCCAGCCGCTCACCGAAGAGCAGCTTGAGGCCGAGGTCGACGAGACCCTCGACGCCCTCAAGCAGCGCGATAAGCTCGACAGCAGCCGCGAGGTCGCGCCGCTCGTTCCCGCCGAGGACGCGGTACATGTCGACTCCACCGCCCACACCATCGACGAGGTCGTCTCGATCATCGAGGACCTCATCAACCAAAGGAGGTAGCCCATGCGCCTGTTTAAGCAGACGCCCGAGGATTACTACAACGCCCCCTACGCCGAGTTCCCGGCGCTCATCCGCGGCACCGTCGCCGTGGTCATGGGCATCCTGTGGGTCTTCTCCAAGCTCATGTGGCGTTGGAAGGTCGAGGACAGCGACCTGCTGTTTGAGCGCCAGGAAGGCCGCGGCAGCGTGGTCATCTGCAACCACACATCGATGGCCGAGCTCCTAGCTGTGGAGACGGCGCTGTTCTTTGGCGGCCGCCGCATTCGCCCCATTTTTAAGTCCGAGTTTGCGAAGAGCAAGATCGTGCGCTGGGCCTTTAGCCGCGTGGGCGGCATTCCCGTCGAGCGCGGCACCGCCGACATGAAGTGCCTGCGTGCCGCCCAGCATGCGCTGCAGCGCGGTGAGGACGTCCTGATCTTCCCCGAGGGTACGCGCATCCGCTCGCGCGAGATCAAGCCCGAAGTCCACGGCGGCTTTGCGCTCATCGCCCAGATGGGTAAGGCACCCGTCAACCCGCTCGCCATCTGCGGCTGGTCCGATATTACGCCTGCGGGCAAAAAGATCATGCGCCCCAAAAAGTGCTGGATCCGCGCCGGCAAGTCAATTTCGCTTTCCGACGCGCCTGCCGAGCTCAAGCGCAAGGAGCGCCTAGCCTGGTTTGAGTCCGAAGCCATGAGTCGCGTCTACGCCATGCGTGATGACCTGTGCGCCGAGCACCCGGGCAGGTTCTAGCCATGGACGAGGAAGTCATGAACACCGCCGAGGCTGTGCCCGGCAAGGCAGACGCCCCCACTATCGAAATCGCTGCCCACGCCGGCACCTGCTACGGCGTACAGCGTGCGCTCGATATGGCGCTGGCCGCTGCGCCGCAGGCAGGGGAATGCAATCAGGTCCATACCTTGGGTCCGCTCATCCATAACCCCATCGTGGTGCGCGAGCTTGCTGAGGCAGGCGTTGGCCTGGCCGAGAACTTGGATAATGCCACAACCGGCACCGTCATCATCCGCGCCCACGGCGTGGTGCCGCAGGTGATCGATGCCGCTCGCGAGCGTGGCCTTAACGTCGTCGACGCCACCTGCCCCTACGTGAAGAAGGTTCATGTGGCCGCCGAGCGCCTGGTACGCGAAGGCTACCGCGTGATCGTCGTGGGCGAGCCGGGCCACCCCGAGGTCGAGGGCATCCTGGGCCACGCCGGCAATGATGCGCAGGTCGTGAGCTGTGCCGCCGACGCCGATGCTCTGTCACTCAAGGGTAAAGTGGGCGTGGTTGTACAGACCACCCAGACCGCGCAGAACCTCGCCGAGGTCGTGGCCGCTATCACTCCGCGCGTACAGGAGCTGCGTGTGATCAACACCATCTGCGCCGCCACGAGCGAGCGTCAACAGGCAGCAGCCACACTTGCCAACCGCTGCGACTGCATGGTCGTCGTGGGCGGCAAGAACTCGGGCAATACCCGCCGCCTGGCGCAGATCTGCACTGACGTCTGCGAGCACACGCATCACATCGAGGAAGCTTCCGAGCTCCAGGCTGCGTGGTTTGCCGACGCGCGCCACATCGGCATCACCGCCGGAGCCTCCACCCCGCAAGAACACATCGAGCGCGCCGTCGCGCGCATCAAGGAGCTTTGCCGCTAACCATGGACCAGACCGTACCCGCATACGCCGCCGAGGTGGCCGATTACGGGCGCAGCCGCGACCCCGAGCCGGGTGAGGGCGCGCTCGTAAAGAACGTGCGTCCCGAATCGCCCGCATGGGATGTGGGTATCGAGCCGGGCATGCGCGTGCTCACGGTCAACGGTGAGCAGCTCACCGACATGATCGTGTGGCTCTGGGAGGCAGATGACGACACCGTCGAGCTGGAGGTATACGATCCGCGCGACTGCACCGTCACCCCCGTTGAGCTCGATCGTTTTCCCGGCGAGGACTGGGGCCTTGAGTTCGATGGCCCTATCTTCGACGGCATGCGTACCTGCGTCAACGCCTGCGTGTTCTGCTTTATGACGATGCTGCCCAAGGGCGGCCGCTCCACGCTCTACATTCGCGACGACGACTATCGCCTGAGCTTTTTACAGGGCAACTTTGTCACGCTCACGAACCTCACTGACGAGGACGTGCAAAACGTCATCCAGCGCAACATGAGTCCCATGAACGTGTCGGTCCACGCTGTGAGCCCCGACATCCGCCGTCGTATGATGGGCCGTAACGCCCAGCGCGGCATGGACGTACTCGAGACCATCATGGCCGCCGGCATCGAGATTCACGCGCAGATCGTGTTGTGTCCCGGCATGAACGACGGCGAGGAGCTGGAAAAGACCCTGCGCTTTTGCGAGGAGCACGAGCAAATCACAAGCCTGGGCATTGTGCCGCTCGGTTTTACCAAGCACCAAAACCGCTTTAGCTGGTCATACAGCGACAATCCCGAGCTAGCGCGCGAGACCATTGCCATGATCCGTCCCTACCAGGATCGAGCCTTCAAGCGCTTTGGCCGCCACACCTTCCAGATGAGCGACGAGTTCTATCTGGACGCCGGCATCGATCCTCCCGAGGCGGACTTTTACGACGGTTACCCGCAGTACTACGACGGCATCGGCATGATCCGCTCGTATCTGGACGAGACCGACGACGTGTTGACTACCGATGCTGAGCGACTGGCCCGCGTCCGCGAGGCCATCGCCGCCCGCAGCCAGCACCTGCTGTGCCTCTCGGGCGCCAGCGCACGCGACACGGTGGCCCGCTTTGTGGAGTCGCCCCAGGGACTCGCCGGCACTGTCACGGCCATCAAGAACCGCTACTTTGGCGGCAACGTGGACGTGACCGGCCTCATCGTCGCGTGTGACATTCTGGAGCAGCTGCCCCAAGACCTGTCGGGGGTTATGCTCTTTGTGCCTAAGCTCATGTTCAACGCTGACGGCATGACGCTTGACGAGTATCATCGTGACGATTTACTCGCAAGCCTTACCAGTCGCGGCGCCGAGGTTCATGTGGTGTCGACCATGCCGCATGAGCTGCTCGATACCCTGGAGCACATCCTTGGCATTATGCCTGCCGACTCTAACACTTCCACTGACCCTACCCATTAAAGGAGAGCAGATGAAACCTATCGTCGCCGTCGTCGGACGCCCCAACGTGGGCAAGTCCACGCTCGTTAACCGCCTGGCCCAGACCTCGGACGCCATCGTCCACGAGTCCCGCGGCGTCACGCGCGACCGCTCGTATCACACGGCCGATTGGAACGGCCGCGAGTTCACCATCGTCGACACGGGCGGTATCGAGCCGCTCAAGAGCGACGATGTCTTTGCAACGTCCATCCGCGACCAGGCCCTCGCCGCCGCCGAGGAAGCCGCCGTCATCCTGTTTGTGGTCGACGGCCGCACCGGTGTCACCGAGGAGGACGAGTCGGTTGCCCGCATGCTCAAGCGCTGCGACAAGCCGGTCTTTCTGCTGGTGAACAAGCTCGACAACCCCGATCGCGAGAACGACAACATCTGGGAGTTCTATTCGCTCGGCATCGGCGAGCCCACGCCGCTCTCGGCCCTGCATGGTCATGGCACGGGCGACCTGCTCGATGATATCGTGGCCCTGCTTCCGGAGGAAGAGGACGAGGTCGCCGATGAGTTCCCCGATGCGCTGAACGTGGCCATCATCGGCCGCCCCAACGCCGGTAAGTCCTCGCTGTTCAACCGCATCCTGGGCGCCGACCGCTCCATCGTGTCCAACATTGCCGGCACCACGCGCGACGCCATCGACACGGTCGTCGAGCGCAACGGCAAGCACTACCGCATGGTCGACACCGCGGGCATTCGCAAGAAGAGCACCGTGTACGAGAACATCGAGTACTACTCCATGGTCCGCGGCCTGCGCGCCATCGACCGCGCCGACGTGGCGCTGCTCGTCGTCGATGCCTCCGTGGGCGTCACCGAGCAGGACCAGAAGGTCATGGGTCTTGCCATCGAGCGCGGCTGCGCCATCGTGGTGCTGCTCAACAAGTGGGATCTGCTCGACGACGACCGCAAGCGCGAGGCCTGCATGGAGACCATCGACCGCCGTCTGGGCGTCATGGCTCCCTGGGCCCAGTACCTGCGCATCTCTGCTCTCACCGGCCGCAGCGTCGAGAAGATCTGGGCAATGGTAGACGCCGCCGAAAAGACGCGCTCGCAGAAGATTAGCACCTCGCGCCTCAACACGTTCCTCACCGACCTGCGCGAGTTCGGTCATACCGTGGTGGACGGCAAGCGCCGCCTGCGCATGCACTACGTGACCCAGACGGGCGTCAACCCGCCGACGTTCACGTTCTTCGTCAACCACAGCGACCTGGTCAACGACACCTACCAGCGCTACGTGGAGAACCGCATGCGCTCGACCTTCGACTTTGCCGGCACGCCCATTCGACTCTTCTTTAGGAAGAAGGAGCAAAAGGATGCATAATCCGATTCTGCTGACCGCCATCTGCGCCGTGGTCTCGTTCTTTATCGGGGCGATTCCGTTTGGCCTGATCCTGGGCCGCGTGTTTAACCACACGGACATTCGCAAGGCGGGCTCCGGCAACATCGGCACCACCAACGCGCTGCGTGTGGCCGGCCCCAAGGTGGCCGCGCTCACGCTGCTGCTCGACTGCCTTAAGGGCGCCATCTGCGTTGTCATCGCCCGTCCGTTCATCGCGAGCGTGGGCTATGGCTTCCCCGTGAGTATCATGGCGCCCGGTGCCCCCGGCGACTGGATGCTCGGTGTCATCTGCCTGGCGGCCGTGTGGGGCCACATCTTCTCGCCCTACCTCAACTTCCATGGCGGCAAGGGTATCGCGGTTGGTCTGGGCGTCATCCTCGCTTGGTACTGGCCTATTGGCCTGTCGCTGCTGGGCATGTTTATCGTGGCCGTCGCCATCACCAAGTATGTGTCGGTAGGCTCGCTTGCCGCAGCCATCGGTCTTCCCATCGCTGCTTGCGCGGTCTTTCCGTACAGCAGCCTGGGCCTCAAGTTCTGCATGGCGATGATCGGCATCACCGTGGTGTGGGCCCATCGCGCGAATATCCAAAAGCTCATGACGGGTAAGGAGTCCAAGCTCTCGTTTACCAAGCGCGTCACTGAGCCCGACGATAAGTAGGAGAGAGTCATGAATGTTGCGCTGATTGGCTCCGGCTCCTGGGGAACCGCCGTCGCCGGCCTTGCCGCCGCGCGAGCCGAGCGCGTGACCATGTGGGCCCATAGCGAGCAGACGGCCACCGGCATCAATGCCGAGCACTGCAACCCCCGGTATCTGGTGGACTACGAGCTGCCCGGCAACGTTGTCGCCGCCACGGACCTGTCGCAGGCGCTCGACGGCGCCGAGGCCATCATCTTTGCCGTGCCCTCCACGCACCTGCGCAGCGTATGCCATCAGGCAGCACCCTTCATCGCCGCCGACACCCCGGCACTCTGCCTCACCAAGGGTATTGAGCCCGAATCCGGCCTGCTTATGAGTGAGGTAATCGCCAGTGAGATCGGCAACGAGTCGCGTGTCGCGGCGCTCTCAGGCCCCAACCATGCCGAGGAGATCTGCCGCGGCGGGCTTTCTGCCGCCGTCATCGCCAGCAATGATCCACAGGTAGGGGAGACCTTTAAGGACCTGCTCCTATCCACGGCCTTCCGCATCTACCTGTCGCAGGACATGACCGGCGTCGAGGTTTGCGGCGCCATGAAAAATGTCATCGCCATCGTGTGCGGCATTTCCGCCGGTTCTGGTGCGGGCGACAACACGCTTGCCCTTATCATGACGCGCGGCCTGGCCGAGATCAGCCGTCTGGTGCACGCCCGCGGCGGTCAAGCCATGACCTGCATGGGTCTTGCCGGCATGGGTGACCTCATTGCCACCTGCACCTCCGAGCATTCGCGCAACCGCACCTTTGGCTACGAGTTTGCCCACGGCATCTCGCTCGACGAGTACCAGGCACGTACGCATATGGTGGTCGAGGGCGCCGTCGCGGCCCGCAGCGTCAGTGAGCTTGCCCGTTCACTGGGCGTAGACATTCCGCTCACCTTTGCCGTGGAGCAAACGCTCTACAACGGTGTTACTTTGGATAGGGCGCTCGAGATTCTCACAGATCGCGTCCCTTCTCAAGAGTTCTACGGACTCACCGACTAGCGCAGAAAGGCTTCTACCATGGGTTCCATCAAAATCGCTCCGTCTGTCCTTTCGGCCAACATGGCCAACCTCAAGGGCGAACTCGACAAGATCGCCGGTGCCGACTACGTGCACTTCGACGTTATGGACGGTCACTTTACCGGCAACCTCACCTTTGGCGTTGACATCCTCAAGGCCGTCAAGCGCTCCACCGATGTACCGGTCGACGCGCACCTCATGGTGACGAACCCCGACGAGACGGTCGATTGGTACGCCGACGCCGGTGCCGACATGATCACCGTGCACTACGAGGCTTCCACGCACCTGCACCGCACGCTCACGCATCTGCAGCAGCGCGGCGTCAAGGCCGGCGTGGTGCTCAACCCCGCCACCCCCGTGTGCGTGCTCGAGAGCATCATCGACGTCGTCGATATGGTGCTGCTCATGAGCGTGAACCCGGGCTTTGGCGGCCAGAGCTTTATCCCGGGCACCATCGCCAAGCTCCTCGAGCTCAAAGCCATGTGCGAGCGCCACGGCGTGTCGCCCATGATCGAGGTCGACGGCGGCATCTCTTCCAAAAACATCGCCGAGGTCGTCAAGGCCGGTGCCGATGTCCTGGTGGCCGGCTCCGCCGTATTTAAGTCCGAAGATCCCGCTGCCGAGGTTGCGCTGCTGCAGAAGCTGGGCAACGAGGCCGCACAGGAGGCATAAACCCTTATGACCGCAGGTCAAAACCGCATACCCGTTAATCTTGACTATGCCGCCTCGACGCCCATGCGCGCCGAGGCGCTCCTTGCGCAGCGCGAGTACGACGACAGCGAGCTTGCCGGCGTCAACCCCAACTCGCTGCATTCGCTCGGCCGCAAGGCCGCTGCACGCCTGGAAGTGGCGCGTCGAGAGATTGCCCGCAGCTTTGGCGCGCGCGTCCGCCCATCAGAGATAATCCTGACCAACGGCGGCACCGAGGCAAACCAGCTGGCGCTGCTCGGTCTTGCCGAGGGCGCCCGTCAGCGCGATCGCAAGCGTAACCGCGTGATCGTATCTGCCATCGAGCACGATTCGATTCTGGACAACCTGCCGCTGCTGCGTGCCGCCGGTTTTACCGTCGACCTGGCGACGCCTTGCCGCGCGGGCTACATTGAGCCTGCCGCGCTTGTCGAGCTACTAGGCGACGACGTGGCGCTCGTGAGCATCATGGTTGCCAACAACGAGACCGGCGTGGTGCAGCCCATCCGCGAGCTTGCCGCGGCCGCGCATACCGTGGGCGCCCTTTTCCACACCGATGCCATCCAGGGCTATCTGCATATTCCGCTCGATGTCACCGAGCTGGGCGTCGATGCCATGTCCGTTGCCGCGCATAAGATCGGCGGCCCTGTGGCATCCGGCGCGCTCTACCTTAAGAACCGCACGCCGCTGCGCCCCCGAATCTTTGGCGGTGGACAGGAAGCCGGACGACGTGCCGGCACGCAGGACCTGCGCACGCAGCTCGCCTTTGCCGCTGCCGCCCGCACGCTGACGCCCCATGTGGCCGAGGAACGCGAGAAGCTGCAAGCCCTTTCCGACAAGCTCTACGCCACGCTTACGGCCCATCCGCGCATTCACGCCACGATGGGCGACTATGCGCATGCCGACCGTCTGCCCGGCATGGTATCGATCTACATTGACGGCATGGACTCCGAGGAGCTCATCGTCAAGCTCGATGCCGCCGGCTTTGAGGTTTCGGCCGGCTCGGCGTGCTCGAGCGGCAGCATGGACCCGAGCCATGTGCTCAGCGCCATGGGCATTGGTCGCGAGCAGGCACTAGGTGCACTGCGCATTTCCTTTGACGACCGCGTGAATCCGGACGATCTGGACGAGTTTGCAAGTGCGCTGCTCTCGATCGCAGGTGCCGCATGATCGTCGCCGAGCTCGAGCGCGCGCTACTGGCACGCTATCCCAAGACGGACACCGAGCCCTGGGACCACGTAGGACTCTCCGTTGGCGATCCGGCCGCGGAGATCACCGGCGTTGCCTGCGCACTCGATGCGACTGAGGCTAATGTTCGCCGCGCCCAAGAAGCAAGCGCCAACGTGCTGCTGACGCATCATCCCATATACATCAAGGCACCCGAGGCCTTTTGTCCGGCGGATGCCACACGACCCCAGTGCAGTGCGGCCCTCTACGAGGCTGCCCGCTGCGGGGTGAGCATTATCTCGCTCCACACCAACCTGGACCGCTCGCACGAAGCCCGTGTCTGCCTGAGCAAGCTGCTGGGTGCCGCACCCGTGAGCTCACTGGAGCACGTGGACGACCCCGAGGCCACCGGCCTGGGCGCACTTGCAACGCTCAACGACCCGTGCACGCTGCGCGATCTTGCCACCCGTGCTGCCACGGCCTTTGGCAGCGACCCGCGTGTGTGGGGCAAAGCTGATCGCCCGTGCCGCACCGTCGCCATTTTGGGCGGCTCCCTGGGCGACTTCGGAGAGCTCGCCATCGCCGCGGGCGCAGATGTTGTCGTGACGGGCGAGGCGGGCTACCACGTGGCGCAAGACCTTGCCTTGCGCGGGCTGCCGGTGATCTTGCTCGGCCACGACCGCTCCGAGGAGCCGTTCGTTGATATATTGATGAACTCTGCAGTTGACGCCGGGGCCGACCCCCGTCATGCGATTAAAATACTGAACCCTTGCCAATGGTGGACTGTGACAAAAGGAGAGAACTTATGAGCGCCGGCGCTACGCTACTCAAGCTGCAACAGATCGATTTGGAGCTCGCCCGCAACAAGAGCGAACTTGCCAATATGCCGGAGCTCAAGGAGCTCGCTTCCAAGCGCAAGACCTACGTTAAGCTCAAGGCCGAAATGACCAAGCTCTACGCCCAACGCAAGGACCTGGATATTGAGCTCGACGATCTCAACACCACCGAGATCCAGACCAATAACGCCATCGAGGCCGCTAAGAAGCGCCACGTTGACGGCTCCGACTACCGCGAGGTACAGGACCTGGAAAACGAGCTCGCCACCCTGGCCAAGCGCCTGGACAAGATTGAGCACACCCGCAAGGATGTCGTTGTCGCCCACAAAGAGGCGCTCGACCGCGAGACCCGCGCGCAGGCCATCATCGCCAAGTTCGAGGAGGGCGTGAAGGCCGATACCAAGGCCGCCCGCGCCAAGGCTGCCGACCTGCAGGCTCAGATCGAAGCCGCCACTAAGGAGCGCACCGCTCTTGCCGCCACGCTGCCGGCCGACGTGCTCACCGACTACGAGCGTCTGCTCAAGCAGTTCCGCGGCTTGGCCGTCGAGACCATCCAGGGCAACATCCCCACGGTCTGCCACACCGCGCTGCAGGCATCGTCCATGAGCGACCTCAACCACGACGGTAGCGAGATTACGCACTGTCCGTACTGCCACCGCCTCCTGGTGCTCCCGAGCAAGGAAGCCTAGCTATGACGGCGGCATCCAACAATTCAATGCAACTTGAGGGAAAAACGATCCTGCTGGGCATTACCGGCGGGATCGCCGCCTATAAGTCGTGCAATATCGTGCGCCTGCTGCAAAAGCGCGGCGCACGTGTCAAAGTCGTTATGAGCGAGCATGCCACGGAGTTCGTGGGCCCGCTCACGTTCCGCGCGCTCACCAATGAGCCGGTCGCGGTTGGGCTATTCGACGACCCGTCTGACCCCATCCACCATATCTCGCTTGCGCAGGAGCCCGATCTGGTGGTCGTGGCGCCCGCGACGGCCAATATCATCGCCAAGATGGCCAACGGCATCGCCGACGACCTCATCTCCACCACGCTGCTTGCGACGCCGCGGCCCGTCGTGATCGCGCCGGCCATGAACAATGGCATGTGGAAGGCGCCGGCGACGCAGGCCAACATGGCCACGTTGCGCGAGCACGATGTCCATGTGGTGGGACCCGGCAGCGGCTACCTTGCCTGCGGCGACGTGGACACGGGGCGCATGAGCGAGCCCGAGGACATCGTCGAGGCCGTCTGCGAGGTGCTCAATCCCGTGCAACAAGACCTGGCGGGCAAGCGCATCGTCATCACTGCCGGCCCCACGCATGAGCCGATCGATCCCGTGCGCTTTATCGGCAATCGGTCGTCGGGCAAGATGGGTATCGCCCTGGCGGGGGAGGCCGCACGTCGCGGTGCCGTCGTCACGCTCGTGCTGGGACCGACATCGCTCGACGTTCCCCGCGGTGTGGAGTGCGTGCACGTACAGACCGCCTCAGAAATGCTCAAGGCAGCGCTGAGCGCCTTCCAGACGGCCGACGCGGCCGTTTGCGCCGCCGCCGTCGCCGACTACACGCCGGCGGCCCCGGCGGAACATAAGCTCAAAAAGGCCAACGAGCGCCTGGATCGAATCGAGCTCGTCGAGACCGTTGACATCTTGGCCGAACTTTCACGCCAAAAGGGCGATCGCCTCGTAATCGGCTTTGCAGCCGAGACTGATAACGTCGTCGAGTACGCCGAGCGCAAATTGACCCGCAAAGGCTGCGATGCCATTATCGCCAACGATGTCTCACGCGCCGATTCGGGCTTTGGAACCGACACCAACAAGGCTTGGATCGTGAGCATAGCGGGTACGCAAGAACTACCCGTACTAACAAAACCCCAGCTCGCAGATACAATTTTGGACTTGCTTCAAAATTTGTAAAAAAGTTCTTGCACAAGGACAAAGTTTCGGGTTAACATACTCCCTGTTGCGAGCGAAAGCAGAGCAACAAACAAAAGCTTCGGGACGTGGCGCAGCTTGGTAGCGCACTTGACTGGGGGTCAAGGGGTCGCTGGTTCGAATCCAGTCGTCCCGACCAGAAGTTTGCAGGTCAGGCACCTAGTGCCTGACCTTTTTTTATTAGGAATCAACAAGGTAATCAAAAAAGAATCAACGACTGTTTTTTAGCTAATAAGGACATGCCTATCTACCTGCGGTTTTGTAGAATCGTGGTTTTAATGGATCCCCCCTCCATTGCGATTCCACATTTCGTCAATCTATTGATTCCGCATACGCAAACTACTTCGTCTGTTTGGTCTACATACGCGAAGGAATCTTGCCTGGGTCTACCTATTTCGTCTACTTGCGCGATTGGTACGTTAGCGAAACGCCCGAAAATCACGGTTCAAGACAATCGGGCGCTCAGCTTTTTTACAAATGCATATGACGCGCGGGCGTGAAGGAGATTGATGCCGGCAGAGCCGTTCAGAACTGAAATGCGGCCATTTCTGAGAATATTCCTACGGGGTTCGGGGCAATATCGAGAACAGGTCTCAGATAGCCTCTGAAAGGCCGGTGCTAGGGGGAAGGGGAGGACGTTCTGAAGAGCAGACAGCCCCCCATCACTCTGGTTCATAGTTCGTCAGCAGTACCTCGACCGCGGGTGACATCAAGACGGTAATTCCCAGAGTCGGAGCTTGGACACCGTCATCGACGGGAACGGCGCCCATACCGAGATGTAGGTCGGGAATATGCGCCAGACGCTCGGCAAGGACTGGTTCGACTGGATGCTGTAGGCGTGATTTGCCGCTGCGGCAAGACAAAACGTGTCTCAGATATCGCATCGTACGCTCCCGTATGCAATATCAGACCCTTATACGAAGGGAGTGCCGTATATGCATGCAGCGGCAAACAACCTTCGGGGGGGGGTATCTCCTAGGAATACCCGCCTCCGGGGGCAATCAATCATCGAGTACGTCCTGATCATCGCCGTCATCGGTCTGGTGATCGTGTTCGCGGGGCCCGGCGTGGCCGGTGCCATCCGCAACCAGTTCAACCAGGTGACGAACACAGTCGACTCCGTCACCGACGGCGACAACTTCATGAGTGCCGAGGAAAAGGCGTACCGCGAGGCGATGAAGACCGTAGCCCAGAAGGAGGCCAAAGACTGGACGTTAGACGAGCAGAAGGCGGCGGCAACCGACATCGCCAAGAACGGCACGTCTTCTGTGGTTTACGCCAAGGCGAAAGCGGCCATGGTCGCAAAAACCACCTGGTCGGTAAAGCTCACCAACGGGAAGACGATGAGGTATCTCATCATCGGCATCAACCACGATGACCTGGCCGATGGTAGCGGCAAGGCGGGACTGACGTTCCTCACCACCTCGACGGATATCAGGTCGCGCATGAATGCGACCGAAACCAATGTTGGCGGCTGGGAGAAGTCGGAGCTCCGTTCGAAGATGAACTCCGGCGAGATTTGGAACCTGATGCCGTCCGAGTTCCAGTCCAAGGTCAAGACCGTCAAGAAGCTCACGAACAATGTCGATGG
Source organism: Collinsella sp. CLA-AA-H302 (assembly GCF_040093305.1). NCBI lineage: Bacteria > Bacillati > Actinomycetota > Coriobacteriia > Coriobacteriales > Coriobacteriaceae > Collinsella > Collinsella sp. CLA-AA-H302. Next base: position 18,805 of record NZ_JBBNJW010000020.1, read on the forward strand.
GAAGATCGGAGACTCTACTGTAACCGTGACGGACGATAAGCTGTTCCTGCTCAGCTACTCCGAAATCGTCGAGACCCCCAAAACTGAGTGGTATGGGAAAAAATATTGGCTCTGTTAGACCAGAATTGACAT
>NZ_JBBNJW010000021.1:0-5206 GCF_040093305.1 Collinsella sp. CLA-AA-H302
CATCTACGTGCCCTGGGGGCCGCATGGCGCATAGGGGAGATGACTCGGGGGCATCCTCGTGCCCGGACCGCGCGCATGAGCGCTCAGTCCCGCGGGCCGCGAGGTGCGGTTCCGGAAGAGCTCGGGCGATTAGTGCGGCTCGGCTGAGGACGTCGCCGCCCTTGCACCTGCCGTCTATCGACCAGGTAGTCTACCTGGGCCCTTACCGGAAGGAGAACTAATCCCTGGAACGGCTTCCCGCTTAGATGCCTTCAGCGGTTATCCGCGCCGCACGCGGCTACCCGGCCGTGCCGTTGGTCGACAACCGGTTCACCGGAGGTGCGTCCACCCCGGTCCTCTCGTACTGGGGGCAGCCTCCATCGATTCTCCTGCGCCCACGGAGGATAGGGACCGAACTGTCTCACGACGTTCTGAACCCAGCTCGCGTACCGCTTTAAACGGCGAACAGCCGTACCCTTGGGACCTGCTCCAGCCCCAGGATGCGATGAGCCGACATCGAGGTGCCAAACCTTGCCGTCGATGTGGACTCTTGGGCAAGATCAGCCTGTTATCCCCGGAGTACCTTTTATCCGTTGAGCGACGGCCCACCCACTCGGGGCCGCCGGATCACTAGAGCCTGCTTTCGCACCTGCTCGGCTTGTGGGCCTCGCAGTCAAGCCCGCTTGTACTCTTGCATTCAAAAGGACGGTTGCCGACCGTCCCGAGCGGACCTTCGCGCGCCTCCGTTACCCTTTAGGAGGCGACCGCCCCAGTCAAACTGCCCGCCTGGCACGGTCCCCGAGCCGGTTGACGGCCTCGGGTTAGGACGCCGGTCGCGCGAGGGCAGTATTCCAAGGGCGGCTCCCCGGGGGCTGGCGCCTCCGGATCGATGCCTCCTGCCTATCCTCTACACGCGGGACCAGCGGCCAATGCCAAGCTGCAGTGAAGGTTCACGGGGTCTTTCCGTCCTTCCGCGGGTAAGTCGCATCTTCACGACCAGTGCAATTTCACCGGGTCCATGGTCGAGACAGCGCCCAAGTCGTTGCGCCTTTCGTGCAGGTCGGAACTTACCCGACAAGGAATTTCGCTACCTTAGGACCGTTATAGTTACGGCCGCCGTTTACCGGGGCTTGGCTTCGGGGCTTCGCCTTGCGGCTAACTCCTCCGCGTGACCTTCCGGCACCGGGCAGGCGTCAGACCCTATACGTCGCCTTGCGGCTTCTGCAGAGTCCTGTGTTTTTGGTAAACAGTCGCTTGGGCCTCTCCACTGCGGCCCGCCTCCGCTCCCCGGGCAAGCCGGTTCACGTACGCGCGGGCACCCCTTCTCCCGAAGTTACGGGGCCATTGTGCCGAGTTCCTTGACCATGGTTGACCCGATCGCCTCGGTATGTTCTACCCACCCACCTGTGTCGGTTTGCGGTACGGGCGCGCACGCGCCTGCCTAGGGGTTTTTCTAGGGACCTCGGGCTCACTCGCTTCGCTTAAGTGCTTCGTCCGGAGCCTCGCCCTCGTGCGGACCGGATTTCCCTGGTCCGCGGGCCGCGCTCCATCACGGGGACGTCCAGAACCCCGCCGAGCCACCCCCATCCGTCGCCCCGTCGGTCGTAGCGCCGCGTGCGCGGTGCAGGAATGTCTGCCTGCTGCGCGTCGGCTACGCCTTCCGGCCTCGCCTTAGCCCCCGACTGACCCTGGGAGGATTAGCCTTGCCCAGGAAACCTCGGGTTCACGGCGGACGAGTTACTCTCTCGTCTCTCGCTACTCATGCCAGCATTCTCACTCCCATGCGCTCCACCGCCGGTCGCCCGGCGGCTTCGCCGCCCATGGGAAGCTCCCCTACCGATTCTGAAAATCAAAATCCCGCCGCTTCGGTGTCCAGCTTAGCCCCGTGTATTGTCGGCGCATGTCCACTCGACCAGTGAGCTGTTACGCACTCTTTGAATGGATGGCTGCTTCTAAGCCAACATCCTGGTTGTCTGGGCGGACGCACATCCTTTGCCACTCGGCTGGAACTTGGGGACCTTAGCGGGCGGTCCGGGCTGTTTCCCTCTCGAGCACACAGCTTAGCCCACATGCTCTGACTGCCGCGCTCTGGGCCGCCGGCATTCGGAGTTCGGTTGGATTCGGTAGGCGGCGAAGCCCCCTCGTCCATCCGGTGCTCTACCTCCGGCGGTGAACGCGCGACGCTAGCCCTAAAGCTATTTCGGGGAGAACGAGATATCTCCGGGTTTGATTGGCCTTTCACCCCTATCCGCAGGTCATCGCCGCCGTTTTCAACCGACGTGCGTTCGGCCCTCCACGGGGTCTTACCCCCGCTTCAGCCTGCCCACGGATAGCTCACCCGGCTTCGCGTCCGCGGCGCGGGACTCAAGTCGCCCTGTTAAGGCTCGCTTTCGCTACGGCTCCCTTTCGGTTAACCTCGCCCCGCGCCAGCGACTCGCTGGCTCATTCTACAAAAGGCACGCCGTCACACCCCGAAGGGTGCTCCGACTGCTCGTGGGCGCACGGTTTCAGGTACTGTTTCACTCCCCTCCCGGGGTGCTTTTCACCTTTCCCTCACGGTACTGGTGCGCTATCGGTCACAGGGTAGTACTCAGGCTTGGATGGTGGTCCACCCAGGTTCGGACCGGGTTTCACGTGCCCGGCCCTACTCAGGGACCGCGTCGCGCCGTCCGGTCTGGGTTCGCGTACGGGGCTGTCACCCGCTGCGGCCGGCCCTCCCATGCCGTTCCGCTCCCCAGCCGGACCTGCGCCCGGGGGCGGCAGCCCCCGGATGCGCGGCCCTGCAACCCCGCCGGCGGAACCCCTGCCGGGTACGCCCGCTCGACGGTTTGGCCATCGGTCCCCTTTCGCTCGCCGCTACTCGGGGAGTCTCGAGATTGATTTCCTCTCCTCCGGGTACTTAGATGTTTCAGTTCCCCGGGTTGTCCTCCCCGCCCCTATGTGTTCGGGGTGGGGATATCCACACTGCTGTGGATGGGTTCGCCCATTCGGAGACCCCCGGGTCGAAGGATGTGTGCTCCTCGCCGGGGATTATCGCAGCTTGCCGCGTCCTTCATCGGCTCCCTGTGCCAAGGCATCCGCCGTGCGCCCGTGGTATCTTGCGGGACCGCTCTCGGGCCCGCGGGATATCCACGTGTCGCTAATAAAAATTAATCGATATCATGAATAGCGCTCGTATGTCGCAATTCGGGTATCTCATACCGCGGCACAGTCTTGACTGTGCTCGCGATCAGATGCTCCTCACTCATATATAAGTGAATTCTTGTTTGGATCGGATGAATGATTGCTATCATTCTTTGATTTAATCGCAGAAAAGAATCGAGTCTGGAAGAATTGGATCTTCCATCTCTCTCCTATCGCTATGCGGCTCTCAAGGTACGCGGGTGCGACCCCGGGGACCGGGTGCTGCGGGGACTTCCTCCGGGAAGACATCGACCGGACGGGCTCCTGCCCTCTATTCGAGTTAAGTTGATCTCTCTAAGAATGTATCTCCCTAGAAAGGAGGTGATCCAGCCGCACCTTCCGGTACGGCTACCTTGTTACGACTTCACCCCCCTCACCCTCCACACCTTCGGCGCCTCCCCCCTTGCGGTTGGGCCGGCGACTTCGGGTGCAGACGACTCGGGTGGTGTGACGGGCGGTGTGTACAAGGCCCGGGAACGCATTCACCGCGGCATGCTGATCCGCGATTACTAGCAACTCCGACTTCATGGGGGCGGGTTGCAGCCCCCAATCCGAACTGGGGCCGGCTTTCCGGGATCCGCTCCCCCTCGCGGGGTGGCATCCCTCTGTACCGGCCATTGTAGCACGTGTGCAGCCCAGGGCATAAGGGGCATGATGACTTGACGTCGTCCCCGCCCTCCTCCGCCTTGACGGCGGCGGTCCCGCGTGGGTTCCCGGCATCACCCGATGGCAACACGCGGCGGGGGTTGCGCTCGTTGCGGGACTTAACCCAACATCTCACGACACGAGCTGACGACAGCCATGCACCACCTGTATGGGCTCCTCTCGGCCACGGGGTCTCCCCCGCTTCACCCATATGTCAAGCCCTGGTAAGGTTCTTCGCGTTGCTTCGAATTAAGCCACATGCTCCGCTGCTTGTGCGGGCCCCCGTCAATTCCTTTGAGTTTTAGCCTTGCGGCCGTACTCCCCAGGCGGGACGCTTAATGCGTTGGCTGCGGCACGGGGGGATCGTCCCCCCACACCTAGCGTCCATCGTTTACGGCTGGGACTACCAGGGTATCTAATCCTGTTCGCTCCCCCAGCTTTCGCGCCTCAGCGTCGGTCTCGGCCCAGAGGGCCGCCTTCGCCACCGGTGTTCCACCCGATATCTGCGCATTCCACCGCTACACCGGGTGTTCCACCCTCCCCTACCGGACCCAAGCCGCGGAGGTTCCGGGGGCTTCGGGGGGTTGAGCCCCCCGCTTCGACCCCCGGCCTGCCGGGCCGCCTACGCGCGCTTTACGCCCAATGAATCCGGATAACGCTCGCCCCCTACGTATTACCGCGGCTGCTGGCACGTAGTTAGCCGGGGCTTCTTCTGCAGGTACAGTCTTGACTCTTCCCTGCTGAAAGCGGTTTACGACCCGAAGGCCTCCGTCCCGCACGCGGCGTCGCTGCGTCAGGGTTCCCCCCATTGCGCAAGATTCCCCACTGCTGCCTCCCGTAGGAGTCTGGGCCGTGTCTCAGTCCCAATCTGGCCGGTCGGTCTCTCAACCCGGCTACCCGTTGTCGGCACGGTGGGCCGTCACCCCGCCGTCTACCTGATGGGCCGCGGAGCCATCCCCTCCCGTCGGGGCTTTAGCCGGGGTGCCATGCGGCACCCCGGGGTATCCGGTATTACCCGTCCTTTCGGGCGGCTATCCCGGGGGAGGGGGCAGGTTCTCCACGTGTTACTCAGCCGTTCGCCACTCGCTTCTATCCGAAGATAGGTGCCGTTCGACTTGCATGTGTTAGGCGCGCCGCCAGCGTTCATCCTGAGCCAGGATCGAACTCTCCGTCCAAAATATCTGGGCTTCGAGCCCGTCCGGTCCTCTCAGTTCATCGCTGATCGGTTCCGTTCGATTCATATGGTTCTGTATAGGAAAAGGAATTTCTCGGGGCCGCCTCTCGGCGGCCTTGCGAAAAACAAATCCAAGTTAGACCATTTCAAATGGTTCGATGTCTGCCCGGATGCGACACTGAATGTGTCCATCCTCGCAGTATCCGGTTCTCAAGGTGCACGCCT
>NZ_JBBNJW010000022.1:0-2988 GCF_040093305.1 Collinsella sp. CLA-AA-H302
GGGCCGCGGGAGCGTTCGGCTAGGTGCGGGAACGGCCTATTTGCTCAATGTGTTCGGCTGAGATCGGAAATCAACCTCGGCGGGGTCGGCACCGGGGTAAAACGCGCGAGGTACAGGTGTAAGATATGCGACAGATTGACGAGTGTTGTCTTTGCCCTGAGGATGGCGATACCAGTGGACCTTCGCATTAAGAAAACCTACCGTGCCCTGTTCGATGCTTTCACCGAGCTTCTCGAGGAGCATCGTTTTGAGGACCTGACGGTTGCCATGCTGTGCGACCGCGCCATGATTCGCCGCACGACGTTCTACAAGCACTTTCGCGACAAGAACGATTACTTTGCCTTTTATATCGATGAGCTCATGTCCGGCTTGCCGCAAAAACAGCCCGATGAGGCCGGCACAGTGTCTGCCGAGGACGTGCGCGCGCTCCGGCACGCGATTTTGGACGATGCCATGGACCTGATTCTGGCCCATGAGCAGCTCATGGACAACATTTTGGCGAGCAGCATGTCGGGAATGCTGACCAACGTTATTTGCGACCGCATTGCCCGCTCCATCCGCGAGCGTGTGATGAACGTGCTTGCCGAGGATGCCCTGGCCCCCGTGTCACTCGAGACGACGTCTGAGTTTGTCGCCGGCGGTATTATTCGACTTTTCACGATATGGTGGGAATCGGGCCACGATCTTGAGCGTCGACCCGAGATGGCCGACGTGGTCGATGCGCTGTTCGAGCGGACCATGACACCGGTGCATCACTAAAAGTGGCGGAGAGAGGGGGATTCGAACCCCCGGAACGCTCTCGCGCTCAACGGTTTTCAAGACCGCCGCATTCAACCGCTCTGCCATCTCTCCGTGAGTCGTAATGATAGCATCGTTTTGAATTTGCAACAGGGAAGGCGAACGATGACGATCACCGAAATCGACGAGAAGTTCATGCGCGAGGCGTTGGCGGAGGCGCGAGCCGCCGCGGCGGTGGGCGAGGTGCCCATCGGAGCCGTAGTGGTGCGCGACGGCGAGATCGTCGCGAGGGCGCATAATCGTCGCGAGCTCGACCAGGACCCTTCGGCGCATGCAGAGTTCGCGGCCCTGTGCGCCGCTGCCCAGGCGCTTGGCCGCTGGCGCCTTTCCGACTGTACGGTCTACGTGACGCTCGAACCCTGCTGCATGTGCGCGGGGCTTATGGTCAACGCGCGCGTGGGGCGCTGCGTGTATGGCGCGAGCGACGCCAAGGCGGGTGCGTTGGGATCCCTATACGATTTGAATGCCGACTCGCGCCTGAATCATCGGTTTAATGTGACCGCCGGCGTGCTGGCAGACGAGTGTCGTGAGGTGTTGAGCGGCTATTTTAGTGGGCTGCGTGACACCGATGGTGCTGTCTGCGGTTGTGGGGCCGATCTTGAGGCACATGCCGCTCATGCCGAGGCGCTCGCGTGTGCCGAAGAAATCGCCGTTGAGGTGGTCGATTTTGGTGCCGCGTGCCGCCGGCCCCGCCGTGTGCTGTTGGCGATCGACTCCTTTAAGGGTAGCGTTTCGAGCGCGCAGGCAGAGGAGGTCGTTGCCGAAGGCGTGCGCCGCGTTTGGCCCGATGCCGAGGTGTGCACATTGCTGCTGGCAGACGGCGGCGAGGGAACGCTCGACGCCATTGCCGCGTGCGGCGGTGAGGTTGTGACCTGCGAGGTAGCAGGTCCCTTGGGCAAGAGCGCGTCTGCCCGGATGCTAGTTGATGTCGAGCGCGAGTCCGCGGTCATCGAGATGGCCGAGGCGGCTGGCATTGGGTATTCGCCTTGCACGGAGTCGTCGGCGCTGGCTGCTACAACCTATGGCGTGGGCGAGCTCATGCTTCGCGCGGTTCGCAAGGGCGCAAAGACACTCTATATTGGTTTGGGCGGCAGTGCCACCAACGACGGTGGCGCCGGCATGCTGCAGGCGCTGGGCGCGCGTGTGGTCGATGATCGGGGCTGCGATATCGCCCCCGGTCTTGCAGGCCTTGAGCAGGTGGCGAGCGTTGATTTGGCGCCAGCGCTTCAGGCTTTGGATGACGCTCGTATCGTTGTGCTTTCGGATGTCGAGAATCCGCTCGTGGGGCGTCGGGGCGCATTGGCGGTGTTTGGTGGGCAGAAAGGCTTGCCGACGGGTGACGCCGAGGCGCTGAGCAGGTGCGACAGTCGGATGGTCGGCTACGGTCGTCTGCTCGATACGGCAATTGTCGAGGCTCGGGCCCAGGGGCTGCTGCGCGTGCCCGAGGGTGCACGGACGTTCGGCTCGGTGCTCGGCGTGCCCGGTGCCGGTGCCGCCGGCGGCCTGGGCGCCGCGCTGCTGGCGCTCGGTGCCGAGTTGCGTTCGGGCGTGGAGACAGTGCTCGATCTCGTGGGGTTTGACGAGCGTGTACGCGATGTCGACCTGGTCATAACGGGCGAGGGCAATATGGACGAGCAATCCGCCGCCGGCAAGGCGCCGGTGGGCGTGGCCCGCCGTGCCAAGCGATATGGCAAGCCGGTTGTTGCCGTCGTGGGCGGTCGTGCCGACAACCTGGATGCGGTGTACGAGCAGGGCATCGACCTTGTCCTGCCGATCTGTCGCAAGCCCGTGGACCTGGAGCGGGCACTCGATCCGCAAGAAGCCACAGCCAACCTTATCTGCGCCGGCGAGTCAGCCGCACAAGCCTATGACCTCGCTCGCCTCTAAGGCCTATCTCCCTATAAGTTGCGGTGGAATACGGAGTGTTTTTGCCTTTAAGGGGCCAATTCAGTCCGTATTCCACCGCAACTTCGAGAATGGCCATTCGAGGTTGGCTGCCTTGGGTCTTGGGTCGGACCGTTTGCCACGAAATGCGGCCATCTACTACGTTAAACCGGCCACCTTCGACCATCCCGGAATTTGCAAAAACAAAACCGCAGGTAGAAAGCTTGCCGATTTTCGAAAAAGTCGGCTATGGTCGACCCCTGTGACCAAAACGTAGTAGATAGGCCCTTTTCGTGGCACAGCACC
>NZ_JBBNJW010000023.1:0-2128 GCF_040093305.1 Collinsella sp. CLA-AA-H302
GGCCGCGCGGCAAGGAGATATATTGCCAGACCGGAGGGGCGCCGGGGGCGGGAATCTGGGCGTACACATTTCCTACACATATAAGGACTCTCGGCTTGCTAGCTAAATATAAGAGGGGACCTCGTTTCCGAGATCCCCTCTTTCGTCTATCTATAGAAATAGGCTTTCAAAACCTTAGGCCAACAGCTTTCGACCGGACTCCTCAATCGCGTCAAGTGCTGCATCAGCCTCGGCGGCATCCGCGCCCTTAGCGAAGATGTACAGCTTGATCTTGGGCTCGGTGCCGGAAGGACGAACAATACCCTTGTTGCCACCCTCGAGATCGAACTCAATGACATTAGCCTTCGGCAGGCCGTTCACGCAGGTGTTGTAATCCACGACGGCCTCAATCTTAGAATCGGCGAGCTCCGCAGGCGGGTTCTCGCGCAGACCGGCCATGATGCCGGACATCTTTGCCGCGCCCTCAGCACCCGGATAGCTCAGCGAAATCGTCTTGTTGTGATAGTAGCCATACTTCTCGTACAGCTCGTGCATCGCGTCGGCCAGGTTCTTACCCTGCAGCTTGTAATACTGAGCCATCTGGCAAATCAGCAACGAAGTGCTCACGGCGTCCTTGTCGCGCACATGGTCGCCGGCCAGATAGCCGTAGCTCTCCTCAAAACCGAAGATAAAGCGATCGACTTCGCCAGCATCGGAAAGCGAGGTAATGATGTCGCCGATGTACTTGAAGCCCGTCAGGCAGCGACGGAGCTCAAAGCCATACTCCTCGGCCAGTGCATCGACCATGGCGGAAGAAACGATAGTAGTAACCGCGACCTTCTTGGTGAGATCCTCGCCGCGGGCGGCACGGGTCTTGCAAATATAGTCGAGCAGTAGGACGCCCATCTCGTTGCCGGTCAGCAGCAGGTAGTCATCACCATTCTTGACAGCAACGCCAACACGGTCGGCGTCAGGATCGGTTGCAAGCAGCAGATCGGGGTGAACCTGCTCGCAGAGATCGATGCCCTTCTGCATGGCCTGTCGGATCTCGGGGTTAGGATACGGGCAGGTCGGGAAATCGCCGTTAGGTTCCTTCTGCTCGGGAACAACCGTGACATCAGTGATGCCAGCGCGCTCGAGCACCGTGGTGACGGGAATGAGGCCGGTACCATTCAGCGGCGTATAGACAAGCTTAAGCGGAGCGCCAGCGATCTCCTCGGCAGAAAGATTCGTAACGCCGCGCGCGAGAACGGCGTCGTAATAACGCTCGAGGCACGAGTCATCGATCCATTTGACCAGACCCTGCTCAAGAGCCTCATCGAAGTCCATGGACTTCACGCCGGTGAACGTATCTGTCTCGGCGATAGCCTTAGAAATTGCATCGGCGGCCTCGCTGGTGATCTGGCAGCCGTCGGGGCCATAGGCCTTATAGCCGTTATACGGCGCCGGGTTATGACTAGCAGTCATGCAAATGCCACCGGAGCACTTAAGATCACGGACTGCCCAGGAGAGCGTCGGCACAGGAGAAATCTTGGGATACACGAGGGCAGTCACACCGTTTGCTGCAAGAATGGCAGCCGTCGTCTTAACGAACAGTTCACCCTTATTGCGGCTATCGCGAGCGATGGCTACCGTCGGATGCTCGAAGGTCGCATTGAGATAGTCAGCAAAACCCTGCGTCGCGCGACCGACCGTATAGATATTCATACGGTTGGTGCCTGCACCGATAGTGCCGCGAAGACCGGCAGTACCGAAGGCGAGATTCTGGAAGAAAGCGTCGGTGATGGCGTCCTCATCACCCTGCTCCTTCATCGTGTTGAGCTCAGCGAGGAGCTCCTCGTCCTTGACATTGGCAATCCAAGTATCAAGCAGCTCATGAACATCTGCCATGTGAGTCCTTCCGTCACAATCAATAAAACGACCCGTGTAAAACAGGACAAGCGCAGCAGTGCGCTAAAGCAAATATTAGTCCATTGAGAACAGAGAACCAGCCACAGAACGGTGAACGTTTATATTCACCGGCGGATGATAGGATTGATTTAATTAAATAGAGAATGTCGCCTTTTAACGCAAAAAAAGGGGGAGGCCGCGAGGCCTCCCCCTTCTTCAAGTCATCAGACGGCTCGGTGCCGTCCACCGGTCAGCGGCG
>NZ_JBBNJW010000024.1:0-1147 GCF_040093305.1 Collinsella sp. CLA-AA-H302
CGCCCCTGTTGAGCCTGTGCCTCACGGTCTTGCCGCTCGAGGCGGGGATGGGGCAGGCCCCGCATATCGCCGCGAACGACGCCTCGGAGCGCAGCCTGCCCGGGTTGTCCCCGGCCGCGACCGCGAGCTTGGCCGCGCTCACGGGCCCGCACCCGTACATCGCCAGCAGCGCGGGGCAGTTCTCCTCCAGGGACGCCTCGATCGCGCGCTCCATGTCGAGCGCCGCGTCGCGCGCCGCCTCCCACAGGTCCGCCAGCGCGCCGAGCGCGGCGCCCAGCGCGCCCTCGGCGCGCACGGAGGGGAGTTCCTCCATCAGCCTCGGCCCTCCCATGCCGCGGAACCTCGACCTGAGCCCCTCCGGCGCGGTGGTGAGCAGCGACCTCGCGGTGTTTATCGCCGAGGTCCGCGCCTTCACCGCCCCGGAGCGCGCCGCGAGCATGCAGCGCACCCCGTCGACCCACCCGTCCTGGCTCTTGGGGGTCCCGAGCTTTGAGCCGGACATCGCCGCGCGGGCGGCCCTCTCCGCATCCGCCTCGTCGCACTTTCCCTGCCCCGGGCGCCTCCTCTGCATCCTCGCCGGGGAGAGCGCCTCGCGCACGGGCATCCCCAGCGACGCGAGGTGCCTGGTGAGGCCCGCCCCGTAGGACGATGTCCCCTCCATCGCGACGCAGGCCGGCTCCCCGGCCGCCGCGATCGCCCCGGCGAGCGCCTCGTAGCCCGCCGCGTCGGCGGGGAACTGGCGGGACAGGACCTTGCGGCCCCTCCAGTCGAGGACGCACAGCCAGTGCGTGTCGGCGTGGGTGTCGACCCCGCAGAAGACCGGCCCGCGTGCGCCGGGTGTCGATTCGGTTCTCATGTCTCGCTCCGTTCTTTCCGTGCTCGCCTGGACCGGGCAGACGGCACACTGACGGGGCGCGATAGAATGCGGTTGTTCGGGTCCGCGGTATCGCTCCATGCTCCTATTAGGTCATGCGGCGGTCTCGGCTCGCCGCGGCCCGCGCGGGACATGTCAGGAAACGAGGGCAGCCCTGTGGGCGCCAGCGGAATGTGGGGTCACCGCGCGGTCCGCATCTGATGGTGTCGACGTCAATGGTATACGGGTGCATCATCGACGTCTTCAATACAGAAAATATCAGTGCGGAATGTT
>NZ_JBBNJW010000025.1:0-795 GCF_040093305.1 Collinsella sp. CLA-AA-H302
AGGGTTGATTTCCGATCTCAGCCGAACACATTGAGCAAATAGGCCGTTCCCGCACCTAGCCGAACGCTCCCGCGGCCCCTCCCGGGGCCCGGGGGCGCCGTTTTCCCAGTTGAAGGAACGGTGGAGATGTGTTTCGATGGGTCCGGTGGCCATGCTCCGCCCGCCGCCCGGCACCTCTTCCCAGACTCAGCCGAACGGTCGGTCAGCCTATTCCGTTTTCCCTCAGGCTAGGACAGCGGGGCATCGCCCCTCTCTGCGCGCGCCCGCGCGATGAGCCCCGGCGTCAGGTCGAGCTCGCCGACGGGCACGTCCTCGACGCCGTACGCCTCCAGCAGCACCACGGCGTCGCCGCCGAGCATCGCCCGGAAGGCGCGGGCGGGCGTCGCGAAGCCGAGCGCGCCGCGGGGCTCGGAGTTCACGTGCGACATCGCGAGCGACAGGTCCGCCGGGACCAGCCTGTCGAACCTGAGGCCGCGGCCCTTGGGCGGCAGCTTCCTGATCTCGACGTGGTTGCGCTCGCAGGCGCCCTTCTGGTCGCTGCGCCCGGGGTCGCAGTAGAACAGCCTCGTCTCGCCCGGCCCCTCGCCGATCAGCGCGGCGATCGCGCCCTCGTCGGAGAACTCGGCGCCGTTGTCGGTGAGCACGGCGCGGAAGACCCTCCCCATGCCGCCGGCGCCCAGCACCGAGCGCACGCCCGCGAGCGCCGCCGCCACGCTCTCGGCGTCCTTCGCCGCGAGCGGCAGCGCGAGCTGCAGCCTGCTGGGGCGGTGCAGCAGCGTGAGCAGGCAGGCGCTG
>NZ_JBBNJW010000026.1:0-635 GCF_040093305.1 Collinsella sp. CLA-AA-H302
GCCAGGGCGCCGCTGACCGGTGGACGGCACCGAGCCGTCATCGAAACTGCAGAAGGGGGAGGCCACGCGGCCTCCCCCTTTTTTGCGTTATATGCGATATTTGCCCTATCCGTTTTAGGAGTGCTCGGATTGACGTTAGTCGAGGTCATCGTTGTCATCTGCGTTGGGGTAGAGCCGATCTTTTTGTTTATGTCGCTTTCTGTTGGCGCTCAGTCGACTCTAGGGTTCTGTCGCCACGTATATCCGGACGGTTCTTTTGCTCCTTATTTCCAGTAAATCAGTTAAGGGGTATTGTTTCAATCAAATACACTCCGCCAGCGGGGGCTCTATCTAATTAGTGATAGAGCCCCCGCTGGCGTTTTATAGGTTTGTTAACGTTGTCCTTCTATTTATGACGAGCTAACTAGCAGAGACCGACGAGGGTATAAAGATGCTATGTCTACAGTGGACAGCAAGATTCCCGAGGTCATACGGTCTGTCCATGGTTTATGACCAAATGTGTGACTCTGAGCAACTCGGAGCCAGCTAATTCATTTGTGAACAAAATATGGAGTACGGGATTCCCGCCCCCGGCGCCCCTCCGGTCTGGCAATATATCTCCTTGCCGCGCGGCCCGGTCGGACCGGGAACCCGCG